>CAZQRD010000032.1:0-28198 GCA_964595535.1 uncultured Flavobacteriaceae bacterium | reverse complement strand
AAGAGATGATCTTTGTGATGGGTTTTTGTTTTTTGGAAATAACTTCAAAGAAAAACATCCTTTTTATACTATGAACAATTGTTGATAACTGTTGTTGATAAACTGTTGGCTTTTTTACTGGTGATTTGTAAGCTCTTGTTCCACTGTTCTTTTAAATTTGTTTATGTCTTTGAAACTGGTGGAACGATCCCCTATTACCAAGTTATGAAAATTGTTTCACCGGAGTAATTGACTTTAGATTAATTTCTAAAACTGTTTGTTTGATGAAAAACACTAAAGTGTTTAGCGCAAATCATCTTTAGTTACTCAAATAAAATAGTGTTCTATAGGGTTATTAATGATATACTAACATTAAGTCCCCCCTATTTTAAATCAAAGCAATGTTTAAATACTATTAAATGTTGTTAACCAAACCCGAAAGCCATAATGAAGTACAACTTCGTTATGGCTTTTAATTTTGTAAAAATAGTAGCTCAGATCTGAAAAATTATGAAATTATTAAAAGTAAATATTTTGTTTTTCAAGGGCTTAAACTTTATAATGGTTTAGTATATTTGCAGCAATTAAATCAAAAGACAATGACTAAAATAAAAGTAAGCAATCCTATCGTTGAATTGGATGGGGATGAGATGACAAGAATTATATGGAAATTCATTAAAGACCAATTGATCTTGCCATACCTTGATCTTGACATCAAGTACTATGATTTAGGAGTTGAATCCAGAGATGAAACAAATGACCAGATCACAATTGATTCTGCAGAAGCAATCAAAAAATACAACGTAGGCATCAAATGTGCAACAATAACTCCTGATGAATCACGAGTGGAGGAATTCGGCCTGAAAAAAATGTGGCGTTCTCCAAATGGAACGATCAGAAACATAGTGGGTGGTACGATCTTCAGAGAGCCTATCATCATGAAAAATGTGCCAAGATATGTTCAGGGTTGGACCAAACCCATCTGTATTGGAAGACACGCTTTTGGTGATCAGTACAGAGCTACAGATCTTGTCACTAAGGGAAAGGGTAAATTAACAATGACTTTCACTCCCGAGGACGGACGCGATCCTCAATCATTTGAAATTTACAATTTCGAAGAAGATGGTGTGGCTATGGCCATGTATAATATCGACTCTTCTATTTACGGTTTTGCCCGCTCAAGCTTTAACCAGGCGCTTAAGAAAGGCTGGAATCTTTATTTCAGTTCTAAAAACACCATCCTGAAAGCATATGACGGCAGGTTTAAAGATATTTTTGAAGAAGTACACCTAAACGAATTCAAAGAGAAGTTTGAGGCAGCCGGAATAACGTATGAACACAGATTAATTGATGATATGGTGGCTGCTGCTATGAAATGGAGCGGAGGATTTGTATGGGCTTGTAAAAATTATGATGGTGACGTACAATCAGATACGGTTGCACAGGGATTCGGTTCATTGGGCCTTATGACTTCTGTTTTGGTGACTCCTGATGGCAAAACTATGGAGGCAGAAGCCGCTCATGGTACAGTAACAAGACATTATAGACAACATCAGTTGGGGAAAGAAACCTCTACAAACCCATTGGCTTCTATTTTTGCCTGGACCAGAGGTTTGGAACACCGAGGTAAACTCGATGGCAACCAGGAATTGATCGATTTCTGTCATACCTTGGAAAAGGTTTGTATCGATACAGTTCAAGGCGGTGAAATGACTAAGGATCTTGCATTGTTGATCCACAAAGAGAATCTGACCTCTGACAATTATTTGAACACTCAGGAATTTTTGAATGTTTTGAAAGAGAATTTAGACAAAGAATTGTCCTAATATGTTTCAACTTAAATACCAAAGGCTTCAATAATTGATATTGAAGCCTTTTTATTTGGATAAAAGAAATATCGCTTCTATATTTATCTCAATCCATCGAATTGATAAAAACAATGAAACAGGAACAGGAAACAATCAGCAACAGAAAGGTATTTGAGAATATCGACACCAAAAAAATATTTCATAAAGGCTTGAAATATCTGGCTTTGGCCTTACCCTTGTTATTTGCTTCTCCTGTGATAGTAACAATCGGATTCAAGGCCTTGAATAAGGGGAATGGTTATCTTGTTTTGATTTTAGGCTGTTTGCTTATTATATTTACGATTGCCCTGGTTACACAGGCCTTCAGACTCATTCTAAAATCTCTTTTCAATAAATGAGACGAAACCCTGTCTTTGTGAAGCTCACACAGTGGGAACATTGGCCTAGCTTCATGTATTATGTGCCGCTTCTGCCCTTTTACTTTATTCGATCTCTTAAAGCAGGGCATCCCATTTTTTACACAATTGCGAATCCAGCCATACTTTTCTCCGGAAACGGTACTGAATCAAAATTCAATACCCTCAGCTTAGTACCTGAAGCTCTTAGACCAATAAGTCTGCTGGTTGCAAAGAATGATTCTGTATCGTCAATACCAGAAAAATTGAAGGATCTTGGATTGGATTTTCCAGTCATTGCCAAGCCAAATATAGGATTCAGAGGCTATCTGGTCAAAAAAATAGATTCCCAAAAAGCACTGGAAAATTACTTTCAGCATATTAAAGAAGAGGTCATCATCCAAGAATTCATTCCTTATGAAAAAGAATTAGGAATCTTTTATCACAGAATTCCCGGCGATGCCAAAGGTAAGATTACTTCTGTTACCATTAAAAAATTCATCAAAGTGAAGGGAGACGGAATTCTAACCCTATCAGCCTTAATTCAAAATGATGAACGTGCCTTTTTATATGCTGACCTCTTCTTTGCTCTTCATCAACATCAACTCGAAAAGGTTCTAAAAAAAGGTGAAGAACTTACGCTTTCACTGATTGGAAATCATTCTAAAGGAACTCAATTTTTAAATGGTAATCATTTAATAAATAACGACTTAGAAGCCTTTATTGATGAGGTTTGTCAGAAGATGGAAGGCTGGTATTACGGGAGATTAGATATCAAATATGAAGACTATGATAAATTGCTCAAGGGCGAAGCATATAAAATATTAGAGATTAATGGTATCATTTCTGAGCCGACCCATATCTACGATGCTTCTCACGAAAACGCTTCCTATTTTAAAGCCTTAAAGTCTATTAATGAGCACTGGCGCATCATGGGGAAAATTGCAAGAAAGAACCATAAGGAAAAAAACATCCCATATCCCTCTTTCATATCTTATATAAAAAACATGCTATGGCTCGGTTCGTATACACGAAAACTAAAGAAACTAAATGCTCTGGATTATTAAGTTAGCACTTATTTATTGATCATGTCGGTACGAGGCGTAGTTGGGTTATAACCAAAATCTGAATCCGGAAGGCTTATCCCCAATTGGGAAATAATGTATCCTATACTCGCAAAATGATGGATCGCATGACTATGCGCCTGGATCAGAGCAGCTGCAAGGGTATAATTGGCGGTGACCATACCTAAACCAAGGTCATCTTTGACCTTCACAACCATATCAAGGTCTTCAGAATTCACCTTATTCAATTGAGAAATGGTCTGCTCAAAATAGTCTAAGCCTACAGAAACCTTTATTTCTGCCAATTCATTTCTTTCACGAGAAGAAAGATCAATATGCCCTTCTTCAATTCCCTGAAAAACACAATTAAATACATCCAGAATGTGACGCATATGAACACCTATACTCGAGTAGTAAGGAGCTGTAGAATTATTGGAATATTCCTGATCGCTAATTGAATTTAACAAATTGATTCCTCTGTTGAGGTTTTGGATAATCGCTGGAATCATTAACAAAATTTTAATTGTTTGACGCTAATTTAATACAATAATTACTTTAAAAATTTAAATAAAGTCAAAATTCCCAGAACAAAAAAAAGTGCGCTAAGAATATAATTGATATTTCTGGCTATGAACTGAGCTCGATTTTGAATGACCCTGGCAAACTGAACATAGACAAAGAACAAGGTAAATGCCCCAAGAAATACGCCGCTGACGAATAAATTGATAAAGGGTTGTTCTGTGTTCAACAAACCTCTGTTTTCTAACACAGAAGACAAAACAAGATAAAAAGGAATAGCCAACATGTTCATAACAGACATCAGAATACCAATCCAGAAACTTTTTCCTTTTCTCTTGCCTCCTTCTCCTTTAAACTTTTTTCTAGCCTGAATGAAAAAAACAATCGAAAGCAAAAATAATACCAATACCCCTCCAATTTCCAAGCGTTCCACTATTTGCGGGTTCTCACCAAAGAATCGGGCAAAAACAAGTGCAATAAAAGCCTGAGGGATCACGACGAGGGCTGCACCAAGTGAGAACCAGATGCCCTCATTTCGGTTTTTTTCAATAGTCGTTCTAACAGCTGTCATGTTTAACATTCCCGGAGGCATTAAACTAAAAAAAGCCATCACAAAACCTAATATGACATGCAAAAAATATGGCATCTATATATTCCCTAAAAATTAATTTAAAACATTCAAATTTCGTAAATGTTTTTACAATAGGAAAACTTAATCACCTTAAATATTTATCAAACATTTGATTCATTTCGGTCGATAATTTCAATCTGATCACCAGGTAAATAAAAATGACTGTAATAAGGCAACTTCTGATCAAAATATTCAAATAAGAATTAAATGGCATGGGGATAAAATAAAATACCAGAAACAAGCCAACTATGATCAAAAGGAGTAATCCCGTTTTTGAATCAAAAGGTTGCATCTTCATTTTTATGTTGACGTACAAAATCCTTAATAAGGAAAAAATAAATACTACCGTGAGGGTCGCTAAGGCTGCCCCTTGTATGCCCATGAATTCTATTAGTATTTTGTTTAAAATAACCACGCTAACGGCCATACCAATTGCATAATAAAAAAGAACACGATAGTATCTGGAATTGGTCAATATCGCTCCGTTTGTACCCAAAGAAAGTTTGATCAATTCTGAAATGCTTATAACCAACACCACATAAATTCCCACAGAATATTCCGGCTTGTCGATAATCTTGTATAACTCCTGAATATTTGTATTAATCAGCAAAAATAACAGACCTCCTACGATTAATAAATTCAAGGAACTTTTCTGGTATAAACTTTCTACTTCCTCCATGTTCCCTTTATTAAGTTCTCTGGCGGTTATAGGGTTG
This sequence comes from uncultured Flavobacteriaceae bacterium, assembly GCA_964595535.1. GTDB lineage: Bacteria > Bacteroidota > Bacteroidia > Flavobacteriales > Flavobacteriaceae > Lutimonas. The sequence goes on along the minus strand of CAZQRD010000032.1, from coordinate 23,086 downwards.
ATGATCTGTTGCATGGCTCTTGAAGGGATGCCGATTACCGACGCTATATAAACACCGACAGAATAATACGCCACTTCTGTAATATGTTTCATTTGAGGAATCATAAATTTATCAATCTCCAATAAGATGGTTCCGGCAGAGCCCGCCATAATTATATAGAGAGAAAATGAGAGAATTTCCTTCATATTCGCCGGAAGTCCCATCCATTTGATTTCAGGGAAGTATACATACAACGCATACAATTTCATGATGATCATACGCAGTAAATACACGATAACCACCGCATACACAAATTGTTCTGCATTGATCCATTTGAAAAACACAGCGAGTAACAAAATTGAAACACATATTCTGGCAAAAACCTCCTTGATAAAATTTCCAAATACCGACTTCATCTGAACCCTGCTCCAAGCGTAAAAGACTTCAAAATATCCCATGAAAATTGAGGTAAAGAAAATCGTATAGGTATACTTTTCAATAATAATATTCTCTCTTGAGAGATACTCGGCAATTTGGTGATAAAACAACACTCCAATTATTGACAGAGGGATAATGATCAACATGGGTAACAACATTGCCGTCAATAAAAAATTGTCCTGCTCTTCCTTATGCTTATAGGCCGAAAAGAATTTAATAATTGTGTGCTGCATTCCGAATACGAGAAGGGGCATGATCATATTGGCGCTAGACAGTAAAAAAGTGATCAAACCAAAATATTCGGCCTCTAAAAAATGAGTATATAAAAAAAGAACATTGATACCACCAATGGCAAAGCCCAGAAAAAGAATCAGCGTGTTATTGAAAGACTGTTTAAATACGATTCCCATATTATCCTTTTTCAATTAACTTTTTGGTTAAATAATTGAACCTCCAATACAACAAAATCGCAGAAACACTTAGTCCAACAAGCAAGCCAATCCATATACCCTGTGACCCATAGCCTAATACTTTACCCAAAATATAACAAATCGGGAATCCTACGATCCAATAGGCAAAAAAAGTAATATAAGTAGGTATTTTTACATCTTGAAGCCCTCTTAGGGCTCCTAATACTACGACCTGAAAACCATCAGACAACTGGAAAAGACCAGCGATCAACAAGAGAGATGCCGCAGTATTCACTACAGCCTCATTGTCTATATAAATCATTGGCAGAAAGTCTTTTAATGCAATAAAAGCCAACGCAAAAACACATTCTATGAAAAAAACCTGAAGGAATATTGAAAGACTTACCCTTCTAAGTTCAGAAAAATTCTTTGCTCCTTTTTGATTGGCCACCCTTATTGTGGCAGTTACACCAAGACCAACTGCAATCATAAAGGTCATGGAAGATAAATTTAGTGCAATCTGATTGGCAGCCTGATCAATTGTTCCCATGGTACCCGCCAACCATATAGCGGCTGTAAATACCCCAACTTCAAAAAGCATTTGCATCGCTGTGGGAAAACCAAGATTGATGATTTTACCAAATAGTTGCTCTTTAATCTCTTTAAGATGCAACCATTTGAAATAGGGTTTGAATTTGTTGCGTGAATTCAGAATCCATATCATAAAGATCATCATCACAAACCTTGAGATCAAAGTGCCATAAGCCGCTCCTACCAATTCGAGCCTTGGGAATATCCATAGACCATAGATCAGAACAAAATTTAGCAAAACATTAACCACATTGGCTAAAACAGTTGCGTGCATACCGTATTTGGTAGTTGACATTCCATCAGAAAATTGTTTATACGCCTGGAAAATCATAAGAGGAATCATAGAAAATGCAACAATTTTCAAATAGGGCATAGCCAATTCGACTACTTCCGGCGGCTGATCCATATAACGCATAATCGGGCCGGCTACAAGTAACATTAAAAACATACTCAAGCCCAAAATGGTGCATAGAATTAAACCATGTTGAAATAATTTTCTCCCTTTATCCACATCCTTTTCGCCGTCTGCCTCCGCAATCAAAGGTGTTATAGCAAATGAAAAACCTATCCCGAGAGAAAAGGCAATAAATACAAAACTGTTACCCAAAGAAACTGCAGCCAGGTGAGCTGCACCCAGTCTTCCCACCATGATATTATCTGCCAAACCGACCAATACATGACCTAAATGCCCAATCATAACAGGTAAAGCCAGCTGAAAATTATAACGAAATTCGGAGGTGTATTTTTTTAGGTTCAAAAAAAAATAGTTAGTAGTTTGTTCTGCAAATTTATAGTATTCTATAAGAGTTAAGAGTTCCCAATCAATTATTTTCTTCAAGGAGTATTTTTAATCGTATTGTAAATTCTTATATTTGCGAATAATTATTTAGCAACCCCCAATATTCTGTACTTATTTTGAATAAAAATTTATTCTACATCTACTTGTTGTTCTTCATTATTTTAAGCTCCCAAAGTTTCGCTCAGGATGTTAACACTATTAAAGCCAATAGTGATGACTTAATTGACAATATTGATCTGGAGGCTGCGGCCTCAATATTTGGCGAATCTAAGGATCTCGAGAATTTCGAGAAAAGGCTGAATGATCCCAACACTAAAATTTCAAATCTCGACCTCAATAATTATGGAGAAGTAGATTATTTAAGAGTAATGGAAACAGCCGAAAATAATGTGCAAGACCGTCTTCAAGCAGAAAATAAGCACCTTGTTCAAGTGCCATCAGAACTAGACATTAATATCAATTCTAATCATATTTAATTTTAAATCATCTATTAATAATGGAAATAAATATCAATAGTTTACTAGATCAACTAAGCAATACAATCTTTACCTATGGACCAAAACTAATCGGAGGAATTCTGGTTTGGATCATCGGTAGCTTTGTTATAAAATTTCTCTTAGGGTCATTTTCGAAAATGCTCGATAAAAGAGAAACCGATCCCTCACTTAAGCCTTTTTTAAAGAGTTTGGTAGGAGTTCTGCTCAAAGTCATGCTTGCTATAAGTGTTTTGGGGATGCTTGGGGTACAAATGACTTCTTTTATTGCAATTTTGGGTGCTGCCGGTCTTGCCGTAGGTCTGGCACTTTCAGGTACCCTGCAAAACTTTGCAGGTGGTGTGATCATCCTGTTGTTCAAACCCTTTAAAATTGATGATTATCTTGAAGCTCAGGGTCATTCAGGATTTGTAAAGGAAATTCAGATTTTCAATACCATCCTATTGGAATTGGATAACAAAACTGTTATCATTCCAAATGGTCCGTTATCAACAGGTTCTATGGTCAATTATTCAACTGAACCGACAAGAAGAGTTGATTTTTCTTTTGGAATCGCATATGGCGACAATGTAGACAAGGCCCGTAAAGTTCTATTCGAATTATTTAAGGAAGATAAACGAATTCTTACTGATCCGGCTTACTTCGTGGGGTTGTCTGAAATGGCAGACAGCTCAGTAAACCTAACTGCCAGAGCTTGGGTAAAAGGTGAAGATTATTGGGCCGTGTTTTTTGACATCAATGAAAAGACTTATAATGCCTTTAATGCAGAAGGTATCAGTATTCCATTCCCACAAATGGACGTGCACTTACAAAAATAATATACTATGAGCTGCCAGACCATCAGGGTGAATTCTATTATTCACCCGAGGTCAAGCAGAATTTCATCGGCAATGGCCATACAGGCCGTAGCCGCAGGTGATGGGGCATTGATCACATGGGTAACACCTTTAGACCGAATAATCTTAAAGTCGTCAATCATCTCACCTTGACTACCAACCGCCTGAGCCCTAACTCCTGATCGCGTAGCAACTACATCATCCGCTGTAATCGACGGCATCATACGTTGCAATTCCTTTACAAATAACTTTTTGGAAAAGGCTCTTCTATATTCTTCTATTCCCTTAGACCAGTTTTTTGCAAAAAGCCTGATAGTACCTTTGTAGCTAAGCGCCTCCAAACTATCTTTTAGGTTAAAACTGGTTTTGGCATAACCTTCCCTTTTAAAGGTAAAAACCGCATTAGGGCCACATTCAACCTTCCCTCCTATCATTGGCGTATAATGAACGCCTAAAAACGGGTATTTTGGGTCGGGAACCGGATAGATCAAATTATTCACCATATGCTTTGCATGTTCCCGCAATTCATAATAATCTCCTCTGAATCCCACGATCTGCATATTGAGTCTGATACGGTCTAGTTTCGCCAGTCGATCGGAAAAAAGACCCCCGCAAACAATTACTTTTTCAGCTATAATTTCTTGTTTATCAGTAACTATATGGATATTTTCTCCTTTTCTTTTCAGCTTGATTACTTTCTCAGAGAGAAAAAGCCGATTCTTATCATTCTTTTGAAGCACTAGTTCCATGAACTTTCTCACCACTACGACATAATCAATGATCCCCGCAGTGGGTACCCAAACCCCTTTCAAACCTCTTATATAAGGTTCCTTTTTCTCAATATCGGCTGCATTGATATATTGAATTCCAGGTGTTTGGTTTTTTAATCCATTGTTATAAATATCCTCTAATAAAGGAATTTCATCCTCCTTGGTAGCAACAATAATTTTTCCGCAAATATGATGATCAATAGAATGTTGTTTAGAGAATTCGACGAGCTGCTCACGTCCTTTTCTGCAATTTTCAGCTTTTAGTGAACCGGGTTTATAATATATCCCTGAATGGATGACCCCAGAATTTCTTCCTGTTTGATGGCTCCCAAGCTCCTTTTCCTTTTCTATAAGGGCAATTGTTTTCCCAGGGAACTTCAAACTTAGCTTATAGGCAGTTGCGCTTCCCACAATACCACCCCCAATCAAAACAAAATCAAAAGTTTTAGAAGAAGTCATCAGCGGACGTATTTTGTTTTTTTCATAAAACTCAGCACCACAAAACTAGCTACAAAAAATATACAAAGCAGCAGGATAGACAACCTCATAGACTCTGTGATAGACACTGCAAGACCAAAAATGAAAGTTCCCCACACAATCGCAATTTTTTCGGTTACATCAAAAAAGCTAAAATAAGTAGTCGGATCGCTTGTATCTTCAGGAAGTAATTTTGAATAAGTCGAACGTGACAAGGTTTGAATGGCTCCAAGTACCAACCCTATAAACCCACTTATCACATAAAACTTTATTTGAACATTAGGGTCATCTTTATCAAGATAATAAGCGCTTAAACTGGCTAATGTCCAAATAATGATCGTTATTTTCAAGGTGCTTATATTTCCGATCTTCCTTGACAGGTTTGAAAATAAATAAGCTCCTGCAATACCAACAAGTTGAATCACTATAATGGTCAAAATTAAGCTACTGGTTGAGAGCCCTATTTCAGACTTTCCATAAATGGCCGCCAATAATATAATAGACTGTACCCCTACGCTGTACAAAAAGAAAGAGGTTAAAAAATTGAGCAAAACTGGTTGATCTTTTAATTCTTGCACTACTTTTTTTAATTCCTGATACCCTTTAAAAATATAATTAGTCTTTGGTTTTCTTGTTTGGATATTGTTTGGAAGTCTGTTAAAAGTAACCTGAGCAAAGCCCATCCACCAGATTCCAACCGTAAGAAATGATATACGTGGCGCCATTCCGGGATTCGAAATACCATACCATTCGGGTTTCATAACCATGGTCAGGTTAAATATCAAAAGAATTACAGAGCCGATATAACCATAGATAAATCCCAAGGCACTTACATGATCCTGTTGATCACTATAGGCCACTTCTGGCAAATAAGCATTGTAAAAAACCAAACTACCCCAAAATCCAATACTTGCAAAAACAGAAAATAAGATTCCTATCCAAAGGGTATCAAGACTATCGAAAAAAAACAAACTCATCACGCTAATCGATCCAAAATAACAGAAGAATTTCATATATGATTTCTTATTCCCCACATAATCTGCAATTCCTGATAAAATCGGGGAAATAACGGCAACAATGAAAAACGAAAAAGACAAAGCATAGGTATACAAAGAAGTGTTGTTGAACTGCATTCCCAGAAAATGAACCATACCGCTTTCGGTTTGAGTAATCGTATCATAGTATATGGGGAACACGGCAGTACTTATAACAAGAGAGTAGACCGAATTGGCCCAGTCGTAAAATGCCCAACTATGGGTCAATTTTTTTTCTCCTTTTTGGAGCATAGGTTGGTTGTTTATATTTTGGAACGACAATTTACAATTTTTTATCTTTTTAAGACTCTTGAACTCTACTAATGACTTGATTTTATTTCCATGATAAATTCGTTAGATTTGTGGAGATTAAAAAGCACCTATTTACGGATGAATGAGCTTCGAGCTTGACGAAATCCGGTTCCTGTTTTTTATACCAAATTATTAAAATATCCAAATTGTCAAAAACAAAGCTGCCTTCAAATAATCATAATTCCTTTAAAGTTCCCGGGATCCTTATTTACTTTGGGAAAGTGCTTCAGTTCTTCTCAAGTGACTTGGCTACCTTATTTGTAGCTAAATTATTCTCAACTCCCATGAAATTTTCTGCGCCTGAAAGAGAAATGACGATGAGAAATAGTGCCAAGAAAGAGACCCTCAAAATAACCGGTATCGATAACGAGATACAAGTATATATTTATGGGTATTCCAAGAAAAAGGTATTGATGGTGCACGGATGGGCAGGCAGAGGAACCCAGTTGTTTCAAATTGCAGACAAGGTATTGGAAAACAGAATGATGGTGGTTAGTTTTGACGGCCCCGCCCATGGACTGTCAACAGGAAAACGCACCAATATGATTGAATTTATGACAACGATTCGTGAGATCAATAAAAAATATGGCCCTTTCGACGCAGCTATTGGTCACTCTTTTGGAGGTATGTCTCTTATCAACGCGGTGGCTGATGGTTTAAAGGTAGATAAACTGGTTACCATTGGGGCCGATAATTCCATTCCTCAGGTATTTGACTATTTTATTGAAAAAATGGAGCTAAAACCCTTAATATCAAAGAAGCTGGGCAAATCATTTGAGCAAAAATTCAACACAAAGCTCGATAGTCTAACTTCTGAGCATAAAGCAGTTAAAATAAAAATTCCAACTTTAGTGATTCACGACAGCGATGACAAATACGTACATGTAAGTAGTGCGGTTGCCATACGTCAAAGCCTTAGAAATGGTGAACTTCTCATAACAAATGGGCTGGGTCATCATAAAATTTTTAAAAATAGTTTTGTGATCCAAAGAATCGTTAATTTTATAAAATGAAAACAGTAACCCTATTATTGCTTATATTAATAAGTAGTGTAATAACAGCTCAAGAAACCAACACCATGAAGAAAAAAGTTTCTAAAACCGAACAAGAGTGGAAAGAGATCCTTAGCCCTCAACAATATTATGTACTCAGAGAAAAAGGAACAGATCGTCCTGGTGATGATGGATATACCAAACACTTTGAAAAGGGAACCTACCATTGTGCTGCCTGTGATGCTCAACTTTTTGAGTCAGGAACTAAATATGAATCTCATTGCGGATGGCCTTCATTTGATGACGCCATAAAAGGTTCTGTTGAATATGTTTCGGATAATAGTCAAGGGATGGTCAGAACTGAAATCATCTGTACAAATTGTGAAGGCCATCTTGGTCATATATTTGATGATGGGCCAGCTGATACCACCGGCAAACGGTATTGTGTCAACACTACTTCCATCCGATTTGAAAAATCAGAATAGTAATTCATTATACAGGGGTATTCTTAACTAAATCTTATAAGTAATTTCTTATCTTTGCCTGCTGTAATCAACAGGTTTATATATAACAGAATAAGAAATTATGTTCAATAATTTAAGTGATAAATTAGATAAGGCTTTTCATGTACTTAAAGGGCATGGAAGTATTACCGAGATCAATGTAGCGGAGACATTAAAAGAAGTCAGAAGGGCTTTATTAGACGCTGATGTTAACTTTAAAATTGCCAAGAACTTTACCGGTAAAGTAAAGGAAAAGGCAATGGGGCAAGACGTTTTAACAACGCTTAACCCAGGTCAGTTAATGGTTAAGATCGTAAAAGACGAACTTACCGAATTGATGGGAGGTGACAGTGTTGGTATCAATCTTAAAGGATCTCCCGCTGTGATCCTGATGTCGGGCCTTCAAGGTTCGGGTAAAACTACTTTTTCAGGGAAACTCGCTAATTTTTTAAAAACCAAAAAGAGCAAACAGGTTTTATTGGTGGGCTGTGACGTGTATCGCCCTGCTGCAATCAATCAGCTGAAAGTAGTTGGAGAGCAAGTAGGAGTTGAAGTATACGCCGAGGAAGGAAACATGAATCCTGTTGAAATTGCAGAGAATGCCATAAAGCATGCTAACGCTACAGGGAAAAATGTGGTCATCATTGATACCGCTGGTCGTTTGGCCGTGGACGAAGAAATGATGAAAGAGATTTCCAACATTCACAAAACTGTTGAACCACAGGAAACCCTTTTCGTAGTAGATTCCATGACAGGACAGGATGCCGTGAATACCGCTAAGGCATTTAACGACATTCTTAACTTTGACGGTGTCGTACTGACAAAATTAGATGGTGATACCCGAGGTGGAGCCGCTCTTTCCATTAAATCTGTAGTGAACAAACCTATAAAGTTCATAGGAACAGGAGAAAAAATGGAAGCCATTGACGTCTTCCACCCTGATCGTATGGCTGAACGTATTCTTGGAATGGGTGATGTAGTTTCACTTGTAGAACGTGCCCAGGAACAATACGATGAGGAAGAAGCAAGAAGAATTCAAAAGAAGATTGCCAAGAATCAATTCGGATTCGATGATTTCCTTAAACAAATACAACAGATCAAAAAAATGGGTAACATGAAAGATCTTGTTGGTATGATACCGGGAGCCGGTAAAATGATGAAAGATGTAGACATCGATGACGATGCCTTTAAGGGTATTGAAGCCATCATTCATTCAATGACACCAACAGAGAGAAGTACTCCTGCCATGATCAATGCGAGTAGAAAAAAGAGAATCGCCAAAGGTTCTGGCACCAATGTTCAGGAAGTTAATCAATTGATGAAACAATTTAATCAAATGAGTAAAATGATGAAAATGATGCAAGGCGGTGGTGGCAAAAAAATGATGCAAATGATGAAGGGCATGCAATAGTATTGTTTGTGCTCTGCACTGTATTGATATTTTTTAAATTTTATACATAATCTTTAATTCATTCGAACATGATCATTCTGGACGGTAAAAAAACTTCTGACAACATAAAAGATGAAATTGCGATAGCTGTTCAAAAGCGAAAAGAAGCTGGATTAAAAATACCACATTTAGCTGCGATCATTGTAGGAAATGACGGTGCTAGCATGACTTATGTAAGTAGTAAAGTAAAATCTTGCCAAAAAGTAGGGTTCAACTCTACCCTTATCGATCTTCCTGAAGATACAACTGAAGAGCAATTACTTCATGAAATTGAAGACCTTAACAAAGATGCTGACATTGATGGTTTTATAGTGCAATTGCCTTTACCCAAGCAAATAGATGAACAGAAAGTATTGATGGTAGTTGATCCTGAAAAAGATGTCGATGGCTTTCACCCGATAAATGTTGGTAAAATGGCCTTGGACATTCCTTCTTTTTTACCTGCTACTCCTTATGGAATTCTTGAATTATTAGAAAGGTATGAAGTTGAGACTTCTGGAAAAAACGTAGTTGTGATTGGAAGAAGTCATATTGTAGGAAGACCAATGAGTATTCTTCTCAGCCAAAAAAGAAAAGTAGGTAATGCAACGGTTACTATTGCACATAGCCGCACAAAAGATTTAGCCTCTATTACCAGAAAAGCAGATATCGTTGTTGCTGCTCTTGGAATTGCCGAATTCCTAACAGGAGATATGGTCAAAGAAGGATCAACAATAATTGATGTTGGTATTACAAGAGTAGCTGATGCAACTAAAAAAAGAGGGTATCGCCTGGCTGGAGATGTTGATTTTGAATCTGTGAGTAAAAAAGCAGCTTTTATCACTCCGGTTCCAGGAGGAGTTGGGCCTATGACGATTGCTATGTTATTGAAAAATACGTTACAAGCTTGTGAGAATAGAGATTAATCTTTATCACGTGAGGGGTTGGAGCTTTCCGTGAGGGTATCGGAGCTGAGGGCATGAGAAGTGAGGGCCTCACTTCCGAGGGCCTCAGGATTTTTGAAAAATCTTATGGTTGAGAACCATCAAAGGTCTTCTCGATGAGCAAGATCGAATTGAAATGGAGGTTTGCATATAGCGATATATTCGCAAGGTTCATCAAATGGATTCGAATATTGTACTCTGGTTCCTTTAGAAATTTTTATCGATTCGCCGGCTTCCAATATGACTTCATCATTGTCAATATTGAACTTCTTCTTTCCTTTGATGATATAAGTGAATTCATCAAATTCAGGAGTTTGAAAGGGTTCACTCCAACCAGACGGAGCGATCATATGCGCCAAGCTTAAGTCTGCTGCAATACTAGCCAGCCCAAAATGTTCTTCGATGAGCTTACCATCATCAGTAGGAACTACAAAAGGAGCTCTCTGAACCTTATAATTTTTCATCTTTTAAGTTTATGACACTTTGTGCCATGTCTATACCATCCTTCAATAGGGGATCTGAAACAGGGGTGCCATAAGCTCTTTCAATAGGCACAAGACCAGCCCATATATCCAGTTCATAATCAACCTTGTCATCTCCTACTCCTTCATTTCTAATCTTTGCGGACCCTTCACTTATGGTAAATTTTAATACTTTGGTAACATTCAATTCCTTTTGATTTGGTTGTCTTACTTCTTCCCATCTATCCTTTAGAATTTGATCAGAAATAATGTGAAGCGCTGCAATCTTTTCCGCTTCATCTTCAACCAACTCAGCATTTCCAAAAAGTGTCACAGATTCATAATTTAATGAATGATGAAAAGCTGATCTTGCCAACACCAAAGCATTTGTACGGGTAACATTGAGTGACATATTCACGCCACCCTCAAGTGACCTAAGCATCCTACTTACACTCGCACCATGAAAATAAAGTGCATCATCCTTTCGACCATATATAGTAGGGATAACGACCGGATAATCATTATGAACAAATCCTATCTGACAAATAAATTCCTTGTCCAGAATCCCATATATGGTTTCCGAATCATAGGCCCCTCTTTTCGGGATTCTCTTTACTTTGGATTTATCTGTTTTCATAATCATAAAATGTCATAAGGGATGAATGCTCTATTCAAACCACAAGCTGATGTATCTTATGCCTGCCTCATCAGGTATCTGATCCTGACGTATAGCATTCATATTAAATTCGTCAAGACCCAGGTCTTCTTTATTTAACGAAATAGTTGCATTAATCTCATCGATGAATAAAATCGCTGCACTAAAAGACGGCTCTATTTTACCTATGGAATAATTATCCGCAATATCTTTAAAGGTAGAAATCGTAGAAATACCTTTCTCAGTCGTATAGCGGGAACTGTAAATCTTAACCAGATCCAAGCCTTCAATAGAATCGTTTTTAACCAAGAGGGAAAAGATTAAATCGGGTTTTCCATTAACTCCAAACACCCGATATTCTCTTATTATTTCTGAATTTGGTGAAAATTTTTCGACCGAATCATTTTTGAAAATTTTATCGAGTTCTTCAATACTCGTATTTTTTTTAATTTTTCCCAATTGATTCCTAAGAATCAAAGTGTCTTTATCCTGTCCGCATTGCACCAGAATCATTGATAAAAATAGCAGCCCAATTAATTTCTTCATCTCTAATTTGTTTTTGTTTAATACCGGCCTAATATATAGACACATTTCAAATTCTGCAAATTTTTAATTCCAATCTGCTTCCAAAATATTATTTTTTAAAAACTTTGTTCAAAATTCCAAAAACACCTCTTATAAAAGTGGCGCTGGTAATGACTTTTAAAACAGGGTTCATACTGGTGCGTCTTGTGCTCTTTCTTTGGCTTGATTCACTTTTGGTTTCTTTTGCCTTTTCTTGAGCACTTTCTATCTTCTTGTTTAAAATTTCATAGGCGCTCTCACTATCGATCACCTCATTATACCTGGGTGCAATAGCCGATTTATCAATGAGCCGTTCAAGTTCGGTCCCTGTAAGCACATCCATTCTACTCATAGGCGCCCGAAGCATGGTCCTTACCAAAGGTGTTGGTATTCCTTTTTCATTTAGGGCCGACACTAATGCTTCTCCAATTCCTAATTCAGTAAGCACCTTAGCAGTATCGTAATAATCAGAATCCGGATAATTCTCGGCAGCCAGTTTAATGGCCTTTCGATCTTTTGCTGTAAACGCTCTTAAAGCATGCTGTATTTTAAGACCTAGTTGCGATAATACATCAGAAGGAATGTCTTTAGGGTTTTGGGTAACGAAATAAATTCCTATCCCTTTTGAACGAATCAGTTTTACAATACTCTCAAGCTGATCCAATAATGATTTTGAGGCATTTTCAAAAACAAGATGTGCTTCATCAATAAATAAGACGAGTTCGGGGCGATCACTGTCACCAAGTTCTGGAAATGAACTATATATTTCCGCCAAAAGCTGCAGCATAAAAGTACTGAACATTTTAGGTTTATCCTGAACATCGGTTAATCTCAAAACTGAAATAACTCCTCTTCCATCATCAGACAATCGGCAAAGATCTCTAACATCAAATGAGCGTTCTCCAAAAAACATTTTGGCCCCCTGTTGCTCTAGTGCCACAATCTTTCTCAATATGGAACCGGTTGAAGCCGTTGAAATTCTGCCATAAGATGCTTCTAATTCGGTCTTTCCTTCCTGAGTTGAATATTGTAAGAGCTTTTTCAGATCTTTCAAATCCAGTAAACCCAATTGTTTATCATCACAGTATTGAAATAATATGGCAAGAATTCCTTCCTGCACTTCTGATAGCCCCAAGATACGCGAGAGCAATACAGGTCCAAATTCTGAAACGGTAGCTCTTAACCTGGTGCCATCCTGTTCTGAAATTGTTAAAATTTCAACGGGAAACCCTTTGGCTTCAAATGGGATTCCTATTTTTTCATGTCGTTCATCAATTTTCGGATGGCCAGGGCTGGGCTTTGCCAAACCACTCAAGTCTCCCTTTAAATCCATCAATAACACTGGAATTCCTTTTTCGGAAAGATTCTCTGCAAAAACCTGCAAGGTTTTGGTCTTTCCTGTTCCGGTTGCACCCGAAATAAGTCCGTGGCGATTAATCGTTTTTAAGGGAATATTCACCAACGAACCAGTTATGGTTTCCTCCCCTAACATTGCAGCTCCCAGTGTGATAAATTCTCCTTTAGATCGATAGCCCTCGGCCATCAGATCGATAAACTCGTTTTTATTCGCCATAGATTTGATTTTTGATAAAATTAACCCTTTTAAACAATAATTAAAAATCTATTCCTTCGCCTTTTGAAATCTTTCAAAAGATCAATTATTCGTGCTGTTTTCTGACATAATTCCTTTAATAAATAATGGCTGTTTTTCAGAATTTCCTGATTATATTTGCGCCATGTTAAAAGAAACCGAAATATTGATAGAAAAAGGGGAAATGCTTCCGCTTATGGAGGAGTTTTACACGATTCAGGGAGAAGGATATCATACGGGTAAAGCTGCTTATTTTATCAGGGTAGGTGGTTGTGACGTTGGCTGCCATTGGTGTGATGTTAAAGAAAGTTGGAATGCTGAACTCCATCCTCCCACCAAAACCGACAGTATCGTTGAAAAAGCAAAAAAACATGCAAATACGGTGGTGATCACTGGAGGTGAACCCTTGATGTGGAATATGGACTATATCACTGGAAAATTGGGCAAAGCCAATTTAAAAGTACATATTGAAACCTCAGGGGCCTATAAGCTTTCAGGTCAGTATGACTGGATCTGTCTCTCTCCCAAAAAAAATAAATTACCCCTTCAGGAAGTATATCAATCGGCGCATGAACTTAAGGTGATTGTTTTTAACAAGCACGACTTTAAATTTGCCGAAGAGCAGGCAGCACAAGTAGGAAAAGATTGTGAATTATACTTGCAACCTGAATGGAGCAATCGTGAAAAAATGACGCCAATGATCGTTGATTATGTAATGGAACATCCAAAATGGAAGATTTCTTTGCAAACGCATAAGTATTTGAATATTCCTTAGGGCATTGAAACAATGATGTATTGATTTAATGATGTAATGATGTAATGATGTAATGAAATAATGTGGTTTTCAATAAGTTCGTTTACACACTAATATTTAATCCGATAGTTTTTCTTTGACATGGCTCATAGCCAAAGCGTAAGTCTCTTCAACAGTCATATCGCTGTTATCCATTTCTATGGCATCCTCGGCTTTAACCAATGGTGAATCTGCCCGGGTTGTATCAAGATGATCTCTTGAAGTTACATTTTCCAAAACCGATTCGTATTCAATTTGTACGCCATTGTCTATCATCTCTTTATACCTGCGTTGTGCTCTTTTTTCAGCTGAGGCAATCATAAACAATTTGATTTCAGCTTCAGGAAAAACAACAGTACCAATATCACGCCCATCCATTACAATACTCTTGTCTAAAGCCATTTTTTGTTGTTGCTCTACAAGTTTTTCTCTTACTTCTGATATACTGGCAACTTTACTCACCATATTGGAAACTTCAATGGACCTAATAAATGACTCTACATTCTCACCATTGAGAAATATCTCGGCGTAACCCAGCTCAGTATTGAATTCAAACCTAAGATCAATTGTATCTAAATCAGAGATCAAACCTTTCTTGTCAAAATGCTTTTTATCGATCAATCCTTGTATCATGGCATAATAGGCTACCGCGCGATACATAGCTCCTGTATCCACATATACATAGCCAATTTCTTTGGCCAAGTGCTTGGCTAGGGTACTTTTACCTGTTGATGAGTAACCATCAATAGCAATGATGATCTTTTTGTTCTGACTCATTTTAAAATCCTTTTCTTGTTAAATCGATATATAAAGTAAAGGTACTTGAATTATCCACCGGATGGTATTTTGTAAAGGCATAATCCAGTTTCAATCTACCCATTTTTAATCCAAAGCCAGCCGAGACACCTGCAAAAGTTCTCGTCTCGGTGAGTTTTAACTCCGCTGCCCTTCTGAAATTATAACCAAGTCGTAGGTTAAATTTCTTTTTCGGAAAAAACTCCGCACCAATCACAAAATGCCTTATGGCATTTTGAAAAACATTAATATCCTCTGAAGTCGTATTTCCATCGAGATCAGTTTCATCATTTGAAGGGTTCGCAACAGCTATATTCCACTGTTGCAAACTGTTGATGGTGAGATGCCACTTTATTGGTACATCCGATAATTCATAAGAAGCACCTACTGCTATATCATAGGCAATCTCTTCTCGTTTTTCATCATAAGGTGAAAACTGATAGCCCAGATTTCTAATAACCGCCGTAAATGAATATGGCCTTAAATCAGAATAGTATAAAATGCCGAAATCCATGGCAGCACCCTGTGAAGTAAAGTTCTCAATTTTAGAGCTTAAGAACTTGAGATTCACTCCTGTATAAAAATCTGAACGTGGGATATTATAGGCATAACCTATCGAAAAGGCCAGGTCACGGGCGCCAAAATCTCCTGTTTCATTACCCTCTTCGTCTGAACCAATAAATTCTCCGTAATCGATGTATTGCAATCCGGCATGCAAAGTGCCGAGCCTTCGGTTAATCAGGTGGGCAAAAGTGGCTGATCCCATATTGACATCCGTCAGGTAGTTTACATAATTGACAGAAACCTGATTATCCATATACTTACTAATGGTAGATGGGTTCCATAAAGGCTGATTTACATCATCGTTCAAGGTAAGCGTTTCTCCTCCTAATGCAGCCTGAGGTGCTGATGTAGGAATATTTAGAAAATTATATATCCTTTCTCCTCCAACCTGAGCTGAAGCTATTTGAAAAATAAGGAAGAATGCTACCGAGAATCTGATTTTCATAGATTCTACAAAGAAATGAAATAATGAGGGAATGGAATAATGATATAATGATTTATTAAGCAGTGAGGGTATGGGAGGTGAGGGTATGATTTCCAAGGCGCTCGGAGTTGAACCCCTCAGCCGTGAAGCCCTCGGAAGTGAGGGGGTGAGAAGTGAAACCCTCACAAATTCAAGTTAACCTCGATTAGCCTTAAAGCATCAACCACTAAAACACCATTTTATGAATTTTGAAAAAGACGGGCTTTACCACATATATAATCAAGGGAACAATCGAAAAAAAATATTTTTCAACAGAGATAATTACCAATTTTTTTACAATAAAATACCAATTTTTATCAGTCCCTATGCAGATGTTATAGCCTGGTGCTTAATGCCAAATCACTTCCATTTGATGATTTTAGTGAATGAAGTTGAACTTTTTTATGAGAAAAAATCAAAGAGTCTTTTAAATGATAGTGAAGTCGCAAAAAGCAATTTACTTAAAAAACGAACATTAAACGAATCTATCGGAATTCTGCTTCGCTCCTATACCAGAAGCATTAATGCTGAAAACGAGTTTACTGGATCCTTGTTTAGAAAAACATCAAAAGCCAATTCGATAAACTCATTTAAGGGCTTGCAACCCAATTTTTGGAAATCAAAAATTGCAATATTTAACATGTTGCCTGAAAATCAATATCCGCAGGTGTGTTTCAATTATATTCATCATAACCCTGTAAAAGCAGGTTTGGTAAGTAAAGATACTGATTGGGAGTTTTCATCAGCACGGGATTATGCGAATCTAAGAAGCAGCAGTATTATCAAGAAGCAGCTTGCCAGAACATATGTTGATTTTTAAGAATGGAGTGAGGCGCTCGGAGATGAAACCCTGAGTTCCGAACCCCTCAGTCGTGAAGCCCTCGGAGGTGAGGGGGTGAGAAGTGAAACCCTCAGCTGCGAACCCCTCGGAAGTTTGAAGAACCCTTTCAGCTAACCTTCTTTCTGATAGATTCCAGCTGCACTCCGATATTGGTGAGCATATGAGCAATGCTTTCGGTATTGATCTCGCTTTCATCATATTCACTTAGATTGATATGGCAGGTGAATTCCCATAATTCGAGAACTTCGTTTACCGGAACATAATAAGGATCATATTTTTTGTTGTCTGAGACCATTAACAGACACTGATGTTCCTCGACTTTATCATAAACTCTTTTGTAAACGAGACCATCATTATACGTCAGTACGATATAGGTATTACCACTGCTCAAATGGCGAATATCTTCAAGATATCGTGCAATGATAAAAGAACCACTCTTTATAGGAAGCATAGAATCTCCCTTTATCGGAAAAGCCCTGTGTTTTCCTGTCGGTAAAAAAGGTAATTTCAAACTGTTCAGACTTTCGATATACTCCGGGTCAGCATATCCTCTTAAATAACCTGCTGAAGCATCATCTGCAACGATCTCGACCATATCTTCATTATCCTCATTGACCTTGATAGGGAATAAAATACGCTGATTTCCAATATGAATAAAAGAGGCATCTTCTGCCTTGGAAAGATCATTTTTAATCAGCACATCAATAGGGAGGTTAAAATAATTGGAAAGCTCGATCAGAATTTCAACCGGTGGTGAAGACCTGCCTTGTTCATAAGAGGCTATACGCTCTCTGCTAATATTCAGCTCATTGGCAAAAAATTCCTGAGTATGATTTTTTAGCTCTCTCAGATGCTTCATATTATTTGCAATAAAATTCATAATGGTACATATATTATCAAGGTGTGGTACAAATATAACCTAAATTTGTAATATATTCCAAAATTATCTTTTTAACACTTCAATGTACCTGAATACACATACCTATTACAGCTTGAGATACGGCACCATAAAGCCCGAAGAGCTATTGCAGATAGCCAAAGACAAAGGCTTAATAAACTTTGCTTTAACTGATATAAACAGTACCACTGCCTGCATAGATTTTGTGCGTTTATCCTCTAAATATCGTATAGCCCCTGTTGTGGGAGTTGATTTTAGAAATGGCGTACAACAGGAGTTTATATTACTGGCCAAGAACAACCAAGGCTTCCAGACTATCAATGAATACCTAAGTGGTTTACTCCATCAAAAAGAATTTATCGTGGCAACAGAGCCACCGGTAATGTCGGAAGTGTTTGTGATCTATCCTTTTTCAAAAGAACTAAAGCGGCCTTTGAATAAAAATGAGTTTCTGGGGGTGAGGCCCGATGATTTGCCCAGATTAAAATTTTCCAGATCAAAGTGGCCCATGGAAAAACTGGTCATCCTGCAAACGGTTTCTTTTCAGAATAAAAAAGGGTTTAATACACATCGCTTATTGCGAGCTATCGATAACAATACTTTATTGAGTAAACTCCCTCTTTCTGAACAAGGACAGGAAAAAGATATGATGTTATCTGTTTCAGCATTGTGTGAATTGTACAAAGATTATCCTCAAATCATTCAAAATACCCGGAAAATCCTGGACCAGTGTCATATTGAATTTGATTTCGAAAATAAGGTTCCCAAAAATCAAAGGACCTATACCAATAATGAAGCCTTAGATTTCAGGCTGATGCGAAAACTGGCCTATCAGGGACTAAAATACCGCTATAAAAAACTGGGAACCCGTATTTTCAATCGTCTTGAAAAAGAATTGGAGATTATTCAGCAAAAGCAGTTTGTCTCTTATTTTCTTATCAACTGGAAAATCTTAAAATATGCCAGAAGCAAAGGATACTACTATGTTGGCAGAGGTAGCGGAGCCAACAGTATTGTAGCCTATCTCTTACGGATTACAGACGTAGACCCCATTGAGCTTGATCTTTACTTTGAAAGGTTTATCAATCTGTACAGAAAAAACCCACCTGATTTTGACATTGATTTTTCCTGGCGCGACCGGAATGATATCACCAATTTCATATTTTATACCTTTAAGAATACGGCTTTGATCAGCGTATACAATACCTTTAAATTTAAGGCTTCAGTACGTGAACTCGGTAAGGTTTTCGGTTTACCCAAAGAAGAGATCGACAAACTCAGTAAAAGGCAGTTCCACATCGATCAATTGGATTTTTTATCAAAACTGGTTATTGCTTACAGTCAATTTATAGAAGGGTTTCCCAACTATCTGGGAATCCATGCCGGAGGTATTCTGATCTCCGAAAAGGCCATTGCTCATTATACGGCCACTTTTTTTCCTCCAAAAGGCTTTTCGACCACAATGTTTGATATGGTTGTAGCCGAGGATATCGGTCTTTATAAATTCGACATTCTGAGTCAAAGAGGTTTAGGAAAAATCAAAGAGGCTGTAGAGATCGTCAGGTACAACAAGCCGGAGATCCCTCCTATTGACATTCATGATATCAAGCGTTTCAAAAAAGATAAAAAGATCAAGTTTCTTTTAAAGAATGCCAAGGCAATCGGTTGTTTTTATGTGGAATCCCCCGCTATGCGGATGCTGCTAAAAAAATTACAGGTTGACAACTATCTCGGGCTGGTAGCAGCAAGTTCAGTGATCAGGCCCGGAGTAGCCAAATCAGGAATGATGAGAGAATATATTTTAAGGTATCGTCATCCGGAAAAAAGAAAAGACGCACATCCCATCCTTTTAAAGATCATGCCCGAAACCTATGGAGTAATGGTATATCAGGAAGACGTGATCAAGGTAGCCCATTATTTTGGCGGACTTACCCTGGGAGAGGCTGATATGCTGAGAAGAGGTATGTCTGGAAAATTCAGGTCCCGGGAAGAATTTTTAAAAGTTAAAAATCAGTTTTTTGAAAACTGTAAACAAAAGGGACATTCTCATGAATTGACAGCTGAGATCTGGAGGCAGATCGAAAGTTTTGCCGGTTATGCCTTTGCCAAAGGCCACTCTGCCTCTTATGCTGTGGAAAGTTATCAAAGTCTATTTTTAAAAGCTTATTATCCTCTTGAATACATGGTGGCCACCATTAATAATTTTGGAGGCTTCTACAGAGTGGATCTTTATCTGCATGAAGCCAGGATGCACGGGGCCGTGATTCATGCTCCGGATATCAATAAAAGTAATTACGAAACCCGTATTGAAGGTAGTCATATCTATCTGGGCTTTATCCTGCTCCACTCTTTTGAAGTAGCCAATGCCAAAAAAATTGTGATGGAAAGGCTTAGAAATGGTATTTATACTGACCTTGATGACTTTATTGACAGGGTACCCATTTCCATTGAACAAATTGCTATCCTTATCAAGATCAACGCCTTTCAGTTCACCGGTAGAAATAAACGTGAATTATTGTGGGAAGCCTATATGAAGATCAATAAAGTGAATCTGGAAGAACAGGTGATCACCCTGTTTAAAACCGAAAAGATCAGCTATCAAACACCTCGTTTATCCAGCTCCAAGTACGAAGATGCTTTTGATGAAATAGAATATCTTGGCTTCCCTCTATGTGACCCTTTTGACTTGATCACTACCAAAATAGGCCCTTCTCTTCAGGCCAAAAACTTTCCTGCTTATGTTCATAAAACCGTTATGTGCTATGGTTATTATGTAACCGCCAAAAACACGTCTACCCATAAAGGGGACCGCATGTATTTTGGAACCTTTTTGGATAGAAACGGCGATTATATTGATACGGTACATTTTCCTCCTGTCGCGAGAAAATATCCTTTCAGAGGAAGAGGCGTTTATCAATTGACCGGAAAGGTGATGGAAGAATTTGACAGTATCAGCATTGAGATCAGTAGTATGAAAAAGCTCGATATGATGCAGGATCCGCGTTATGCAGAAGAACAAATTGAAAAAGTGAGTACATGATCTATTTAAACGAAAGGAATATTCTTCACATGGACCTTGACACCTTCTTTGTTTCTTGTGAACGTTTGATTGATAGTAAATTAAACAATAAACCCGTTTTGATAGGTGGTACTTCCGACCGAGGGGTGGTGGCATCCTGCAGCTATGAGGCCCGCAGGTTTGGTATTCATTCTGCTATGCCCATGCGTATGGCTAAACAGCTTTGTCCGGAAGCTATTGTATTAAGAGGTAATTCAGGGATTTACTCCAAATATTCTACCATGGTTACCGATATCATCAAGGAAAATGTACCGCTTTATGAGAAATCATCCATTGATGAATTTTATATTGACCTTTCGGGGATGGATAAATTTTTCGGTTCCTATCAACTTGCTTCCGAATTAAGAAATAAGGTCATCAAAGAAACCGGATTACCCATTTCTTTTGGTTTATCCATTAATAAAACAGTTGCGAAAATCGCTACAGGCGAAGCCAAACCTAACAATCAAATCAAGATTCATAAAGGAGATGAAAAACCCTTTCTTGCTCCTCTCTCTGTTAGAAAAATTCCTATGGTGGGCCAAGTGACCTATAAATCACTCTGTGATCTGGGAATCAAAAGAATCAGGACCGTACAGGAAATGCCCTATGAAATGATGTCAAGAGTTTTGGGAAAAAATGGAGGTTCCATCTGGAAAAAAGCCAATGGCATAGACAATGCTCCAGTGGTACAATATCAGGAAAGAAAATCGATCTCTACAGAAAGAACCTTTAATCGCGATACCACAGATGTTTCAAAACTAAAAACCATTCTAACAGCCATGACTCAGGAACTCACCTACCAGCTCAGAAGTGGAAACAAGTTAACTGCCTGTGTATCTGTCAAGATCAGGTATTCTGATTTTCAAACCTATACCATGCAAAAAAGAATTCCCTACAGTGCTTCTGATCATACCATCTTTCCAATCATTATGGAGCTGTTTAAACGATTGTACCAGCGACGTTTATTAGTGCGACTGATCGGAGTGAATTTTAGTCATTTGGTTGAAGGCGGACAGCAGATCAATTTATTTGAAGATTGTGATAAAGCAATTAGCCTGTATCAGGCCATGGACCGTATCAGGAAACGCTATGGCAGCAGAGCAGTAATCAATGCTTCAGGAATGGGTGTAAAAAGTATTGGCAGAAGTAATCCGTTTAATGGAGATGCACCGCCGTTGTTGGCGAATAGAAGGCAATGATCAATGATGTAATGATGTAATGATGTAATGATGTAATGATGTAATGATGTAATGATGTAATGTGAAAATTACTATTTTGGTTCCAATCTCATCCTTTCTAAATCTTCCTGTCTTTGGCTTTTTAGCATTTGTTTTATGGTCAAGGTACTTCCATCATGACTCCAACCCGGAGCAGCGAAAGCGTACATAAATTTATGGTACCAATTCTTAGATTTCTTCATGTCGTTCCAAATATCCTTGTACTCATGCGTTAAGATCACAAATAAATTATAGGATTCCGGAGGATGTGTAACTCCGTATTCAATCTCAATATCATCATCGAGTTCCTTCCATGTTCCGAATATCTTGTCAAAGATGTTTAAAAACCCTCCATGATTCTTATCCATATATTCTATGTTCTTGGCATGATGTACCTGATGCATAGTATGCGTATTAAATATTTTTTCCAAGAAGCCTAATTTAGGCACATAGACCGAATGAAGTTGAAATTGCCACAAAGCTTCAATACCCAAACAGACTACTACCATCTCAGGTGGAAAACCTATCGCTGGAATCCACATATAGAATAGAGGTTTATATAAAATTGTAAACCAACCATTTCTCACAGCTGTTCCCAAATTAAAATTATCTGAAGAATGATGTACAATATGTGCAGCCCATAAGAATCGAACATTATGGTTCTGGCGATGGAACCAGTAATATGAAAAATCATCAAGTAACTGACACATGATCCAAATATACCAGGCATAACCAAAAGATTCCCAACCCATAATATTCATTCTTACTCCATCCACTAAAGGATTGAATAATTCATAGACCATATAAAATATTACAATTGCAGAAATTGTTTTGATCAAGGGAGCAAGGATAGCTGAACCAATCCCCATGCCTAAACTGGCCATCAGATCTTTCGATTCGTATAAATCCTTGCGCTTATGCGATTTGCTATACGCATACTCAAGGGCTATTAGCCCCAAGAAACAGGGTACCCCATAAACAAGTGGGTTTGTAAAATCCATATAAAATTATTAGTGATAATACTATTGTCTCTTGTCAGGTCAGAAGTTTTGTTAAAAATAAATACTGAAAATACCGGGATAAATAGCAAAATTTTGCTTGTGGCGAAGATATGTAAAATAGTTTTAAACAAAAAAAACCTCTAACAAATAAATGTTAGAGGTTTAAAAGAAAGG
>CAZQRD010000031.1:0-29730 GCA_964595535.1 uncultured Flavobacteriaceae bacterium | reverse complement strand
TAAGATTCAACATTAATGATATTTTCGATTCATTCGAATACAATGGTGGCACAAATATTCCCGAAGAGAATTTGAACACAGATAATACTTTCGATTTCAGTAACAGGACTTTTTTATTGACTTATACCAGAAATTTTGGCAACAAGAAACTAAAATCTGCCCGAAGCAGACAAACTGGAGCAGAAGAAGAACGCAAAAGGGTGAACTAATCTTTTTACAATCAAAAGCCTTACTGATCATAAACTCTATTAGGCGTCCAAATATCTTCAGGATTAAGGTCACAGACTTCCATCATATCAAGACAGTACTCCAATCGTCCAAGGTCGTCTGCACTAGTATTATTCGTTCCAAAAGTAAATTTTACTCCAGCTTTCTTCGCTCTTTTGATAAAACGGGCACTCGGTATCTTGTATCGTGCGCTTATCTCCATGGCTACATTGTTATTTTTAAGAACTGCAATAACTTTATCCATTCGTTCGTCGGTCCACAGTTCGTCATAACGTTCCTGGATTTCTTCTGGCAAATAAGTTGCATTAACATAAATATCTACGGGCTCCTTTCCAACGATTTTTTCTATCCGATCAACCAATTGATCCATAAAATTCTGGGGATCACCCACCTCAGTTTCCTCTTTAAGCCATAGTCGCATCCTCTTACCTTTATCATTTGTCCATGTCATTGCATCTGTAAAGACATAATCAAACTGACCAATTGTTTCCTTAGAAAAAATATCAAGCCATTCTCTTCCTTCTGCCTGCATTGCCAAATATGTTTGAGGAGGTTTTTTATAGTTTTCCAAGAAGTTTTGAAGTGAATCATTTGATTCAAAACCCATATTGATTCCACAGTTAAAAGCTATTCCATAAGTAAACCCATAAGATCTTGAATGTTCCAGTGTTTGTTCGATGGTTAATCCCTTTTTTAAATGAACATGGAGATCTGATAAGGGCATTTGTCGAGTGGCAGCATCCAGTAATTTTTTATTATAATTGATATCATTTAATGGTTTACCCGACGAAGCTAAGTCATCTGATAAAGGCTTTACCTTGATATTTTTAAAATACACTTTACTTTTTGGATCGTGGCATTGCAGGGCAAATGTTCCTGAATTCAGCAATCTTTGTTGCATATCTTCACGTCTTAAAGGTTTTTCAGACTCGGTGTAATCTACCATTAGGGCATCATTGATGTAAGTTTTAATAGTGTTACCCTGCACTATAATTTTATAATCAAACCACTCATTATCAACTACTGGAGATTTGGCCAAATTTCTCACCCCGTATAAACTTCCTGTCATTCTATTTTCTGTATAGGCTCCTTGATCAGTTTTAAAAACAGAATTAAAAACCTGACTTTCATAGCCTTTTTTTGGCCAATCTTTTTCTTGATAATCAGTATGGAAATAAATCCCTGAATTAGAATGTGTAGTGGTCTTCACTTGTGCCTGAAATTCAAAATTTTTAAAATTATGATCTTTGACATTTCCAACATAAAACAGATGAGAACGCTCTCCTGATCCAACGAGAGCACCATCTTCAACATACCATGAAGCTTTATTCTCTGATGCCTTCCAGCCATCCAATGTTTTGCCATCAAATAACTCTATCCACTTGTTCTCGCCACTTTCACATGATAAAAAAAGGGATATCAAACCAATCAATAGTATCTTATGACTAATATTAAATATATTCATAGTATAGGTATTAAAACAAATCAAATGTAAACAACCGAATTTTCAATCCATATAATATTTATCATGTTTCACTCTTTAAAATTCAGACTTAAATAGAATGGCTGATATATTTTTTTGATCGAAGTTTTGGCTTAGTAAATAAGGTAATTGTACAGACGTAAAATGCCTCGATCAAATCATCGAGGCATTTTAATCAACTTTAGAAAATAAGAAAACTTGTAGTGTATTATAACATGGTTTGGTTATAAACCTTATCCGGAAGGTCCATCACAATCAGCTATTCCCATGGCTTCCAATCCTGCCAATCGAATTGGTTCGACCGCATCATTAAGGGCTTGTAATCCAAAATCTAAGCCTCCAATGGTTCTTAAAGGACGACTTCCATGAGGTGTTTTGATCAATTTATCAAAAATTCTCACGATAATCATAGGGTCAGTTGGAGCATTTTCATCTTCAAACATGGCCTTAACATTATTCCCAAAGCCTTCATTGAATTCTCCCACGTGTTTATAGGCAGCAGCGGTATCTTCTTCAGTAGCCGGTTCAATGCCTCCAAAAAAGTTAGTCTCAAAAGGTCCGGGTTCAACAATGACCACATCAATACCCAAAGGAGCCAACTCATATCTTAGTGATTCGCTCAACCCTTCAAGCCCCCATTTACTGGCATGATAAATCCCAAATCCAGGAAAAGCACAACGACCGGCAACAGAACTTACCTGTATGATCAAACCGGAACCATTTGCACGCATACCCGGTAAAACAGCTTTAGCCATTCTAAAGGTTCCAACTATATTGAGGTCAAGTTGAGCAAGACATTGGTCGGCACTAAAGGCTTCAATTGGCCCGCCATAACCACGACCGGCATTATTGATCAGAACATCTATGGTAGGCAACTGGGCCACACCCGCCATTACGCTTTCATCTGAAGTAACGTCAATATCAACGATATCTATTTTGTAATGATTGTCATTGGCATATTGCTTGAGGTCAGCAGCAGCTTCTGAATTCTTACCGATAACATGCCTCATACTTGCATAAATATGATAGCCTTTTTTGGCCAGATACTTGGCTGCATCAAAGCCAAAGCCTGAGCTGCATCCTGTAATTAGAACTTTTTTCATATGTAATAATTTTAATTGGTGACTATAAAAGATTTAAATAAATTCTTGCTTCTGGCCCTGGGAACTTCCGAAATAAGGACATAATGCCCAGATGAAAGATTGACTTCGAAATATCCTATTGACCCGGCAGGCATATCATTAACTCCACCCAAAAAAGTAAAACCTTCAGGAGCGGGTGTAATCAATCCTTTTGGATCAGCCCAATTCATCCATGCCTCAAGACTTGCAATGTCTGCATTTTCATCCATCTTTACCAGATTTATGTCATGCCCAACAAAATTCTCATGCGTAATTTGGTCATTAAATAGTACCGAAAAAACCTGTTTCCCACTTGATATTGTATCTTTAAAACGGATGCCTTTCTTACTGGATATCATAACTTCTAAGTTTGGCTTCGGAGGCTCCACCTTACTTATCTCATTTGTAACGATAAGTGCTTTTGTCATTCCCATAGTTGAGTGAAATTTTCCATTCGCCATCTTTACATAACATTCTACGATATAATAACCCGGTTCCAATTTTAAGGTGGTCAGGCTAATGGTTTTTGGTGACACCAAACCAGAACCCCCAACAAAAACAATTTTGAAGAACCATTCAGGTAATTTATTAAAGGCTTCGAGGCCTTCTTTTACCTTTCCTTCATTGATCAGGTCCATACCCATCTGAAAAACTGGACCGATCTCTCTTTCTGTATTTTCAATGTTTTTTCCTTCAGGATATTTATCAAGTAGGAAAAAATGTGTTTCACTGGATTTGTTATCATACTTAAAAGTATGCCAACCTGAACTTATACTATCTGCCAATTGAAAATCCATATGATTTGTCACAATTTCAACAACCTGATCAACACGCTTCTCAATTATTTGCTTATCAACTTCCTTTTTTTCACTATTACATCCAAAAAGAACATAAAATAAGGCTAATAAAATAAGTACTGTTATGATATTCCATTCTTCCTTTATGTTTTTAACTACTACCATAATTCTAAATTTTATAACAAACAGTGAATAACTAAAAAATTTGAGTTTTATGCAAAAGAGTTTGGACCAATGGACCAATTCACTTTCCGAAAGCCCCGATTTATTTATCCAATATTTTGTTTAACTTTTTTTGTTATTTGTTAAACATTTCGTACCTTTACAAAGAATTTGATTCACGAGGCATGATTTTAAATACTACATATACCAATAAAGACCATGATGCGCTTATCAACAATCTCGTAGGTTCACCCTATAGTTTTTTGAAAAAGCTTAAAATGAGAGGTATAGGTTCGAGTCGGATGATCATAGATAAAGTTAGTCCTAAACTTAAAAGGGCCTTATTGAATGGACCAGATATTAATTACGCAAATATCGAACTTAGGCCAAAAGGAATCTTAGTAAGAATCACCAGAAGACTTGATAATTTTACATGGATCATTCCATACTATCAATTGTACACCTATATGACCAATGGCTTAAGCATTCATGGTCAGGGTGAATTTTTACAATTTAGAAATGACCGATTCCTTAAAGTCAATAAAGAGTTCATAAAAAAAATGTTAGACCTAAAAGTAATATTCACGAAAGACTATTACATTTAAAAAGATCCCTAAAATGAAAATATCCAGTATCCTTATTATGTCAGTTACATTATTTGTTTTTTATAACCTCGCTGTTTTTCAGCAAAATACGAGGAACCATAAAACAGTCATGGATGCAATTTCTCCTGCAGAAAAAGAGCATACATATTCTCAATCCATAGGTATAAAAACAGCATTATGCATGGAAGGTAGGGTTTCCAATAAACATTTTACAGAAATCGAAGCCCACCATATTAGTGAAGATGAGTTCGCGATGGAAGTATTAGGTAAGGATCATAGATATTTAAATACTGGAATATCATTTATTGCTCCTGCTGAAAAATCTTGTTCTTCTTATAAAATAGCTAGAACAAATAAAGATCCTAACCCACAAAAAACCAATCTTTCAGGCTCATAACACTATAAGAAGAGCAGAATTGATTCGGCTTACAATAAACAGTTAGATAAGGTCCTATAGAAATATTGAATGTTGAGGGGCATTCGACCAAAGAATAAAAAGTGAAATAATTCTATAGAATCTTACTAATTGAATACTAACATTTTATACTATCAATTATTCTTTTTGAACTAAAAGTCGACCGTTACCTTTTGCCGAACGAACGATCTGAATAAACCTAATGATAAAAATTATCTTCAGACTAATTCCAGACACAATCAAATACGATGGATTAATAAGGTCTTGTTCAAGGAAGCGTATATATAATCCTGAAAGAAAAAGCACTAATCCAACCCCAAGAAAAATAAGTTCATTACCAGGCTTGTATTCGCCACTTCTTGCTTTAGCTATGATGTAAACCGTTTTACATAACACTCCAATAAGTATTAATATAAGACCAAAAGCCTCCAATGATGTCATTTTTCTAAGAACGATTCCCAAGATTAGTAAAATTATTCCGATAAATAAGAGAGACTTTGATTTCATCAAGAAGAAAAATTAAGCTGAAATTTACACGTTAAAAGGCATAAAAATAATGATATTCATCATAAGCTATCAAAAGACAAACATCTGATATAACTCAAAACCAAAATTTTTATTTGAACTCAAGGTCATAGCCAAAAATTGGAATCTCCAGACCCACTATAATGCGCCAGCGCGATACTGTAATCTTTGACGGATCATCATTAACGGGGATTTCAATACCCTCATCAGGAAAATCAATAGGGTCAGCAAAGTCACCAGAGGCGCTCGAATATGTTGCCCCAATTATAAGCTCCATCTTTTTCAATTTGAATTCCACCCCAAAACCATAATGCAAATAATCTGCATCAAAATTAGCGCCTGCTTCAGAATCCTCATCATCGATAATATCAAATATATTTGCATTGGCTTCAACAGGCGAAAAATCTGTTGAGAAACTTGCGTAAAAGTTTAAACCATCATTGATATAAATTTCAGCGCCAGCCCCAAAATTAATGACTGATCTTAGCGATTCCTTAAACGCAAAACCTTGTCTTCCATCCTCAGTATCGGGAATTACCAGACGGTCATATTCTGACAGATTTCCATGCCAATCTACTTTTAAATGAAATTTATGTTTACCCCAAGGCAGTCCTGCACCAAAAGAAATCCCTAAGGGCTCCTTTCGATTTGATTCCAAATCTTTAAAGTCATAATACAGAAATTCATCTGATCCATCAATACTTCCAGATAAAAATCTTTGATATCTGAATTTACCATTTTTTACAACCTCAAGGTATGGAAGATCAACATTTAGTCCTAAATCGATTTTGCTTAATTTCCAGGCCAAACCCAATTTCCAAAACATCCCATAAGAATTCTGGCCCAATTTAATTTCATTATTAAAAAAGGATACATCTTGTGATTGATCGAGTGAACTCAATCTTAAATCATAGTTCGTACTATAATTATAGACCGAAATAAAGGAGGAAATACCTATACTAAAATTATCATGAATCTTCATTCCCCAGGTCAATCCAAACCATTCATCCCTTACCTTGTTATTCAGATCAAGATTAGCTACCAATCTATCGACATCTTTCGTCTCCTCACCAATTTTATCCAAATCCAATTCTCTGGAAAAATTAAATCCAATATTTGTACGTTGCTTAGAAATGAACGAATAGGCAAAATGGTGTTTTTCCCATTTTTCAATACTAAACGTACCCGCTACTAAACTTGGTACACCGTCAAACTGGGAATCACTTAATTTATCATCTCTACCAAACACATTCTTAAAATTTACTGAATTCAATTGATACGCCTTTGCATTTATTGAAAAAACAGGGTCTTTAATAAGAGCAATTCTGGCTGGATTATAGTAGGTAAGGCCAAGATCATCCACACTACCGGTAACGTTCCCACTGAGCAATAATGATCGGTTTCCAAAGTTTTCCTGATTATAATTGCGCTGTGAAGAAACTAAATAAGGCACTATCAATATTGAAAGAAAGATAAATTTGACGTTGAAATTCATTGAAATGGGGTTAAAATCAAACTAAATTTACAGCTTTTCTTCGAATCTATCAACGAAATTATGCTAATTCTAATACTATAATACTGAGTTATTAAACCCATTTATGCATATTAAAAACAGACTCATATGTTATTAAATTTAGGGATAAAAATCCTATCTTTGTAATCTAAAACTCTCATGCCGTTTGTTGTAAATATGAGAGACGGCAATTTATTCACTAATTAAACAATTTAAAATGAAAACTAAATTTACTATTATCACGCTATTTCTTATTGCGTTCTCGTTTAATTCATATGCACAAAAGGATGTCTCAGAAAAGTCGGCTGATGCTATTAAAGAAATGAAACGTACCAATGATAAAATAGTTAAATATTTTAGTTCAGCCTATGGTTATGCCGTATTTCCTTCTGTTGGAAAAGGAGGTTTAGGCGTAGGTGGAGCAGCTGGTAATGGAACCGTCTATAAAGGAGGCGCCATAGTAGGTGACACCAAACTATCACAAATTACTATTGGATTCCAAGCAGGTGGACAAGCTTATTCTGAAATAATATTTTTTGAAAGTGCTGACGCTTTTAATAACTTTACCGGAGATAAATTTGAATTTGCTGCGCAGACATCTGCAGTAGCTGTAACTGCCGGAGCGTCATTCGACGTGGATTACAAAGATGGAATTTTGGTTTTCACCCATGCAAAAGGAGGCTTAATGTATGAAGCATCCGTTGGAGGACAAAAATTTAAAACGGAAATGCATTAGAAACATTTTCTAATGTTTAAAAACCTGCCAGATTCTTCAATCTGGCAGGTTTTTTTTGTTTCATCAAACACCAATAGTGGCGTGAAAAGATTTTAATTCATTCTTCCTGATTTAATTGCTTTATCAATTTGATCGGTTAAGTATGAGGCCAACGCTAAAAAACACCCTTACTTTATCTATGTCATTGACCCAGGATACGTCAAAATTAATAGGACCCAAAATCGAGTGATAGGCAAAAGTGGCACCAGCAGATATAAGAGCGCTTGTCTCAGTTTCATCTACATCAGACCAACTACCGGAAGGCGAAAAAGCATCTCCTATATAGTCATCAAAATCACCACGACCAACTGAGGCGATATCAAAATGAGGTATTATAAAAATGCTTTTTATAGGATTGATTTGGGCAGCAAGACTTAATCTCATGAATTCAGTTACATTTAACTCATCTTCATGCAATCCGGCAAAAGTATAGTTTGCTCTTCTGGGAGCCGTTAAAATACCCCCTAATGAATATTTTGTAGCAAATCCGTATTCTGCGATAGAAGGCTCATTTCCAGATATGGCATCTTCAAAAATAAAACCAACATTTGCACCAAGAATACCCGTTACTTTTTTAGTGAAATCAAAGCGCTTTTCAAAGTCCAAAACCAATTTGGTAAAACCATTAGTTGATCCATTTATATCTTCATCTTTTGGATCGTAATATTGAACATCCAAATCATGAAGAATTGATCTATACACTCCGGCCCTAAAAAAAGTTCCTTTGGCCGGGTAATATACCCTATCCATATTACGGTACATATAATGTGCTCCGATCTCAATATTTTGAAAAGTATACCTTTCAATATTTAGAAGATTGTTGTTGATACTTGGATCTATTTTAGGAGCCAAATTAGTATATTCATAACTCAGATCGAGCCCGGCATAACTATGCCTAGATTGCAGGTTCTTATTAATTTGATTGTCAAATTGAGTATAACGAGAATTAAAATCATCTCCTACTTCTCCTCCCAAATAGAACTTTTGATTTAAAAATTCGCCCAGTATGTCTGATCGCCACCACCAGTCTTTTTGTTCTCCAAATTGTTTTTGATATTGAATCCTGAATCTGGGTTGTACGGCAACATCAAGCGTCACAAGAAAACGAGAGGCCTTTCCTATAACATTTCTTCCGGTATAATTTAAAATAATACCAATACTGCGGTAGGTGTCATAATGCAATGATGCTTTGACTTGGTGACGGGAATGTTCCTCACCATTGAGCGTTAAAACCAACTCATCATCAACTAATTCTCCTGAATAGGTAATCTGCTTAAAAAGATTGGTTCCCATGACCCTATCAATTGCATCAATTAACTCTTGGGTAGAATATATTTGTTTTAGCTCGATGCCCGATCTAGCTCTTACCAAATCTCTGTTAGCCTCACTAATACCCTCAAAAACGATTGTATCTAAGAAAAGCTCATCTTTAATTTTAGGCACTTCATGGCTGCGTTGTTTATAATTCTTTAATCTATTTGCTAAAGCCACCAACTGTTCCATATTCTGTTCAGTAGCTAATTCCCCCTGTTTATAGATCGAATCACTCTTTTCAAAATCTCCTGTTGAATATGTTATATTTGGCACGTGATCAAGCAATATGTCACACATTTCTTTGTTTTTTGGATTTTTTATGTTACTCGAAAGCATACCAGTCTGAAAAAGAAGCGCCGGGATACTGTTTAATTTATCCTTTGGTTGCATTCCACCTCCTACGTCACTTCCAATAATGATATCAAAACCCATTTCCTTGGCCACATCAACCGGAAAATTATTTAGAACACCTCCGTCTACCAATAAAGTATTCTTATATGGAACAGGTTTGAAAACTCCTGGGATTGACATACTTGCCCGCATTGCCAAACCAAGGTGACCGCTTCCAATCAAAAGTTCTTTGCCATTTACGATATCAGTAGTCATGGCTCTAAAAGGCGTGGGAAGTTTATCAAAATCATTTATGTTCATAACCGGATAGGTAAGAGAAGAAAAATATTCTCTTAGTTTTTGATCCTTTATCATTCCAGAACTTACCTTGGGTTTACCATCAATCAGATCAAAATCAACCAAATAAGTTTTAAATTCACTCTTTTCTTCCATGGTCACATCTTTCAAACTAATGTCTCCACCAAGGAGTTCGCTCCAATCGGCATTATGAGCAATCATAGCAATAGTATCTCCTGAATAACCTACAGCATATAAGCCCCCAACAACACTTCCCATACTTGTCCCTATAATCATATCCGGAACAATTCCCAGCGAATCAAGTGTTTGAAGCAAGGGAATATGAGCTATTCCTTTGGCCCCGCCTCCACTTAATACCACTGCGACTGTTGGTTTATTCTCTTGGGCAGAAAGATTTTGGCAAAATAAAGAGACGAAGATTGCCAATAAAAAAAACAGTGATTTTTTCATAGTACGGGTTTGATATATAATCGATTTTTATGCAAAAATAAGATTTAAAGCCTAATCATGGGATCTTTCTAATGGAAACTAACTTAGCAAGTTAAAACTCCTAAAACGAATTGGCTAAAGTCTTGTGTAAGCACTAATAATTCTATCCATAAAATCATTAGTTTCTTCTTTAATAACCATTCTTTCTGGCTCTTCTTCAAACCAATTTACTGTATTTTGAATTCCATCCTTAAATCGAATTGTTGCCTTAAACTCAGGTACAAAACTTTTGATCTTACTATTGTCGAAAATCGTACTTACGGCCTTATCGCCTAGCAGACTTCCTCGCAAATGAGGGTCAAATGTTCCCAGATAATCGGAAGGAATATAAACCTTACCTGCCTCCTTTCCTGCTGCCATCGCCACGGCATCATAAATTTGATTCCAGGTAAGAATTTCATCCGAAGTAATATGAAAACTTTGACCTATGGCTTGTTGGTGCCCGAATAAACCTGTAAAACCTATGGCGAAATCACGGGCATGAGTGATGGTCCAAAGAGAAGAACCATCGCCATGAATAATAATTTTCTTGCCATTTTTGATCCTGTCAATGATGGTATATTCGGTCCAGCCTCCTATAGGTACCGGGATTACTGTTTCATAAGTAAGAGAAGGGCGCACTATGGTGATCGGAAAATTTTTATTTCTATACAAAAACATCAAACGATCTTCACAGGCAATTTTATTACGAGAATAATCCCAAAACGGATTTATCAAAGGCGTAGATTCAGTGATCACAGGATGTGATGGCGGCTTTTGATAACAGGAAGCCGAACTAATAAAAATATATTGATTTGTTTTGCCCTTAAACAAATCATAATCTCTGTCAATATCATTCGGTCCAAATGCAATCCAGTTTACTACAACATCAAAATAATGATCCTGGAGCAATGTTTTAACCTTGCTCGTATCATTAATGTCGGCCTTTAAAATATGGGCTCCCTTAGGAATATTATGTGAATTTCCTCTTGTCAACAGATATAGATCCATTCCATTTTCAAGGGCCAATCTACTACTAGCAGAAGATATATTTCCTGTTCCACCTATAAATAAAATTTTCATCTTGTTTCCGTTTTAGAAGTCTTCTTTAGATTTAAGAAATACAATTGAATTCGTCAATTTACTTCTCGTTTGTAAGTCTTTCTCTTCTATAGTTGTCTTTTTCCTTAATCATAATATCGATTACCTCCATCAATCTGCCTTCTACATATAGATCTATGATGTTTGTCTTTTGGCAAAAACGTATAAATTCTTCAATATGCCCTTTTGGAATACCCATATACTGAATAAAAACATCATCTCCCAGTTCCTTTCTTAGGTTGGTAGGAGCCATCCTCCTTTTCTGGTTAAGATTGGCCTCTTCTTTTTTCTCTTTCCTTTTCTTCTTTCCGATCATCGATACCAAATTCACGAGGTTCGCGGAAGGAACAACGTAATTACTGCTGGTTGGATCATCATAACCCTGATTCGCAAAATCTACCGCTTCATCTGCCATAAGTGGTAAAGAATCGCGCATCCTTTTCGTATCTATATAAAAAAGGCCGTCCAAGTCATGCCCTTTCAATTCAATCTCAGTCAATTGCTCAATTTTAGGCTTGAGTTCAATTTTAACGATCTCATTTTGTATTACCTTCTCGTCGACGATCAAGCCAAGTGTATGAAATTGTATTCCGGAAAAAATTAAGGTATCATTAACCGACATGGTAATTCGAAAAACCCCATTAAGATTTGTAATCGTTCCTTGACGTGTGCTTAAATTTAAAACATGGATATCCTGCAATTGAACAGAATCACTCTCAACCAGCCCGGTTACCAAAACAGGTTCTTGCGCTGACAACTTAATACATGCCGACAGAAGTAAAAAATACAAGATATTTTTTAAGCCTTTATTCAAAACTGAATGATTTAGCAGAAGCACTGAATCCTCTATAACTAAAACGGAGGTTCATATCTAATGAATTTCTAACAATAATACCAAAATACTTCGACATTCTGAATTCTGAAATCATTTAATTAACAGAAAATTATGAGGGTCATTATTCAGAGTTACCCTTTTGAAGGATCTGACTTTTGAAAATTTATATATTTGGTTTGTTACCAATTTTGAAATTCAATTAGATGTATTGGGCCATGAATATAAAAGATCAAAAACCACAGATGAAGAATCAAATGAGTTTAATCAAACTCTCATAATGCAAATTTCCTGTTAGATCTCTTATCGCAAAATTTGGCCCGACCTATTACTTTGGAGCTAAAAATTAGAACCTGCTAAGATCTTTTCTCGCTTAACACATATTTTGATTTATCCCTATATCAAATAATGAGTGTCGATTTGACAAAATTTTCTTTGACAGAAATGTTTTATTTCAATTAAAGACTTCCCATTCTTTAAAAATATATTTGTATATTTAACTGACTATTAGTAATTTATAATTAATTACACTATAGTAGAAATATGAAGCTCCTCCTATATTTACTTTTCGCATGTCTAACTGGATTCTATGGATATGCACAACATATTGACCAAAATGGAAATACCCATGAAGTCTCTCCCTTGTTCAAGGAGGAAAAGGTTTTGAAAATAAATCTGACTTATTCTAAAAAGGAAATACTCAAGTATACCAATGATTCCACCTATATAAAATCAAAGCTCAGCTATCTTCAAACTGATGGTACCCTAAAATCGCTTGAAACTGAAATAAGAGCCCGGGGAAATTACAGACGATCTAATTGTTATTATCTACCCTTATGGATAAAAATAAAAAAAGAAGTTTCTCAAGGGACCATTTTTCAAGATGATAAAAAAATAAAACTTGTCCTGCCTTGTTTAAAATCGAAAAAATCAAATGATCATGTCTTAAAAGAATATCTGGCCTACAAAATATATGAATTGATTTCACCTTACCATTTTGAAACAAAACTACTTACCATACAATTGAAGGAAGACAAAAACAGAAAAGAAATTGAGCATGATCTTGTTGGGATTTTCATTCAGGATCATAAAAAACTAGCCGCCTTAAACCAAGCGACATTAATCAAAAGACATGTTGATCCGTATGGACAAGATGCCGTTAGTTCTGCGCGTAACGCATTATTTCAGTATATGATTGGTAATACAGACTATTCAATAGTCTATCGGCACAATGAAAAACTGATTTATAAGGATGGAAAAATTGTACCTATCCCTTATGACTTTGACATGTCAGGTCTTGTGAATCCAAGCTATGCATCAGTTTCAGTCATAAAAAATGAAACGTTACCTATAACCAAAGTCACAGATAGATTGTACAGAGGCTTTGATAGAGATGATGAGATTCTTCAACAAATAAGGAATGAATTTCTAGCCCATGAGAATGATGTCTTTCTTTTATTTGACCAATATAAAAGCTATTTCAAGGACCCAAAAGAGTTTACTAAATGCCAGAATTATATTTCCAGTTTTTATGAAATCATTAAAGATGATAAAAAATTTGAACATAGAATTTTAAAAAAAGAAAGATCAAAGTTGGATTAGATATATAATCACCAAGCACTTTACATTAGAGAAAATAGAAGGATTTAAAGTTCTGATTTCAAAATTACCCAAACATTTTCAGCAAGAATCTTCTGGCCTTCAACCGTTGGATGAATACCATCAGCTTGATTCAGTTCAGGAATTCCAGCTACATCTTTTAACAAAAAAGGTACAAGTCCAATACCATTCTTCTCGGCCAGTTCGGGAAAAATTAATCTAAATTCACTTGTGTAATCCTGGCCCATATTGGGTGGTATTTGCATCCCTGTAAGCAAAATTTTTACTTCCGGGTTATGACTGCGCACCGCATCAATCATCGCCTGAAGGTTCTTCCTCGTCTCAGTCAAAGGGATACCTCTAAGTCCATCATTGGCGCCAAGTTCCAGTACAAAAATATCCACATTCTGTTTCAATACCCAGGATAATCTATTCTTTCCACTGGCTGTGGTTTCTCCACTGAGGCCGGCATTGATTACCTTATATCCTTTAAACAAGCTATCCAATTTCTTTTGTATAAGAGCCGGAAACGCTTCATCTAATTCTAGGCCCATCCCTGCGGTTAGGCTGTTACCAAAAAATAAAACGACCTTCTGAGACACTATTTTCTGTTGCTCTTCAATTGTTGGAGCAACAATATTAGTTACATCGTTTTTCTTTGATTCAACTCCACTACAAGACAAAAACATAATGCATATAGACAAATAACAAAACTTTAACATCTCACTCATAAGTACCTAAAATTAAACTTGTTCATTTTCCTTATCTTTCTCAACCGTAAAAAGTAGCAAAGAAGAATGACAAATATATTAAATGTAAAGAACCTGGAGAAGACTTATAAAAGTGGTGAAAAAGAATTAAAGGTTCTTGACGACATCTCATTTAGCATACAAGCAGGTGAAACTTTTGCCATAGTTGGGCCTTCGGGAAGTGGAAAAACTACCTTACTCGGCCTGTGTGCAGGACTCGATCAGTCAAATAGTGGCGAAATAGAACTTTGCGGCACTAAAATGAATACACTAAATGAAGATGAACGCGCCTTGTTGAGAAACCAAAACGTTGGATTTATTTTTCAGGACTTTCAGTTACTCCCTACACTTACGGCCCTTGAAAATGTGGCTGTGCCTCTGGAGCTGCAGGGAATCAAAAGACCGGAAAAAATTGCCAAAGATCTATTGGAAAAAGTCGGCCTTGCAGATAGATTTGATCATTATCCATCTCAATTATCGGGTGGTGAGCAGCAAAGAGTTGCCTTGGCAAGAGCATTTTCAAATAAGCCAAGTATATTATTTGCCGATGAACCCACGGGCAATCTGGATGCCGAAACTAGTGAAAAAGTTGTTCAGCTCCTTTTCGACCTGAACAAGGAAGCAGGTACTACCCTGGTTATTGTAACACACGATATGGATTTGGCTAAAATGAATCAGCGCATCCTTAGATTGCAGCGAGGGAAAATTATTCAGGAACAAAGCGTATTGTAAGGTGGGAAAAACAGCAAAATCAAAAGCTAAAGTACAATGGCTCTTCAAAATGGCTTGGAGAGATGCCAAGGCCAGTTATAAAAGGCTATCGCTTTTTATGGCTTCCATTGTATTGGGTATTGCGGCGGTTGTTTCCATACAATCATTTAGCGAAAATCTCAAAACAAATATTGAGCTCCAGTCGAAATCATTGATGGGAGCAGATTTTATTATTGACAGTCGTAATTCACCTAACGAAAAAGTCCAGAAGATCATTGATTCACTTGGAGGGGCAGATGCCAGTGAGATCAATTTTGCTTCTATGGGGCTATTCCCAAAGAATGGTGGCACTAAACTTATTCAGGTAAAAGGCCTGGAAGGTGCATTTCCATTTTATGGTAATTTAGAAACCACTCCAGCAACTGCGGCAGAAAATTATCAGGAATCGGGTGCTGCCCTTGTAGACGCCACCCTGATGTTGCAATTTGATATCCAACCCGGAGACAGTATCAAAATTGGCAATATTACCTTACCCATTGGCGGTTCTTTAGATGCCGCGCCCGGAAGCAGTGGATTTTCAAGCGGTATTGCACCTCCTGTTTATATTCCGTATCGATTTATTGAAAAAACCGGTTTGATACAAACCGGCAGCCGGCTCGAATATCAATATTATTTTGTGGCTTCTGATAACACTGATCTGGAAGCACTCAATAAAAAACTGGACCCTATTCTGGATGCAGAAGATGCCGACATGGATACACATACCAGCACCAGCCAGCAATTAGGTCGGAGGTATGAAAATTTTGGTGTGTTTCTAAATCTGGTAGCCTTTATAGCGCTCTTGCTTGGTTGTGTTGGAATTGCAAGTT
The DNA here is from genome assembly GCA_964595535.1 of uncultured Flavobacteriaceae bacterium. Taxonomy (GTDB): domain Bacteria; phylum Bacteroidota; class Bacteroidia; order Flavobacteriales; family Flavobacteriaceae; genus Lutimonas. The sequence goes on along the minus strand of CAZQRD010000031.1, from coordinate 13,815 downwards.
CAGTGCATATTTATGTCAAAGAAAAATTACGCTTTGTCGCTGTACTGAAATGTATAGGTGCCACGCGCAAACAAAGTTTTCTGATCTTTCTAATTCAAATTATAGGCATGGGATTTTTAGGAGGGCTATTTGGTTCCATTCTGGGAATCGGGCTGCAGGAACTCTTTCCCTATTTACTGAGCGATATGCTTCCATTTGACATTGAAACAACCATTTATCCAGGATCATTCCTTCTAGGTATCGTTCTGGGAATCTTTATGTCGGTCATGTTTGCTCTAATTCCATTGCTAAGTACCTGGTATGTTTCCCCCTTGCGTGTGCTCAGAATAGACGAATCGGCAAATGAAAAGTCGCGTAAAGCCAATTTCATTGTTGCAGGAATTATATTGGTGTTTTTATACCTGTTCTCATTTTGGCTGCTGAATAACTGGAAATATGCCTTGTATTTCATTATTGGCATCTTGGTCACTTTTTTGATCCTTATGGGCATTACTACCTTGTTTATGAGAACCATAAAAAAATTCTTTCCGACTTCCTGGGGATTTATTTCAAGACAAAGCCTTCTGAATTTATTCAGACCTCAAAACCAAACCATGACCTTGATACTGGCCATAGGAGTAGGTACTTTTTTGATCAGTACCTTGTATTTTACGAAAGATATGCTGCTGAGTAAATTATCGTTTGAAAGTGGTGAAAACACGCCGAATATCATTTTAATGGACGTTCAAAATGATCAAAAGGATGCGGTAGCAAAAACACTTGGCAATGTAATCGACAATATTCCCATTGTTACAATGAGGGTGCACAGTATCAAAGGAAAAGCCGCCAATGACATTCGCAAAGACACAAACAGTGCTATTAATCAATGGGTGCTCAACCATGAATTCAGAGTCACCTATCGCGATTCACTTATCGGATCGGAGTCTTTAGCCAGCGGTACCTGGGTACCTGAAGAAACGTATGACGGCACGAATCCAGTTTCAATCTCCATTGCAGAAAGCATTGCCAAAAATGCGCTGTTGCAGGTTGGGGATACGATTACCTTCAACGTACAGGGCGTTTTGATGACCACCAAAGTTGCCAATATTAGAACAGTAGACTGGGGAAGAATGCAACTCAATTTCTCCATAGTGTTTCCTAAAGGAATCCTTGAAAATGCGCCTCAGTTTAACGTGTTGTCGACGCATGCGTCAGATGAAAGAGCGTCTGCAAAATTACAGAGTGAATTGATTCAAAAATATCCAAATATTTCTATTATTGATTTCAGACAGGTCCTGGTTCTTATTGAAAAGGTGCTTAACAAGATCTCCTGGGTCATCAATTTTATGGCCATATTCAGCATTTTTACAGGGATAATTGTGCTCATCGGAGCCGTTCGAACCAGTAAATTTCAAAGAATCAAAGAGAACGTGTTGCTTAGGACGCTTGGCGCTACAAGCAAGCAGATCTTAAAGATCACTGCCCTTGAATACCTTTATTTAGGAGTCTTAGGAAGCCTAAGTGGTATTTTGTTATCCTTGCTCAGTGCTCAAATACTGGCTTATTTTATATTTGAACTGACATTTGTCCCCTCAGCCTTTCCATTCTTTGTTCTGTTTCCGGGAATCACTTTTTTAGTCTTATCAATAGGTTTGATGAACAGCAGAAGCGTATTAAACAGCCCTCCTTTGCAAGTGTTAAGAAAAGAAAATGCTGGTTGAAAATTAAAAACTGTATTTTTATATCGATAAACCAAGCTTTCTTGAACAAATTAATTGGCTATAGCATCCTTTTTTACTTCATGTCAATGATGCTTTCTCATCAATGCCTGGCGCAAAAAACCGATACAATTATTCATATAAACGGAAACATCCTTACAGGAGATCTTAAAAAAATGAATTATGGGGTGGTGACATGGAAAATGGATGGAATGGGAACCATTAGTCTGGAAGAACCCATCATAAACACCATCATTTCAAGTAAGATTTTTGAAATTAAAATGGATAACGGGAGAATCTATTTTGGATCATTTGAGGCGAATGATGAGAAAAGGAAGGTGAATCTTATATTGATAAATGAGGATATTATAGTTGACATTGACGATATTGTTGAAATCTACCCCATCAGAAATAGTTTCTTCTCACGTTTAAGTGGTAATTTCAGCTTGGGAGCGAATTATTCAAAAGGAAGTAACGTAGCAACACTTGCATTCTCAGGAAATCTTGACTATAGAAAGAGAAAAAGTTCCTTTGGTTTAACATGGGATACAAACGACACTTATCAGGGAGATACCCTCAGCTCAAGCAAGTTCGATATTACCTTGGACTGGGAACGATCTTTAAAAAACAACTGGTATTCGGATCTTTCTATAGGAGTTAGTAAGAATTTACAATTGGGAACCGAACGAAGATGGAACATTAATCTATCTGGAGTAAAAGACCTTGCCTATAACGAATGGAATCGCCTTTATGTAGCTGCAGGACTGAATGTATCGAAGGAAATTCCTGTAGGCGATGGGGAAACCACAGATGATATAGCAGGCCTATTCCAGCTGAAATGGAAAGTCTATAAGCTCAAGGGCGGAAAAGTATGGGTAGATGCCGATATTAACTACCTTCCATACCTAACCGGGGACAGCAGAAACAGATTTAACTTAAATTTGAGCCCACAAGTGAGCATTTTTAGTAATGATTTTAAAATTGGTTTGAATTTCTATTATACCTATGATAGTCGACCTCAAAACGTGGATGCATCTAATGATGATTATGGCTTAAATTTACAGTTTACCTATTCCTTACATTGAGTTTTTTCTAACCATTCTCATTATTTTAAGCATTCTATTGACCACGGTTAATCAATTCATTGATTTTGGTTAATGCATATGCCTTTTCTTTAGTTTAATTTTATAGCAATAAAGTTTCAAATCAGTCGATTTACTCCTGAGTGAATTCTATAACATTGAAAAATGACAATTACAGTCATAAAATCATGTTTAAAAATTTGATTCGAGTAAAGCCTGCTATTTAAATCACCTTAAATCGTTTTATTATGAAAAAAGAAATAATTTACAATGTTGATTTACATTTTGAACATGAAAATTGGCAACGAGAACTCAACTTTTGGGAAGATGAAATAAAATCCTTTCGCATAAGATTGGAAGAACTGGTTATGCGATGGACCGATCATGACGTTTTAGCTGAAATTGAAAAATTTCAAAATCAATTTATGATCCAGGAAAAAGAATTTGATTCGATAAATGATCAAATCGCTATGCACGAAAAAAATATGGCCTCACATTATGAAAACAATGAAGATGTACTAAATAAAATGTTCGTTGGCCAACATCTTACATTAAGGGAAGTAATGGAAACAGAGAGAAATCTCTATTACAATCTTAAAAAAGAATTTTTTCGTTTTATGACAAAATATATGTAAGTATTTGTTCAGTTGACTTCTAACTACTGATTAATCACTTGTAGATTTTCTTGTATTGTGATTACTAGTGCAAGTCACTTTTGAAACTTGTGACTGGCTATGATTTATTTTGTCAAGACGCTTCAATCTTTGATCATAACATTTTGAACAATTAGAAAAAAGTTCAAGATCCCAGGTGTCAGCAAATACTCGACCTGAACTGAGGCTTATGCCATAATCCAGAACCTCTTCGAGCGAGCTAAGTGATGGTTTTTCAAAATCTCCGCTTTCCATCAACATATCCATGGCTCCATTTCCAGCCCGAACAGGAATAACGGTACAACAATCAACCCCGGCCTCAAAGGCAAGGTCCAATGATTTTTTGGCCCAATAAACCCCTTCCTTTTCACTCATAAAAGGAGGCCTCAGTAATATAAAGGCACGTGTTTTAATTTGATATTGATTCAAATACTTTACCGCCTTTACAAAATCATCAACTTCCATTTGCTTGTTGAGCTTTCTCAAGATTTCAGGGTGCACCGTTTCCAAACCTATGGCCACCTCCAAATTAGTGCCAAGCATATCTCTGAATTGAAGGCATCTCTCATTGATCAGTTTAGGGTGGGCTTCAACAATTACTGTTTCGAAACTCGATACCAATGCGGCTATATCGCTATAATCTTCAACGGGTATCGCCTTTTCGTCAAAAAAACTGCCGCTATTATATAGTTTGATTTGTTTTGCCTCGGGCATTTTATTCAAGGCCCATTTGATCTGATTGGGTATGGCACCTACCGGTACCGAATCATTTGTAGTATTTTTCCAAAGATCACACATCAAGCAGCGAAACGAACATTCTTTATTGCTAAGAAAAATAATACCCGTATCCTTCATTTTCCCTGAAGCACTTCTCTCCTCTTCCACCAACCATGCGTAGGGCCGGTTTGGATCTACAAGATTTCGTTCAGGTCTTTTCGATACGATCCAGTTGCTGTTCATTAAGCTGTCACTATCGTTACTCATATTTTGACATGAATTCCTTTCTATAGGTGATGTCCTTTTCCGGAAAATGCTTGTTGAAATTATTGCTTGAAGCCGCCCCATGCTGAAAACGACGCTTTTCAAATACCGGCATATCTATTCCTGTAATGGCTTTAACACCTGCAGCTACGATCTGACCTTTTAAGTCATATAATTTTTGATGATCCCAATCTGTAAGATCTATATATGGAATCCCTTCAGAAATTTCAATAACGTTTGGCAAAGTGTAAGGACTAAAACCCTCAAAACCTAAAAGATCGGCAGGAGAAAAGGTACGCATATAACCTCTGCTCAGACCTCCAGAATAGGTTAAAGAATGCTTGATGGAGTCAACACCCCAACCCTCATGATATAACATCAAATTGTTTAGTACACTTCGAATGGTCAATTCAGGATTGTCTTCTATCGGATAATCCTTTAGATTTTCATCTCCGCCATCTCCATCGATGATATATTTCCACTCAGGATACCTGGACCTGATTCCTTGAAGCAAAGATAGATTCATGGTTGCCGACTGTATATCAAGAGGCTTATAATCTTCAACAACATCTATGGCCTCTTTCCAGTTAAGAGATTGATAATCGAGCTCTATAGGCTCTAAAAACAGTTCAAGGTCTAACTTTCTCAAAAATTTACGAGCCTGTAAAAGATCTGCTCCTTCCCCTTCAATAGACAAGGTGAATGCCTTTAAACGTGAAGGACTTTCCCCTAACTCCCTAAGTGCATGATACATCAGGACAAAAACAGAACCACTGTCAATTCCAGCCGAAAAAGTAACCCCAACAGGACCTTCAGTTGCTCTGAATTGAAGCCATTTTTTGATCTCGGTATAAACGGCTCCAATATAATCTTTGCCAATCTGCTCTATCTCATCAGGCTGGTATTTATTTCGCTTTGGATTAAAGAATCTTTCATAAATCGGATTTGGATCCGGACAACCCAACAATTCTATCCTTGTCACGTAGTGAGCTGGTGCCATTCTGGTATAAGAGGGATGAAATTGATCGTCTAATCCTTCCTTTTTAAGATGCTCATAAATCACATCGATCCTTTCGGCAATGATCAATTGAGGTCCAACGGCTTGTTTGGCAATAAAATATCTTATCGGCCTGCCAATTGACCGGGCCATTCTAATGGTTTTCCCTTCAACAGATATCAGGCAAAACTGTCCGTCTATCTTTCGAACGGCCTCAAGGTCACCAGACCGAACAATGTTCACAGCCTCTTCATGACTCATGTTGTAAATAACATTCTTCCTGGGATCCGTCAAATCGACTACCTTACTTATATATTGGCTATTCATGTTAACTATTTAATGCTGTTAATATACCCTTTATTATCAATTGCTAATTTAAGGAATTGACTCTATTTCTACCATGTCCTTGCGCCATAAAACTTCGAATCTAATCTGTTTCTATAGATATCCCTTTCCTTTTGTAACATTGAGATATTGATTCACTTTCACTTTTTCGAACACTTCTTCAGAGCCATCCGGCCATTGTATCTTTAACTCATCGACAATCTTATGATCACCTAATCCAACATGAACCCGAGGATCCTTGTTTGAAAGATAGCCACTTGTCCATTGATTGACTATGACTTGCGTCTTATTTCCGGTTCGCACAGTTATTCTTGCTCCTATACCCGAGGCCAGACCCAATTCTCCTTTTAAACTTAAGCCAAGCCAGTTTTTTTTATTGCCACCATCGTTTCTAAGCAAGCTTGCCGAGGCCATCAGGTCAACGTGAGAAATGGCTATATCCATATCTCCATCGTTATCATAATCCCAAACTGCAAGGCCTCTACCTGATCTTTTGGTCGAAAAATAAGCTCCATGCATTTTACCTACATCTTTAAAATTTCCATTACCATCGTTTTCAAGAAGTAAAGGGTATTGAAGAATCAGCTCTTCAGCCGTTCCGTTGGCTGTGATCAGGTCCAAATCTCCGTCATTATCAAAGTCAAACAAGGCAGCTCCCCAGCCACCTTTACCAGCCATGTGACTTGCTATACCACTGATCTCAGTAATATCCTCAAAAAGGCCGTTACCCTTGTTGCGATAGAGCGCCCCGTATTTTAAATCAGATACAAAAATATCCAATAAACCATCTCCGTCAATATCCCCGAGAGTGGCGTGCATAGAACCTGTTTCCTGTCCTTTGCTATTGGCGGCAACGCCACTGGCGATTCCGACTTCTTTATAGGTACCTTCATCATTTCTGAACAAGAAATTATAATGATGATCGTTGGCCTGAAAAATATCCATATCCCCGTCTTCATCATAGTCAACCACGGTAAGCCCCATACATTTGGAATCAGGATAAAACAATCCGTTTTTCTCTGTTACTTCTTGAAAGCTTCCATCAAGCCCTTGTTCATACAACATGGAGGCCTGACCTTTATACTCGGAAGGGTGAGGCATCATACCCGGAGTTTGGGTAGAAATATAATCTGGGTCAAAGGCAAGGAAATTGCCAACCATAGCATCTAATCGCCCATCCAGGTTATAATCCCAAAAAGATACACCAATACTCCATTTGGTAAAACCATTTAACTTATCAGGACCTGCAAGACTCAATTTCGCAGTAATATCCTTAAAAGTTCCGTCGCCGTTATTATGATAAAAAACATTGGAACCATAGTTCAATAAAAAAAAATCCTCAAAACCATCATTGTCAAGATCGATAGCGCCTGCAGCCATACTCCATTGAAGATCATCAATACCAGCCTCTCTGCCGGTTTCAGTAAAAGTTCCATCACCGTTATTCGTATACAATTTGTCACGACTATTTTTAAATTCTTTCCCTCCTTCATCTGAAATACCTTCCAGATAGGTGCCGTTCATCATCAAAAGATCCATGAATCCATCATTGTTATAATCAAACACAGTAATTCCCGAACCGCTACTTTCCAGGATATTCTCGTAGTTATAATCTCCAAACGTATAGGTGAAATCAACCCCCGATTCTTTTGCGACGTCCTTGAATATCAATTTTTGCTGAGCTGACAGCACTAAGGGAAAGCATAACAGTATCAGGCTGAAAAGCAATTGCAATCTATTATTCATTTACGCTTGGTTTTATAGAATTCTGAAAGGCCTCTGGGCTTATGATTCTTGTGTTATACGATTTATGGTACATTTCCATTTCCGGATCCTCAGGATAGGCATCCTGCTCCGTAGGGGGATAGACTCTCATTTCATGATAAGGCAACGGGAGTACGGTATTCCCGTGTGCCGTATTGAAATCTCCATCTTTCACCCATCCAACACTATGAATCAGAAAATCTCTTTTCCAGCCATCCTTTATTTCTGGCAAGATACTGGCATCAAAAGAGATAGAAGTTTCATCTCCCGCATTGGAAATAATATATTTGTTATCTGACTCGTGGAGCAAGGGTAAAACGTCTCCATATCTGGTGTAATTACCTGTAAGGTCACGCCATTTTCCTGTGGTATTCACTTCAGAATAATCAAACCAGTGAGGACCATATCTTCCACCCTTTCTAAACGTTCTGGAAAACCCTCGATAATGAAGATCAGCCTTTTTTGGTTGCAATACACTGGTGATCACAGTATTGTCGTTTTCCACATTGGCGAAGAATATTTCATCCCAATAAATTTCCATATTGGTTCGTATACGCAAACGATGGTCATTACTCAAAAATTTATCACTGAGATCAACAATAACTGTTTTATCCTTACCCATTGGAAAACTAATATCTGTCACTATGTTTTGCCACTGACCTCTCTTATTGATCACTTGTAGCTCAGGAAATTTGACCTTCAAAGCACCTGACTGTGAAAGAGCGACATTGATGCTGGCATCCGTAGGAAAGATCCATCCCCTTAAAAACAAATGAAGATTTTCCAATTGTCCTGCTTCTCCCGGATCAAGAATCAAATCATGCATTTCTGTAATTCCCTGATACCTTCCAGAAGTCAAATTGGATATAAATTGATCATCCTTTTCGAGAATCATAGGAAGTACATCACGGCCATGTTCGTCTTTGGCCGAGACAGGAACGTGCTTTTTTTCCACTTGCATCACTTGCATCCCTGGGAACGGTGGGGGAGTAAACTGTTCAGGAACAAAAATATCGACCTCCACAGGATGGTCAATGGCCACTAATTCAATTTGATCCATATAGATGGTTTCCCACAATTCGGATGTAATCTGAATAGAATAAGAGCCATCTTTAGCTTTTAATTGATCTGCTTCAATCTTGATATAGTCATCTGAAGCTGCTGCAAAAGCGTATTTGGTAGTCCCACCCATGATGCCCAAAGGCATACCCAAAGCACTCCTCCATGTAATATCTTTTACAAACTCATATTCATTTCCGTTCCAGGTATACAGAAACGGACATGAACCTTTTAAGGTTTGCGATTCAATCAAGGCCTGATCGGCATCCGGCAATAAAATATTTTGAGGAACTCCGTTGGTCCAGGTGATCCTGATAATATCAGCTTTCGATCTGTTCCCAAGCCCAAAATAAATATTGGGGTCAGTAACAACCAAACTTTGATAAAGGTCTCCGGCACGCATTTCAACTTTCGCACCTATCCCAAAATAATTATTCTTAGCGCTACCCGTTCTCAAACCCACAAGCTTCATATTGACATAGTGGTTCATATTTCCTCCATCATTTCTTAAAAGGCTTACACCTCCATTGGTCAAAGCCAACACAATATCCCGATCTCCGTCATCATCATAATCAAGAGAAGCCAATTTCGACCCTGTATAGTGATTCTCTGGTAAAAGTTCTGAAACATTTGTAAATTCCCCTGACCCGTTATTGTGAAACAACAGCAGACCATTTCCATTCTTCTTTATCGCTTCGCCAATCAGAAAGATATCCTGAAACCCGTCGTTATCGAAATCAACAAATTCGACATCCCGTACTTTTAAATTTTCGATTCCAGGAAACATAGTCCCTGCATTTGTGTCCGTTTCAAACTTTCCATCTTTTGTATTGACATAAAGTCTGCTTTGCTTTCCTTCTTGGGAACCTATAAATACATCCAAAAAACCGTCATTATTATAATCTCCAACAGCTAATACTCTAGCGCCCTTATTTGGTATAAGTCCCGAATCAGGTTGCTGTTCGAACTTTCCCTGCCGTTTATTTGTATATACTAATATGGTTCCGTTTTGGCTCAAAGTAATGAGATCTACATCTCCATCATCATCAAAATCACCAAAAGCAGCGTCGAGTGTATTCATTTCCACTTGAGAGGAGAGTCCCATCTCATTTGCCATTTCCGAAAAAGTTTCATCCCCATTATTCCGAAAAACGCTGTTATGGATATTTGCAGCTTGAAAAAGGTCCAGATCCCCGTCCTGGTCCATGTCAAAGAATATAGCTTTATTTACCTGATTACCTTTGATTTGAGCTGATTCGGTTCTGTTTTCAAAAACTCCTTTGTTTGCATTTTTGTACAAAACAGATCCATTATCCATGTACACATAAAGATCCAAAAATCCATCATTGTCATAGTCAGCAAAAATGGCTCCATCTTCCTTCCCTTTGTGATCTAAGCCCACCAGACCTGCAACATTTTCGAAGCCCTCATACGTTTTACTAAAAAGGTAATGTTCATAGGATTTTCTCGATGAATCATAGCTGCCAATATAAAGATCAGTTTTACCGTCGCCATTAAAATCTGCAGCCTTTATATGAGTCGTGTTTTCAAAACTTTTATCTCCCTCTTTTAGAGAGGGAACGAGTTTTAGCCCCAGGTCGGAGCTAACATCTTTGAATTTTATCAATTCCAAAATAGACCGATCATCCAATGGTTCGTCATTCATGCTTCGATTATAGGTAATGAGTGGAAATCCTATTTGCGAACCACCAGGTCCCTTTAGCTCATTAATCCCTGATTGATAAGGAAATGAAACCCTCAGATAATTATGAAAAATAGTGAAATTGATAAGGGCCTTTTCTGTATCAGATCCTTGCAAATTTTCTTTGGTCTTATCATAAAATTCTTTTGACTCCTTTGGGAACTCAGGAAACTGTTTTTGAAGGATTTCTAAACGTTCAATAGCCTTATCGGAATTTCCTTCAGCAATCAACATTTCTGTTAGCTGCAACTGAGGTACTATGTTATCCGGAGCATATTTTACGAGTTGCTGTAGATAACTCTTTTGAAGTTCCAGAGCAGTTTCTCCACTTTCTGCTGAGTACAATTCAGCAAGATCATACAGAATCTTAACCTGACCCGGCTCCGATACAAGGGCAGTTTGTAATGTCTTAATGGCTTCCTCTCTTCTTCCATCCAATTGATAAACGGTTGAAAGCAACAAACTGATGTCAGCATCATTCGGATCAATGTCTTTGGCCTTGAGAATCTGAACTTCCGCATCTTTGTATTTTCCCATCCGGAGGTATACCAAACCAAGGTTCGCATAACCCAGTTTATCATCAGGAGCCAATTCGATCAACTTTAGAAATTCATTCTCAGCCTCTACAAGCTTAAATTCCTCGAGATAGGCCAGCCCAAGGGTCTGGGTGGTCATTATTTCTATTGACTTTTTACGTTTGTCAGCCTCAGACTCTTTACAGCCAAAGAAACTGGTAAACATCAATAATAACACACATAAAACACTAATCTTCTTCATTGGATCAAAGTTAAGTAATAAATAGATAGATGTTTGGATTATTTTTTACCCAGAATAGCAGATTTATTCCTTTATTATCAGTAGTTCCCCTGCGTTTTTCAATCTTCCTTGAGAATCAAATTGAATGTTCCCTGTAAGTCCTTGATAATTAATTTGAGACATCGTTTCCTGTAAATTCACACCATGATTTTCAGACTGTTTCAAAGCTTCGGCGATAATCATGATCCCATCGTAAGAGAAGGCCGCTATCGGCCCTGGTTTTTTATTGAATTCCTTTATAAATGCTCTTTCAAAACCAGAGGAATCTGAATGTAACCCAAGTCCTAAACTAATCACAGTAAATCGATCCTTATACTCATTCTGAATGGAAAAGAACTCTTGAGATTCCAGTACAGAAAGATTGGCATAAATAGGTATGGTCTCTCCTAATTCTGTTAGTTGTTTTAGAATCTTTGACAAAGCAAGTTGTCTTCCCATAAGAATAATCGCTTCTGCCTGACTCTTATTCACTTTAGCCAAGAAGTCACCTCGTATTGATGCTGAAGATTGATAACTAACTGATAGTATGCTAAGCTCCTGCTTTTCTTTTGAGGCTTCAACCAAACTTTTTAAAGCTTGTTCGGCATCATAGGTCTGATCATGAACCACAAGGATTTTTTGAAATCTTTTTTGTACAATGAATTCTTCAAGAAGTAAAGCTGCCTGCTGATCATCAGTTGGTACGATTGAAAAATACCATGGCACATATGCTTTGGAAAGGCTGGGGTCACTTGCCCAGGCTGAAAGATACAACACTTGTGTTTTTGCGATGACCTGTTCTGCCAAATGTGAGTTCCTGCCGTCAATAGAACCCAGAATGGCCATCACTTTTTCTTTAAAAACCAAATCAACCACTTCGCTCGATCCTGCTCCCCAGGATCCTTCTACCGACCGAGTGAATAATTTCAAAGGTTTCCCATTTATTCCTCCTGTATTATTGACCTCCTTTACAGCCAGTCTCGCAGCAAACCCTGCATGCAGTTCATTCTGGTCATTCACTAAAAGTCCAAGTGGAATAATCCCTTGCTCCTTACGTTTTTCCTGACTGTGTAAGGTCATCGAAAGAATGGTTCCCATCAACAGGAAAAACAACAACATATGTCTGGTTCTTACAAACTTCACTTGTGGTTTTTTACTTTTAATAAGGCCCGAAAGGAAGTGCTAGTAGCCCACCATTTTTCCTGAATGACTTCTTTTTCCAAAATCAGGACCTGCACTGAATTTAAATTTACCATTTTTCACTTCAGCCATCCAAATATCTCCAATATCGTTCCAGCTTCCATCTAAAATAATTTTACCTGTAACCCCTTCATATCCTTGAAATGTATTCAAATCTGTCAATACATCTCTAATAAGCACCCTGTTAAGTCCTGCCTTTTGAATCGCCTCAAGGATCAAATTCATTCCGTCAAAGGCATGAGCAGCAAAGACATCCGGCTCCACACCAAACCTGGCTATATAATCGCGTTTGAACGTATCTAACTTTTTACTTTCCGACATTGGATTATAGGGGCAAGTACTTATAATACCTTCCGCGAGGTCTCCTGCTATATCAAGAAATTCATTTGAAACGATCCTGTCTGAAGCATATACGGGTTGTTCCATACCCATTTTTCTCAACTGTTTTAAAATCAGGGCAGATTCCTTGGCATTCGCCCAAATTAGAATGGCATCGGGTGATACTCTTTTGATTCTAGCCAGTTGCATGGAAAAATCAGTTTCTCCATCATTAAACCGCTCCTCGATCATCATAGGATGTCCTAGTCGTACCGCTGCTCCAGAATATTCCATAATGCCCACCCGTCCATAACGAGTGTTTGTTCTGATCACGGCGACGCGTTCATGTTTCTTTTCCTCAAAAATATGAGTCGCCAGGGCATAACCACTTTGACGATCATCACTGATCACACGGATGGCCCAGGGAATATTTGTTTCGGTAAAAGTGGGGTCAGGATCACCTGTATTTACCATCATGATCTCCATTTTCAATGTAGCTCTCAAGGCAACATGCGAAACGATATCATCAATAGATCCCAGCCAGGCCCATACATTTTCCTCATCCATTTTTACCACCTCATTGGCTGCTGCTCCCCAAAGTCCAACATCATTATGAACCATTAGGGTATAAGGCAGACCCTTGTATCCTCCGGCGGTATTTGCTTGTTCCAGAGCCAAAGTTGCTCCATTGAGCATTTGCTTTCCAAGAGGTACAAGTGATGATCCTTCAAGAGGTCCGAGAAAACCTATCCGAACCTCCTCAAGATTATCCGGTGCCACTTTATTCCTGCCGGCTCCGTAGAATTGAACTGGCTCAATAAAATGATACTTATAGGCCTTCTGAAATTTCTGATAAGGAAATAGTTTGTCAGGGGTTTTCCCATATTTCAAATCCTTTTGCTGGGCCTGTAATCCTTCAAGCAGAAAAATGCAGACTCCTAGAAAGCAGATCCAAAACCCGAATTTCGTTAGCATGTGATTTCTATTTAGTTTGATTTACAAATGGCATATACTTCAATTTCAACCAACAAAGTTTCCCAGCATAATCTAGCCTGAATTCCAGTAGCGGCCGGAAGTGGATCAAGATTTAACCATTGATAGAAAGACGTTCGTATCTTATTAAATTCACCATAATCTCTTTCTATATCTCTTAAATAATTGGTAGTCCTCACCACATCATGCCAGGTCATACCTTCTGCTTCTAACAAATTGGTAATATTGA
>CAZQRD010000030.1:0-30662 GCA_964595535.1 uncultured Flavobacteriaceae bacterium | reverse complement strand
GGCTGTGGCTCCAACCGGAGATCTGGGAGATTTTTATGTAAACACTGATGGCACCGCGTATTTTCATAATGGAGTAGATTGGAAAGCAGTGCTAGTTGCACCTTAAAACAATTGGTGTTATTATAAGCTCAGTTAAATGTGTCTATTTTTAGAAATAGCTCAATTTTTCTTTGATAATTAAAAAAAGTTTATAAATTTGCTTTTTCAATATGAGAAATAATACAATACATACATGGTGGTGGTCTTTACAAAACAGAAAATTTGTGAAGTAGTAACCTGTATATAAAAATATCTATTAGGCTTGTCTTCACGACAGGCCTTTTTTTTTAATCCGAATTCAATGAAATATAAATTGCGAACATATTACAAGAAAATTCTTGCCGACACTATAACACCGGTGAGTATTTATCTTAAAATCAGGGATACCTTTCCAAATAGTATTTTATTGGAAAGTTCTGATTATCACGGAAATGAAAATAGTTTTTCCTATGTGTGCTGTAATCCAATTGCAAGCATCACGGTTAAGGATCAAGCTGTAAGTGAATCTTTTCCAGATGGGACCTCCAGATTTACTACATGCGATTCAGCCAAGGAAATCCCCGGAATGATTCATGCTTTTAGCCAAAAGTTTGAAACTGAAAATCAAAAATTCAAATTTATCAACAACGGTCTTTTCGGATATATCGGATATGATGCTGTACGGTATTTTGAAGATATAGAAATAGCTAAAAAAGAGGGTGACCTTGATATTCCCGATATTTATTATGCGGTTTATCAAAATATTATTGCCATCAATCATTTCAAGAATGAGGCCTATATCTTTTCGCATTCTTATGATCAAAAGAACAATATTGAAGAGATCCATCAATTGATTGGCAATCGTAACTTTGCCTCCTATTCTTACAGCAACAACGAAGATGAAACTTCTAATTTATCGGATGAGGAGTTTATGGAGCATGTAGAACTTGCGAAAAAACACTGTTTTCGGGGAGATGTTTTTCAATTGGTGCTTTCGAGAAGATTTTCCCAAGGCTTTAAAGGTGATGAGTTCAATGTTTACAGGGCACTTCGTTCGGTAAATCCTTCGCCCTATTTATTTTATTTTGATTATGGCAACTTTAAGATATTCGGGTCCTCACCCGAGGCTCAACTTGTTGTGAATGATGGTAAGGCTGAGATCCATCCTATTGCTGGAACATTCAAAAGGACAGGAGATGATGAAAAGGATCTCGCAGCAGCTAAATCTCTTTCTCAGGATGAAAAGGAAAATGCAGAACACGTGATGTTGGTTGATCTTGCCAGAAATGACCTGAGCAGAAATGGGAAAAATGTAAAAGTGGAAAAGTATAAGGAGATTCAGTTTTTTTCTCACGTAATCCATCTGGTATCAAAAGTGATCGGGCAGAAGTTTAGTGATGTAATTACCTTTCAGGTTGTGGCCGATACCTTTCCGGCCGGAACCTTATCCGGGGCACCTAAACACAAAGCCATGCAACTTATCGAAAAATATGAAAAACACAACCGAACCTTTTACGGAGGAGCCATTGGTTTTATGGATTTTGAAGGCAATTTTAATCATGCCATCATCATCAGATCCTTTTTGAGCAAGAACCATCGATTACATTATCAGGCTGGCGCCGGAATTGTTTCGAAATCATCTGCAAATGATGAATTAGAGGAAGTTTATAACAAATTAGGGGCATTAAAGAAGGCCATGGAACTTGCAGAAAACATTTAAGCCATGAAGAAAATTTTAGTAATAGATAATTATGATTCCTTCACCTATAACCTGGTTCATTATTTACAGGATCTTGATTGTGAGGTAACGGTCAAACGAAATGATAAATTGAGTTTGGAAGAGGCAGGTGAATTTGAGAAGATTCTGTTGTCACCAGGCCCTGGCATTCCAGATGAAGCAGGCCTGTTAAAGCCTATAATTAAAAGGTATGGATCAACAAAGAGTATTTTGGGAATCTGTTTAGGACAGCAGGCCATAGCTGAAGTATACGGGGGAAGCATTGAGAATCTTAATAAAGTGTATCACGGTGTTTCCACCTCGATAAAAAGGATTAACGATGATATGGTATTGTATAAGGATATTCCTTTGGAATTGGAGGTTGGCAGGTATCACTCGTGGGTGGTGTCAAAAGATTTACCTGAAGATCTAATCGTAACCTCGGTTGATGAAAACGGCGAAATCATGTCACTGAGACATAAAGAGCATGATGTTCGGGCAGTTCAATATCATCCCGAATCTATCCTGACACCTGAAGGCAAAAAAATGTTAAAGAACTGGGTTGAATCTTGAATAACGGAAAAAACAGCAGAAGAAAATGAAAGAAATTCTAAATCGCCTGATCAATCAGGAAACAATTTCCAAGCAGGAGGCAAAGAGTGTATTGGTCAACATATCCAATGGCTTGTATAATTCAAGTCAAATAGCTTCTTTTTTGACCGTGTATATGATGCGGAGTATCTCGGTGGAAGAGCTGGACGGGTTTCGCGAAGCTTTGTTGGAATTATGCCTGCCCGTGAATCTTTCTGATTTTAATACCGTAGATCTTTGCGGAACCGGTGGGGATGGGAAAGACACTTTTAATATTTCAACCTTAGCCTCTTTTGTAACAGCGGGTGCAGGTGTAAAGGTAGCCAAGCACGGTAATTACGGAGTCTCTTCTTCCTGTGGATCTTCAAATGTATTGGAACATCTTGGGATTAAATTTTCTAGTGAAGAAGTGTTTTTACAGCATTCTATCGACAAGGCAGGTATCTGCATTTTACATGCACCACTGTTTCATCCTGCCATGAAGAATGTTGCCCCGATCAGAAAAGAATTAGGGGTCAAAACTTTTTTTAATATGCTGGGCCCTATGGTTAATCCGTCTTTTCCAAAAAATCAAATTGTTGGGGTGTTTAATCTTGAACTGGCAAGAATGTATGGCTATTTGTATCAAACAACTGATAAGAATTATGCCATTTTACATGATCTTGCCGGATATGATGAGATTTCTCTGACAGGTAAAACGAAAATGATCACAAATAGAGAAGATAAAATTGTTCTTCCTGCTGATTTGGGGATACACCATATCAAGCAGCATGATATTTATGGGGGTAAAACGGTTAAGGATAGTGCAGAAATTTTTTTAAAAGTATTACAAGGTGAAGGAACAGAGGCTCAAAGTAATGTAGTCTGTGCTAATGCAGGATTGGCGATTTCGGTGGTAAATGAAATCAGCCATAAGGAAGGATTCGAGCTGGCAAGGGAATCCCTTCTTGGGAAAAAGGCATTGGAAGCATTTAAAGTATTGCACGAGATCAGTAATTTAAATTAAGCAGATTTGAATATTTTAGATAAAATAGTACAAGATAAAAAACAAGAAGTAGCTTCAAAAAAGAAGGTATTGCCATTGGCTTATTTGCTTGCCTCGCCTCTTTTTGAAAGAGAAGTTTATTCCATGTCAAAAAGTGTGGAACAGGGCAGTGGGATTATTGCTGAATTCAAGAGAAGAAGCCCATCCAAACAAGTCATCAATCAAAAGGACAGTGTCATTGAGGTAGTAAAAGGATATCAAAAGGCTGGCGCATCAGCCATATCTGTTCTAACCGACACAAAGTACTTTGGAGGTTCTTTGGATGATCTGGTTCAGGCTAGGGCACATCTTGAAATGCCTTTACTTAGAAAAGAATTTATCATTGATCCTTATCAGATTTATGAAGCCAAGGCATTTGGTGCAGACGTCATTTTATTGATCGCTGCAGTCCTTAGCCCTGAGGAAGTGACCTTATTTTCACAATTGGCCCATCAACTTAGTCTGGAAGTATTACTTGAGGTGCACAATAAAGATGAACTAAAGCGATCAGATCTCGCTCATGTCAACCTGGTCGGGGTAAATAACAGAAATTTAAAAACCTTTGAAGTGAGTCTTGAAACAAGTAAAGAACTCGCTCCTATGATACCTGATAATAAAGTAAAGATATCAGAGAGTGGGATCAGTTCTATAGAGGCGATCCTAAGCTTGAAGCAGTTTGGTTACAAAGGTTTCTTGATAGGGGAGAATTTTATGAAAACCGAAGTACCCGGAGCATCAGCAGCACAATTTATATCAGAACTCGGTCATGAAAATTAAGGTTTGTGGAATGAAATATAAGAATAACATTCAGCAGGTTGCCAGATTGCAACCTGATTATCTGGGTTTTATTTTTTATGAGCGGTCTAAACGTCATTTTGAAGGAAGTTTTCCGACCATTCCAAGTGGGATTAAAAAAGCAGGTGTTTTTGTGAATGCAGATAAATCTTTTATAAAGTCTATGGTGCAAAAACATGCTTTGAATGCCGTTCAGCTTCACGGAGATGAGTCAAGTTCATATTGCAAGAGCCTGGCAGTTGTTTTAGGTTCCGACATTGAAATGATCAAGGCGTTTTCCATATCAGATCTTTTTGATTTTGACGATTTGAATGATTTCATGCCTTATTGTGATTTCTTTTTGTTTGATACCAAAGGCAAAGAAAGGGGTGGAAACGGCACATTATTTGATTGGAATATTTTACAGCAGTACCATTGTGAAAAACCCTATTTTCTAAGTGGAGGAATCGGGCTGCAGGAAGCCAATGAAGTCAAGTCTTTTTTAAATTCAGGCGCTGGTAAGTATTGTTATGCCATTGACGTGAACAGTAAATTTGAAAGCGAACCCGGAATGAAAAAGATTGAGGAATTAGAAAAGTTTATTGAATTAACAACAAAAGAGAATTAGATGAAAAAGTCTTATCACGCAGATGAAAAGGGTTATTATGGAGTGTTTGGAGGGTCATATGTTCCTGAAATGTTGCACCCTAACATGGAAATACTGCAGGGGTCATATTTGGAGATCATGAACGAGCCATCTTTCAAGAAAGAATTCAAGTCACTTTTAAAAGACTATGTGGGCAGGCCATCACCTTTATATCTTGCTAAAAGATTATCGGAAAAATACGGCGCGAAGATTTATTTAAAAAGAGAAGATCTGAACCATACCGGAGCCCATAAGATAAATAATACCATTGGTCAGATTCTTTTGGCCAAAAGACTGGGAAAGAAACGAATTATTGCCGAAACTGGTGCCGGTCAGCACGGAGTAGCAACTGCAACCGTTTGCGCTTTGGCAGGGATGGAATGTACGGTTTATATGGGTGAGAAAGACATTGCCAGGCAGGCACCTAATGTTGCCAGAATGAAAATGTTGGGAGCAAAAGTCGTACCAGCGACTTCTGGAAGTAAAACCCTTAAGGATGCCACCAATGAGGCAATCAGAGCCTGGATCAATGATCCGGTGGAAATACATTATATCATTGGATCTGTGGTTGGATTTCATCCCTATCCAGACATGGTAGCCAGGTTTCAATCTGTGATATCAGAAGAAATGAAATGGCAGTTAATGGAAAAAGAAAATACCGAGTACCCTGATTATATAATTGCCTGTGTGGGCGGTGGCAGTAATGCAGCCGGAGCATTCTACCACTACCTCGATCAGGAAAAAGTTAAGCTTGTTGCGGTTGAAGCTTCAGGTAAAGGAGTGGATTCAGGTGAATCAGCAGCCACAAGCGTTTTGGGAAAAGAAGGAATCATACATGGTAGCAAGACGCTTTTGATGCAAACTGAAGATGGTCAAATCATTGAACCCTATTCTATTTCAGCGGGGCTGGACTATCCCGGGGTAGGTCCTCAACACGCTCATTTGTTTCGTTCTGGCCGTGCTCAATTTTTGAATGCCACTGATGATGAAGCCATGTTGGCCGGCCTTGAATTGTCTAAATTAGAAGGCATCATCCCAGCTATTGAAACGTCTCATGCCCTGGCTGCATTAAACAAGATAAAATTTGAAAAAGAAGACATTGTGGTCGTGAATTTGTCGGGAAGAGGTGACAAGGACCTTGATACCTATATCAAATATTTTGATCTATAGGCTTTGTATTAAAAGTACAGCATTTATTGAAAAATCAAGCCGAGATAAAAAACTAATAAAATGAATAGAATAGAACAAACCTTATCAATACATGGGCCTGAGGGTACAGATCCTAAAAAACTATTATCCATATACTTTACAGCGGGTTATCCTGAACTTGATGATACAGCTAAGGTCATTAAGGAACTTCAGGCCTCAGGAGTTGATATGATTGAGATTGGATTGCCTTTTTCTGATCCTTTGGCTGATGGCCCAACCATTCAGGCCAGTAGTACTGAGGCTCTGAAAAATGGGATGACCACAGAAAAACTTTTTGACCAGCTTGCTTCCATTCGTGATGAGGTGTCTGTTCCCTTGCTGATCATGGGTTATTTCAATCCTATGCTACAATACGGGATTGAAGCATTTTGTCAAAAATGTTCTCAAACAGGTATTGATGGTTTGATTATTCCAGACCTTCCTGTAGATGTATTTCATGAACAGTATTTGCCAATATTTGAAAAATACGGCCTGTACAATGTGTTTTTGATCACACCTCAAACCTCGGATGACAGAATAAAGTATATTGATGAAATCTCAAAAGGGTTCATTTATATGGTTAGTTCGGCAAGTACTACCGGGGCCAAGAATAGTTTCGATACGAGTCAGTTGGATTATTTCAGACGCATCGAAGATCTCGACCTGCAGACTCCACAAATTGTAGGATTTGGTATTTCCAATAAAGAAACTTTTAGGCAAGCAACTTCATATGCAAATGGGGCAATTATAGGCTCTGCATTCGTAAAATATTTAAAGGAGAATTCCATAAAGGAAATTCCAGGATTTATTCGAGGCATCTTGGGAGATCGAAGTTAACAGTAAGATAATAGATTCTTAATTGTTGCTTAATTGAATTGTTTACTAAAGCAGGAGAAATAGGCCTAGTTTTGCTGATTAAATGTATCCAAAAGCTTTAAGATTGGGATTACTTGGGAAATTGGAGTATCGGAAAAAGATATTCATTTATTTATCGGCAATATTCATTGTATTTACAATCCTGGTATTGTTATTTCAATACAAAAGAGAGAGAGAATTTAAACGTGATCAGATTGAGGTTCGTCTTAATAATATTGCTGAACTCACATATAATTTTATAGAACGAAAAAGCCTTGACAAGGATGGAGATCTGGGCCAATTGGATTCTCTGTATCTCTATAGCCCAAATGATAACATCAGGGTTACCGTTCTTGATAAAACGGGTAAGGTTCTTTACGACACAGAAGTTAAAGACGTAGCAAAGATGGAGAATCATTTGCACCGACCGGAAATCCAAAAGGCTTTAAATAATGGGAAAGGAGCCAATATCAGAGAATCAGTAACAACGGGCTATGAGTATTATTACTATGCTAAAAACTATACAGATCTTTTTGTGCGAACGGCTGCCCATTATGATATTGAAGTAAAAAACTTTCTGGGAGTAGAGAAGTTGTTTTTAATTTATCTGATCAGCTTGTTTCTGGTAACCTGGTGGTTTATCAGTTTGATCACTGGCAACTTATCGACTGCCTTATTTAGACTTAAAGATTTTGCCACTCGACTTAGCCAGGGAGAGGAGATTAAAGAAAAAGTTCAATTTCCCAAAGGAGAATTTGGTGAGATCAGTGAACAAATCGCTGATATTTATGACAAACTCACACTTGCAAAGAGTAAGATAGAAATTGAAAAAAACAAGTTGTACTCTCATTTGATCGCTTTAAATGAGGGTATTGCTTTTTTTACTTCTGATAAAAAGAAAATTCTTAGAAATAATCATTTTATTCAGTATTTGAACATTATCTCTGATGAGACCAATATATCCGAAGAGCAGATCTTTCATGTTAAGGAGTTCAAAAAATTAAACAAATTTTTGGAAAAAAACCTTGTAGATGGGGTTGAGATCAAACAAAGTGAGCTCCCGCATTTGGAAGAGGTTATTTACAAAGACAAAAGAAGCTTTAACGTACATGCCATAATTTTTGCCGACAAAACCTTTGAAGTTGTGATTAGAGACATCACTAAAATAGAAAGACAAAAGAAGATTAAAGAACAAATTACTTCCAATATTGCTCATGAGCTTAAAACACCTATCACTATCATATTAGGGTATTTAGAACTTTTGAAAGAAAACCATCTGGAGACTGCAGACCAAAAAAAGTATATTGCAAATGCCTACAAGCAATCTGAAAGGCTTTCTGACCTGATCCAGGATATTTCACTATTACAGAAGATGTCTGAGGCCAAGGAACAATTTAAGTATGAGGTTCTCAATTTGAATGAGTTGATCTTTGAGGTGAAAGAATCTCTTAGTCTTAGTTTACAGGAAAAAGATATTAAAGTAAACATCAGGATGTCTAAACCGATCGTGATCAAGGCAAACAGATCTTTGTTGATTTCGGTATTTTATAATTTGTTTGACAACGCGATCAAATATGGAGGAGAGCATACTGAGATCTGTTTGAACAATTATTTGGATGACTCCAGTTTTTATTATTTCTCGTTTTCTAACACAGGGAACAGAATTGCTAAGAAACATTTTCTTAGAATTTTTGAAAGATTTTACAGGGTTGATGAAGATCGGTCAAGACCAAAAGGGGGAACAGGATTAGGGCTTTCTATTGTCAAGAATGCAATTCAATTGCATGGCGGTGAAATTACGGCAGGCAGTTTAAAAGAAGGGGGTGTTGAATTCCTCTTTACGCTCTCTAAATCTTAGTACAGACACTGCATAAATGCTTTTTTGAATTTAGTATCTTTACCGAAAAAGCAATGAGCAATATTAATAAATTTTCCCTGCGAACCAGAATCTTTATAGCAATGATCTTCATTGTTGTAATTGCTTCTGTACTAATTGCAGCCGTTACAATTTATCAATATAACGAGGAGGCAGAAGAGTATCATAACAACAGGCTTGAAAGGAAAGGAAAAGCAATCAAAGCTGCCATCACATATGAGCTTAACCGTGATACCATCAAAGAATTTGTAACGGTATTATTGCCGAGTATACTGGAAAAAAAGTTAAATGAAATATCAGACATTCACAATCTTGATATTAATATTTACGACCTTGAAGGGAACTTATTGAGAAGCTCTTACGCTGAGAATGCAACGGATACAACTGATGCAAATCTTTCAAAAAACATCTTACAGCGTCTGGTTTTTAATCCTGATCATCGCCTGGTATTACAAAAATCTGATGCTGACGGAATCAAGTTTAAATCTTCCTTTTCGTTTTTAATAGGATCAGATTACAGACGGATCGGCATCATAGGTGTTCCATACCTTCAGGATAATACCTTTCAAGACAAGGAGCTTAAGGAATTTTTGGAGCGCTTGTCTTTTGTGTATTTATTGATTCTTTTCATCGCCATTGTTATGGCTTATTTTCTATCCAAATACATTACTAAATCGCTGGAAAATGTAAGTAGGAGGATGCGTCAAACTAAGGTCGATGGCACAAACGAAAAAATAATTCTTGATGAAGCCAGTCAGGAGATCATCAATTTGGTAGATTCGTATAACAGCATGATTGATCAAATAGAGGATTCGGCGGTAAAACTTGCCCAAAGTGAAAGAAAGCACGCTTGGAGAGAAATGGCAAAGCAGGTAGCTCATGAAATTAAAAATCCTTTAACACCTATGCGATTAACCGTTCAAAGTTTCAATCATAATTTTGACCCTCATGATTCTGATATCAAGTCGAAAATGAATGAATTTTCTGAGACTTTGATACAGCAAATAGATGTCATGAGTTCTATCGCTTCAGCATTCTCAAATTTTGCTCAAATGCCTAGTCCCAGTAAGGAAAGACTGAATATTGTGGATGAGGTCAAGAAGTCTCTTGATATATTTCATGAATCCTATATTAGCTATCATCCTGAAAAAATGGAAATCATAACCAATTTAGATAAGATACAGCTGACCAGAATAGTAACAAATTTGATTACCAATGCTATTCATGCTTTAGAAAACAAAGAAGATCCTCACATAGATGTGCGAGTTTCAGAAAGCAAAAAAAAGGTTTGGATAAAGGTACAAGACAACGGTAAGGGTATTGAAAAAAGGGATTTGGCAAAAATATTCGAACCCAAATTTACAACAAAATCAAGCGGAATGGGTCTGGGACTGCCCATGGTTAAAAATATAGTAGAAGCCTATAATGGAACAATAACCGTTGATTCCGGAGTCGATAAAGGGACTATTTTTTCAGTATCTTTACCCAAAGAGTAGATAAACTTAATTTTATTATTTCATGTCATATCAGCATATTATTATTGAGATTGATGATTATTTAGGGTTGATTACAATCAATCGTCCCAAAAAGTTAAACGCTTTAAATAAAGAGACAATAGCAGAGTTGCACGATGCCTTTAGAATGTTGGATGAGGATGAAGAGGTGCGTGTAATTATCGTTACAGGAAGTGGTGAAAAAGCATTTGTTGCGGGTGCTGATATTGCTGAATTCGCAGATTTTGATATGGCTCATGGTAAAGAATTATCAAGAAATGGGCAAGCTGAACTTTTTGACTTTGTGGCGTTTTTATCTACACCTGTTATTGCCGCTATCAATGGCTTTGCTCTTGGAGGAGGTTTGGAGTTGGCTATGGCAAGTCATATTAGAGTAGCCAGTAGCAATGCTAAAATGGGATTACCAGAGGTTTCTTTGGGCTTGATTCCAGGGTATGGTGGAACGCAACGGTTGCCCCAACTTGTTGGTAAGGGGAAGGCGTTGGAAATGATTATGACAGGAGGCATGATCGCTGCCGAAGAAGCGCAAAGCTATAGGCTAGTCAATCATGTTGTTTCCCAGGAAGAGCTTCTTTCTTTTTGTGAGGATCTGGCGAAAAGAATCGCGAGGAATTCACCTTTGGCGATTGGCGCGGCTATAAAAGCTGTTAATGCCAATTATAAAGAGTCGGTCAATGGATTTGAAGTGGAAATTGAAGCTTTTGGAAATTGCTTTGGAACTGAGGATTTTGAGGAAGGTACTACTGCTTTTTTAGAAAAAAGAAAACCTGAATTCTAAAACTACTCCAAGATTTAATACTTTTTTGATTCATCGTTTTCCATTCCACTCATCATAGAATTGATTTAAATAGGTCTCCATGAATTCATGCCTTTTTTGAGCCAAGTCTCTGGCAGTTTTTGTATTCATTTTATCTTTAAGAAGCAATAATTTTTCATAGAAATGATTGATTGTTGGAGCCTGGCTGTTTTTATAACTTTCTTTGTCCTGATCAACTAATGGGTGAATCTCCGGGTCGTATAAAGACCTGTTTTTAAATCCTCCATAATTGAAGGCCCGTGCAATTCCAATGGCACCAATGGCGTCGAGTCTGTCTGCGTCTTGGATTACCTTAAGCTCGTTGGATTCAAATTTGCTAGTATCTTCGGTGTCGAGACTTGTTTTAAAGGAAACATATTGAATGATATTTTGAATATGGTCAATTATTTCTTCCTCGACTTCGAGATTCCTTAAAAATTCAGTGGCTTTTTTCGGACCGATGGATTCATCCCCCTTATGAAATTTAGCATCCGCTATATCGTGTAATAAGGCTCCTAGTTCCACAATAAAAAGATCCACATCTTCACCTCGGGCAATTAGTTTTGCATTTTCATATACTCTTTCAATATGAAACCAGTCATGACCTCCTTCGGCTCCGCTAAGTGTTTCCTTCACAAAGGATCTTGTAAGTGTGATGAGCTTTTTTTTATTCATATTGCAAAATAAAAAAACCTCTTGATTAAAAGAGGTTTAAATGAATAATTGTGTTGAGTTATCTATTGAAAAATTCCTGTACACTTTCCATCCACGCAGGTTAAACTGCTGGGTGGCATGGCAATAAAGCAATCCGACAGGATGCTGTATTTTTCGTTATACAATTTTTCCAGTTCGTTAAGGGTTTCAATCTTTGTTAAAAAAGTAACAATATCGATAGAGTTCGAGTACACGATATATTCCCAGAAACCGCCACAAGGTTTGGCTCCTATTCCAACGCTATAACAGCTATATTCCTCTGAGCACAAGGAAGTTTTAGCCAGATTATTGATCTCAATTTTGAGATTATCAATAACTTTTTTTTCGGCTTCCTGTGGAGAAATATCTCCTGAATCATCGCAGTAAATGACTAAAAAAGCCATTAAAGAGAAAAGAAACTTCATAGAGTGTACTATTAACAAAATTCTTCATAGGCTCCCGCCAAATTCGCAGCAATCATGTCTGCTGATCTACCTTCAATATGATGTCTTTCAAGCATGTGAACCAATTGACCATCTTTAAAAAGAGCAATTGAAGGAGATGAAGGAGGAAAAGGAATCATCATTTCTCTGGCCTTATTAGTTGAATCAACGTCAACACCTGCAAAAACAGTAGTTAAGTGATCAGGGGCTTTTTCAACTTGCAAGGAAGCAATGGCACCTGGTCTTGCTGTTCCCGCGGCACAACCGCATACAGAGTTCACCATGACAAGCGTCGTTCCTGTTTGTTCCAATGCGCTTTCAACATCCTGTGATGTATATAATTCTTCAAAACCTGCATTCACTAATTCCTGACGCATAGGCTTTACCAATTCTTCTGGATACATAATTTTAATTTTAAGTTAAATAATTGAGTATGCAAAGATAAGCAATGAAAAGATATTATCCAGCCAGGGTCTGACTTAAGTTAGCCCCTGACTAATGTCTGAAAAATCAAAAGGTTAACAATTGTTTTTATTCTTGCTATAGACGGCAGATGAGTGGTAAATTACCATATGAAAATGCTTTAATACACTAAACTGGCCTCGAATAGCCTATTTTTCACAAAATATTTGGATTTGAATTGACGGAAGATGTGCGCAGACGCGTATATTTGTGCTTTTAAAATTGTTTATGGCAAATTTTTCGAAATGGCTTGGGGCCGGTTTAGGATGGACCTTTGCAGGACCTATTGGTGGCATCCTTGGCTTCGTTTTTGGTAGTTTTGTAGATGAGTTCTCAGAAAGCGAACTCCTGGATGCAAATAAGAGTTTAAGGTCCAAACAATCTACCCAGTCGGGAGATTTTGAAATTAGTTTATTGGTATTAGCCGCTATTGTCATCAAAGCCGATGGAAGCGTAGACAAGAGAGAACTTGATTTTGTGAGATCTTCCTTTATCGGTATGTACGGTGAAGATCGTGCCAATCATGCTTTTAAACTATTCAAAGGAATTATTAATAATAATAAGATTTCCACGCGACAGGTATGTATGCAGATCAATAAGCATATGAATCATCCTTCGAGACTTCAGTTACTACATTTCTTGTTTGGAGTTGCGAAATCAGACGGCCTGGTAACCGAGAAGGAATTGCACAAAATCAATACCATAGGCGGGTATCTTAACATCAATCAAAACGATTTTAATTCGATTAAGGCCATGTTCTATAATGAGGTGGACAGTTCCTATAAAATTCTCGAAATTGATAAATCGGCATCAAATGATGAGCTTAAAAAAGCTTATAGGAGAATGGTCAAAAAATACCATCCGGATAAACTTCAAAATCTTGGACCTGAACACGTTAAAGGAGCAGAAGAAAAATTCAGACAAGTACAAAGGGCCTATGAACACATTCAGAAGGAAAGGGATCTTTAACTCTTTATACTTAATTTATTTACTGAATTGAATCGGAGGAATTTTCTGCAGTTGTCATAAATCTGGGTTTAATTATATTTTCCAAAATGCTCCACTTTTTAACTTTTTTTTGATGAGGATTACCCAGAATCCATTGGTCATAGATCTTGTTAAAAGTTCCATCTTGTTTTCTAAAATCGATCCATTTATCAATATAATTTCTCCAAATATTGTCTTTAGCTATGGGGAAAACAAGAGCATTGTTAATATGATAAGGAAGCGGATTCACTACTTTATAACCTGGTATTAAAACGGTTATTGAAGCTGCTCTTTCGGCACTTGTAAGATGTGCGTCAATACTTATGGAATCAATTCTGCTACTGTCAGATTTCATTTTTACAGATCCGTTGAGTTCAAAAAAATCTTTCACTTGCGGAACCGGATAAGCACCTCCCTTCGGAAAGTAGGACAGAAATTCCTTGGCAATCTCTTTTCGATCGATGTAAGAAATGGTGAAAGTGTCGAGTTTGGATGTAATATCAAAACTGTCAAACATTTTATTATCCTGTTTAGTCAACAAAGCAAGAGAGATGTTTAAGTATGGCTTTGACAACTCCAGTTCTTCAGCATAACGACTAGACAGGAAGATATCTGACATTACAATATCAAAATAATCCTGATTCATTTCATCAATAAGACGACCAGGGACAATAGGAACAAATTCAATACTAACATGAAGATCATCGGCGAGCCGGTGAGCTAGGTCGATACCAAATCCAACCAATATACTGTCTTTGTTTTTAAACGTAAAAGGTCCAGCTTGTTCGAAATAACCTATTCTAATCTTCCCCCTTCTTTTGATGCGACTTAAAGAATTTTCACGTCTCCATTTCGGATTGGGGTTTTTAGCTCCATTATCAAGGATCACAAATTCTTGTTGATTGCTGATCAACTGAAAACTATTTACAATCTCAAGATTCGTGGGGATATTTTTCATGCTGGATTCAAGGAGTGACCTCAGGCCAAAAATGGATACAACTGTTGTAATGGTCACTATAACTATTCCTTGAATGAATTTTTTCTTTTTGAATTTTAAATATCCTCCACTTGCGCTAATGGTGAGCAGCGTAAGGGCGATTAGGTGAAAGGCACCTAAAACAACCCTGATCCTGTCTGTTAAAACTGTTGATACGACAAAGAGTTGAAAAGTCTCTTTTGGAACCTTTAAGAGATCCAGACTAAAGGGAAGCCCGGTAATCGGTGCCACAAAACTACTCAAAAAAGTAGAGCTCAAAAAGACTGGATAGTCCATAAATTCGAATGCTTCACCAGTAAACCATGCGGCAAAGGGAACAAATATAAAGATCATAAAAGTACCCAGATTTGGGAAAGGATAAGCCAAAGGCATAATAATATCTACCCTATCCTGGGCTTCTTCTGTTGCACTTTCATCAGACCGGATAATCTCTTTGATATTCTCAATTAGTTGGGGGTAGACCACGATGATTTTCCCAGTGGCAAAAATAGTGATCAAGGTTGATCTGGTGATCTTGAAGATGGTTTTTGATGAGTAAGGTGTAAAGATTGAAATTACATAGGGCAACACTAAAAAGGTGATCAAAATCGCTGCCAGAAGGTATACAAGTAAATATCCCTGGAGTCTGCTAAGATCAGACCAACTCAGAGTACTAACAACCCCTGCAGCTATACTGAAAACCCCTATTGGAGTTATCTTGATGATCATTTTATTGACCTGGTTTAGACCATCGGTAAGAATATCCAAGGGTTTGAGCAAGGCCTCCTTATTCGGTAATTTCATTACTCCCAGTCCTATAAAAATGCTGAATAAGACTACGGCAGGAACTACATTGTCGCTCATAGACTCAAAAGGGTTGGCAGGTATGTAAAGTTTAACAAAATCAAAGGGAATACTGGGTTCCAAAAAATCCGAACTGTAAAAATTACCACTTACCCAATTAGGGAAACTCATGGGAAGCACAACAAGATAAATAAGCCCGATACTTAAAAGGAGAAACAAAAAGATTAGCCCGAAACGAATAATCTTCTTACCGGTATCCATGGATAGTCTTCCAATATTGACAATTAGTGAAAACATGATATATGGGAGCACAGTCATTTGAAGGAGGCCTATAAAAATATCTCCAATAATACCAAGCCACGCTACTTCTTCGCCAAAAAAAAGTCCGGTTAAGACGCCAGTTAAAACACCTAGAAGAACTTTGGTTGAAAGAGAAATATTTTTCATTGAAACAATAAAATGATTAGTCAATTATCGGCCTTAATAATTGCTCTAAATGTAGGAAATTTATGGAACTGACACAACATCATGGTCCCAAGATATATCATCAGGTCATTAATCGAAATATTTGGGAGATCGGGTGCAATTAATAAAAGAATATTTTTAAATATCAACTATCTTTGCGCCATGATAGAAGATAAAAACCAGTCCAAAACTTCCCTTTCAGAATTGGGAGAATTTAAGTTAATAGATCACCTTACGAGTAAGACCGTTATTCATCATGATGAGACATTTAAAGGAATAGGTGATGACTGTGCTGTTATAGGTAAAAGTGATGTTCAAACGTTAGTTACCACAGATTTGTTAGTTGAAGGTGTACATTTTGATTTAAGTTATATGCCTCTTAAACACCTTGGTTATAAAGCTGTAATGGTTAATCTTTCGGATGTTTATGCCATGAATGGTGAGGCCAAACAAATTACCGTGTCTATAGCTGTTTCCAACCGGTTTCCTCTGGAAGCTTTGGAGGAATTATATGCAGGAATTCACCTGGCCTGCAATTCGTATAAAGTGGATTTGGTGGGAGGAGATACAACTTCTTCAACAAAGGGTTTATTGATTAGCATCACGGCAATTGGAGAAGTGAAGAAGGAAAAATGTGTATACAGAAACGGTGCCAAATCAAACGATCTTCTTGTAGTAACAGGTGACCTTGGAGCCGCTTATCTTGGCTTACAGGTTCTTGAACGAGAAAAACAGGTTTTTCAGGTCAATCCTAATGCCGAACACGAACTTGAAAATTACACCTATCTGGTGGAGCGTCAGTTAAAACCTGAAGCCAGAAAGGATATCGTCCAATTATTGGCAGATCTCGAGGTCCAACCTACATCAATGATTGATATTTCTGATGGTCTTTCATCAGAAATACTTCATTTGTGTAAACAATCAAATACAGGATGTCAGCTTTTTGAAGATAAAATTCCTTTAGATCAACAAGTTATTTCTACATGTGAAGAATTCAATATTGACAGTACGACGATCGCCTTAAGTGGGGGAGAGGATTACGAGTTATTATTCACAGTTAAACAAGAGGATTTTCCAAAGATTAAGGCAAATCCAAATTTCAGTATTATTGGTCATATGACAGATGACACCAATATCGTTCAGCTCGTGACAAGAGGGGGTCAAAAAGTGGAGATCGTTGCTCAAGGATGGAACGCAATGAATTAAAATAACTTATTCCTTAGGCTTTGGTTTTTTAGTCATTCCGTCATATTTAATATTTGATCGGTAATTTGTATTTAGGTTTACATGTGTCTTTCCATTGTTGAAAAACGACATAGTAAAGTCATATCTTTCATTTTTGCTGCTGGCGCTAAATTTCACATTTATTTTTTGCTTCTCATCATCAACTGTCTTTTGGAAATCTTCCATGAGTCCGTCAAATTCAATCCCGCTGTTACCGGTTATGGCCAATGAACCAGAGTATAAAGAACCGAAAAAGGGCAAATAAATACTGGCACTGTCTTTATTGATCTTTAAGAAGTTAGTAGTTGTAGTTAAAATGATTCTTCCTCCCGCCTGAGAATTTGCCCAGTCAGCCTGAAAAATAAATTCCCTACTCTCGATTAAGGCTTTCATTTTTTCATATTCTTCAGCCGCTTGTTCCTTTTTTAGTTCTTTTTTGGATTGACCAAAAACCAGAGGTCCTGCAAGCAGGCTTATCATAAGTAAAGTGATTATTTTCTTCATTGCTTCGATCTTTGAGTAAGAATGAATTTCCGAATCTTAAATTTAGTGATTATTTGGAAAAAGTGATCACCCTATCAGAGACTTTAACATCTTTGAAATTACAGCTATCTTTGATCCATTCTGCAGTTTTTTGCTGATAAATGAATACATGAGAAGGGTCATTTTTATAATACCAGCGATCAAAGTCCATTTCTTTCTCAAAAAGATGTGTTTTACAGATGAGTTTTCCATCCGGGAGTAAGGTCTTATGCAATTTTTTGAATTCCAAGAATGGATTGTAAAAATGCTCCATGACTTCACAACATACAATAAAATCATACCTGTCATTCAAGACAGAAATGTTATCAAAAAAAATTGGGTCGAAAATTGACATCGTATACCCCTCTTTTATAAGATGTTCAGACAAAACCGGAGTATGGCCACAGCCAAAATCAAGACCATTAGCTCCTTCGTCAAAATATTGTTTTACCTGATCTATTATGGGCCTTACGAATTGAAAATAGCCAATGTCTGTTATGTCACTTTTATGGTGAAGATATCTAGCCTTTTCATCCTGCTCGTGCAACAACTCATTACGGTCTCTGAAAATTCCTTTACAGTTCGGGCATAGCAGGAAGTGTTGCTTTTGATCTTGGTAGAACGAGTTGGCAGGAGTGGCACAAAGTGGGCAAATATCATTCATATGGAAACTTATTCATGATCATTATGCAGAGGCCCCCACTCAGACAGGGTCTTGATCAATTCTTGTTCATTTTCTATATGACTCATATGACCATCTTGAAAAACGACTTTTTCAACAGATCCAAATGAGGCCTGAAGCACTGAACTTTGGTAATCGAGTGCGGGATCCTTCTTCCCTATGATCATCAGTATCGGATAATCATTTTTCTCTAGTAAATGGGTACGATCCTTTCTGTTTTTCATTCCATCGAGAGCAGCAATAATTCCTTGCTGACTCATTTGTAATGCCTTTTCGGTAATTTCCAGAATTTCATTCGAAAAGACAGATCTGTTCTCTTGTGAGAACAAGTTTGGAATGGCTGTTCTTACAAGGATTCTGTGATTTTTCTTTACGGCTATAATGCCACGGTCCCTGTTTATTTTTTTTTCAGGTGTATCTGCAAAGGCTGTCGAATTCATAAGGCACAAGCCTGAAACCTGTTCAGGGTAAAGTTCTGCAAAGGCCAAAGCTATATACCCTCCCATACTGTGTCCGATCAAAGTACATTTGTTAATTTCTAATTTATTGAGCAGAAATTTAACCATCTCAGTCTGAGTTTCCATACTGTGTATATAGCCCAGATTTCCTGTTTTGCCGTGTCCAAGAAGGTCTAAGGAAATTACTCTATGTGTTTTTTCAAAAGGAGCTGTTACTTTTTGCCACATGCTTAAGTCTTCAAGAAACCCATGTAAAAATAAAGCGGGTTTTCCGCTTCCTTTATCGCTAAAATGAAGATTTAAATTCTTGTATCGTAAATTGGGCATGGGGATGAAATTGATATGCTAATTTACAGTATATTTATCAAAATACTAACCTCATGAACCGAACCAAAGAGACCTTTGTTTTGGGTTTTGCTATTTTTGCGGCCTTTTTTGGAGCTGGGAACCTAATACTTCCTCCGATGCTTGGGTTTAAAGCCGGAACAGATTGGGTTTTGGTATCAGTTGGATTTCTATTATCGACAACAGTAATTCCTTTAATGGCTCTTTTTGGTCATGCCAAATTGCAGGGAACTATGGTAGATTTTGGCAGGAAAGTTTCATATAAATTTGGTCTTGTCTACAGTATTTTTGTTTATGCGATTGCCATTATCCTTCCTTGTCCAAGAACAGCAGCAGTTACTCATGAGATGGCGATTGAGCCCTATTTTGGAAGCAGTTCTTTATTGACCAGTGGTATTTATTTTACACTGGTTTTTCTTTTTGCAATCAACAGGGGCAAAGTGATTGATTTTTTGGGTAAGTTTTTGACACCCATCATTGGGATTATTTTGTTGGCCATTATCTTACTCGGTATTTTCGGACCCGGGTACAATATTCATTCGGGAAGTTATGAAGCGCCTTTAATAAGTGGATTTTTGGAAGGTTATCAAACTTATGACGCTCTTGCAGGATTGCTTATGGGTGGTGTAGTTGTGATCACCATTCAGAATTCAAAAAAAAATATGAATATTAGGGAAAAGCAAATGATTATCGGAAGATCAGGATTTATAGCTATGTTAGGTTTATTCATCATTTATATCGGGTTGATCTTTATTGGAGCCAAATACAGTTCTCATTTCGATCAATCTATAAGCCGAACCAGCTTGCTTTCGGCTTTAAGTACTGAGACCATGGGTGAAACCGGCACTGCATTTTTAAGTGTATTGGTCGCCCTGGCTTGTTTTACTACAGCAGTCAGTATTGTGATTGGAACCGCGGATTTTTTTAAGGGTATTTTCGGCAATTCTAAGAAGGTGTATGTTATCGCGACAGCGGTTTCATGTTTCCTGGGTATTGGTATGGGACAATTTGAAGTGAAATTTATAATCGATTTAGCTGTCTATGCTTTGATGTTTATTTATCCTATCTCAATCGTATTGATTGTGCTGAATTTGCTTCCAGAAAAATATGCAGGTGCATTTGTATTCAGAACAGTAGTAGGGATTGCTTTTGTATTTAGCATTCCTGATTTTCTAAAATTCCTGATTCCTCCCGAAAATCTTGAAACCGTTTACAACATTATTCCATTCTCGAGAGATGCCCTGGGTTGGGTGATTCCTTCTATGATTGGTTTTTTATTTGCTAATGTATTCACTTTTTTGAACAGGAAAGAAGTTGTTGATACCTGATGTAATTTTAGTTTTTTTAGAAGAAAAACACGTAAGATATTATTCTTTGTCCTTTTGCCTTGATGCATCATGCTTTATCTTTAAAAGGAAGGGGCGTAAAATAATTTCTTTTGTTCTTTTTTGACGCGCCAAAAAGAACCAAAAACCGCTGTCACTGCACAAGGCAATTGCTGCGCACCATTCACTCACGCAACTTCATGCTTGTTCTCCCTTTCAGTGCGAACGCAATTCCGTTGCTTCGTTCATTATTGCTTCGTGCAGCGCTACCTCCTATAGAAACTTTGATCCTGTTGACAGTATTTCTTGAGATGCTAACGACCTCTTTAAATTCTCGTTTTAGCTTCCGACTTATTTTAACGCCGGAAGTAGCAGCAGCCCCGTAGTGAAACGGCTAGGGCTGCGGTGGAGAAAATAAGGAGGCAAAGTTACAGAGAATTAAAAGCAGTCTTGAATTTTTCGTTCTTTTGTTTCAAGACAAAAGGACAAGAGAGAATATCTCACGAGTTTTTGATTCCTAAAAGAGACAAACTTAATATCGAAATAATTATCTAAAAACGGTCAGTACTAATTAGGCATGGACAATTACCCACAACTACATATAACAACAAAACTATTATCTAAAAACGATCACCAAAATCAGAAAAACCTCTCGCCTTTAATGCGACATCAATTTTTCGATATCTTCAATTTCTATCGGGATATTTTTCATTAGATTAATCGGTTCTCCTGATTTTTGAATCACATAGTCATCTTCGAGCCTGATGCCCAGATTTTCGTCAGGAATATAGATTCCAGGTTCAATGGTAAATACCATATCTGCTTCCATAGGCTCAGTAAGAATACCATAGTCATGCGTGTCGAGACCCATATGATGAGACGTTCCATGCATAAAATATTTTTTATATGCGGGCCAGTTTGGATCCTCCTTTTCAACATCTTCTTTGGAAATAAGTCCTAGATCAAGTAATTCTTTAGTCATGAGTTTACCTACCTCCACATGATAATCTACCCAAATAGTTCCTGGAACCAACAGTTTAGCCGCTGCGTTTTTTACTCTGAGAACGGCATTATACACATCTTTTTGTCTTTCTGAGAATTTTCCGGATACAGGAATGCATCTGGTCATATCACTTGCATAATTGGCATATTCAGCTCCCACATCCATAAGTACAACCTCCCCTTCAGAACAAGGCTGGTTATTTTCAATATAGTGTAAGACACAAGCATTGAATCCTGACCCTAGAATTGGGGTATACGCAAAACCTTCTGATCTGTTAATTTTGAATTCATGAATGAATTCTGCCTCAATTTCGTATTCCATGACCCCGGGTTTCATAAAAGCTAAAACTCTTCTAAATCCTTTTTCAGTAATATCGCAGGCTTTTTGTATCATTTCGATTTCCTGAGGTTCCTTTATAGACCTTAGCCTCTGGATGATGGGTTGACATCTTTTGTAATTGTGACCGGGATATTTTCCTTTTAGCCATTTGATAAACCTCGCATCTCGGGTTTCTGTTTCCACATTTGCTCTATAGTGTTCATTGGTGTTGACATATACCGTTTCTGCCTGAGTCATTAGTTCAAACAATACTTTTTCCAT
The DNA here is from genome assembly GCA_964595535.1 of uncultured Flavobacteriaceae bacterium. Lineage (GTDB taxonomy): Bacteria > Bacteroidota > Bacteroidia > Flavobacteriales > Flavobacteriaceae > Lutimonas. The sequence goes on along the minus strand of CAZQRD010000030.1, from coordinate 8,674 downwards.
TTCATGCAACCAGTATACAGTTTTAATGCCTGATGTTTCAAAAGCTTTTTCCTTGTTTAGTTTTTCTCCTTCCCAAATTGCAATACGCTCGTTGGTTTCTTTCAAAAAAAGAATTTCACGATTTTCCTGTTTAGGACAGTCTGGAAAGATCATCAAAACACTTTCTTCCTGATCAGCACCTGAGAGATAAAAAATATCTCTGTGTTGAGCAAATGGAAGTGTGCTGTCTGCACTAATGGGATAAATATCATTTGAATTAAAAATGGCCATTGAATTTGAAACCATTTTATCTGCAAATTTTGCTCTATTCTTAGTGAACAACTGATTGTCAATGGGAAAGTATTTCATGTGAAGGTTGTTTTATAATTGGATTATCAAAATTAGGAATTTTAGTCTGAACTTTAGGCAAAAAGGGAAAAATTACGAGCTCGTTCTTTTAGTATCTTTATAAGATGAAAATAGTGATCTTTCTTTGCGTCTTATGCGGTTTTTTAACCAATGATATTTATAGCCAGGCAAAGAATACCAGCTTCTCTAACTTAAGCAGTCCAGAAAAATGGTGGGTGATCTGGCATCCGTTTAAGGCAAGGAATGCTCTGGAAGTGTCTGTTAAAACACTTCAAATAACCGATTCAATACACAAGGTTGGTGTCATTGGGACCGACATGAATGGAGGAAAGCTGGATGCATTTAAGCATGCCTATTGGATGGCGAGTTTGAGTCAGTCAATAGGTGAGAAAGCGGCTATCAAATTAGGAAAGGCACATGAGAAGGGAAATTACAGATCTTTTCTTCAAGGAAAACCCGAAGATGGATTTTTACCAGATAAAAGCTCTTCAGATATGGATCTGTTCAACAACGAGGCTGGTGTTCAAATCTATCTAAGAAACCCAAATGAAAGTGAAATCACCTTGGCTGAGATTGTAATTCAGTCAGTGGTTCATGGCAAGCTAATGATCATTAAAAAAGAAGGAGCCCTCTTTTTCACTTGCGAAGGAACAGCTATTGACGCTTCCACGCTAAAAGGAAAATGGGAAAACGATAAATGCCTAATTCCTTCAGATGAATCATTACAGGTGTTTTTTCTTAGAACTACTCTAATAATTCGTAATCTTTAAATAAGCTGAGCTCGGTTTTTTCGACCTTTTGGCGATAATCCATCCAATCTTGAGCAAAGAACTCGTTGATGTTTTTGATCACAGGATCGAGCTTGCCATGAGCATTTTGAATCAACTGCTTTTCGGTTTCCCCCGGAGCACTCTTTAAAGCTCCGACATAATTTATTGCTGTATATAAATAAGAAATATTGGATGGCATCTTAGTTGCTGTTATGCCCTGACGTTTATCTTCTTTACCCATCATCTCATCAATGAGCAGATTGATTGATTTTTGGATGCTGTCGCTTAATTGAATAAGGCCTTTGTTCAGTACTGAATCTGTTTTTTTAGCTTGGTTTTTAATAGCCAAAGCTATGCTTTTGGATGCTTTTAGCCGTTCAACTGATCTGAAAGCCAGATCTTTCTTTTGTTCCAGAACTTTAAGAAGGTCATGTATTTCTTTAAGAATTTCATAAGGCATTTCTATTCTTGGGTCAAAAGCAACCTTAATTTGTGTCGAATCTTTAAGGCCTTGAAAATGCAAGACCAGTTTGTAGTTACCTGGTAAAACTTTGACTCCGGAAGGTTCTTTACTGGTTACTACTTTTTCTCTTGATGGACTAAAAACCCCTTTCTCGTCAAGATTCCAATACATTCTTTGGAGGCCATTTTCTTTTGGAATAGCTGGTTTCAGGGTTCTTATAAGATTCTCATTGGTGTCATAGATTTTCAAAACCAGAGAATCATTGGCTGTATTTTTCTTAACATCCTTTACTGTGTCTTTTTTTACCTCCTTTTTGTTGATCACATAGCTGATCATGGCACCTTTTTTACGATTTTCTCCGTTAAAAGTTGCATTAGCACCAAATCTTGTTCCACTAGCCTCCTGGTATTGGACACGATAGGCCACCGGAGGTTCAAATAATTTTATGGTCCTGTCAAGAAGTGTGGCACCTGTCTTTGTGATTTCTCTTAAGGGCCGGATGTCGTCCAGAACATAGAATGAACGACCAAATGTTCCAATGGCAAGGTCATGTTCTCTGGGTTGGATCACCATGTCCATGGTAGGAACACTTGGATAATTTTGGGTCCATTTGGTCCACGAGGCTCCTTCATTCAAGCTGAGATATAAGCCATTTTCAGTACCGAGGAAGAGTAATTTTTTTTCAAACGGATCCTGGACCATAGAAAGGCTATAGCCAAAGGTCTCTTTTTTGTCTTTTAACAAATTTTTCCATGTTTTACCATAATCACGGGTTCTCATTAAATAGGGTTTGAAATCAAAATTCCGATAATTGTTCACGATGGCATAAGCTTCACCTTTTGTGAAAGTGGAAACCTTGATCTGCGCAATCCAGCCATCTTTAGGATATTCGCTTGTTTTTGGACTAATATTTGCCCAGCTCTTTCCACCATCACGACTTAGTTGTATCTGACCATCATCTGTTCCGACCCATAGTTCGTCCTTTTCCAGAGAACTTGGACTGATCACAAGAACGGTACAATAATTCTCTGCTCCAGTCGCATCCATAGTAAGTCCGCCGCTATCGTATTGTTTTTGCTTTTCCGGATCGTTTGTTGTCAGATCATGAGAAATAAGTTCCCATTCGTGGCCCTGATTATTTGATTTATGCACAAATTGACTTCCAAAATAAATTGTTTGCTGATCAAAGGGATCAATAGCAATCGCTGAATTCCAGTTGAATCGAAGTTTAACATACGGATCAGGATGTGTGGGTTTAATAAATTTGGAGGCACCGGTTTCACGATCATAGCGGTTCAAATAACCTTCTTGAGACATACTATAGCCGTAACGACTGTCTTTGGGGTCGGGAATCACATCGAATCCGTCCCCGAAAAGGAGCTCTTGCCAATAGGAATTTCTAATACCCTGTGACCTGAAAACATAGGCCGGTCCTACCCAAGATCCATTATCCTGCATGCCCCCATAAATGTTGTAAGGAAAATCATTGTCAACATTGATGTGATAGAATTGTCCAACCGGAAGATTTTCAATAAACCTCCATGTTTTACCTTTATCTTTGGTAATATTCAGCCCACCATCATTTCCGTCAATCATATATTCAGGATTTTCAGGATGTATCCACCAGGCATGATGATCAGGGTGTATGCCTACTTCAGTATTATACGCAGGCATCAACTGTTTAAAGCTTTTTCCACCGTCTATACTGTAATTGACATAAGAGAATACCGTATATAATCGATGTTCATTTATAGGATCTACAAAAATGTCGGAATAGTAGAAAGGACGGTCTCCAATCCCGGAATTACCTTGTTTTGAGGAATTGCTATTGATGAGTTTCCATTTAAATCCGCCATCATCCGACCTGTAAAGACCATTTTTTTTGGCCTCTATCAATGCATAAACTACTTTAGGATTACTTTTTGAAATGGCAAGGCCAATTCTCCCGAGCTCCCCTTCGGGTAAGCCATCTTCTTTGGTCTTTTTGGTCCAATTCTCTCCTCCGTCAAAGGAGATGTATAATCCTGATCCTTCTCCTCCAGAATTAAAAGTATAAGGTTTTCGTCTGTGTTGCCACATGGCCGCTATCAGTTTATTTGGATTGTTTGCATCCACCACCAGGTCAGCTGCCCCTGTTTGGTTATTTACAAATAATATGTTCTTCCAGGTTTTACCCCCATCCACAGTTTTAAAAATTCCTCTTTCAGGATGTTCACCCCAGGGAGAACCTATGGCCGCAACATAGACCGTATTTGGATTATTCCGATCTATTATGATACGATGAATATTTCTGGTTTTTTCCAGCCCCATCAGTTTCCAGTTTTTACCTCCATCAATGCTTTTATAGATTCCAAAGCCACCATTTAGACTGTTTCTCGGATTTCCTTCTCCTGTGCCTACCCAGATAACATCAGGGTTGCTCTGTTGAATACGTATGGCTCCGATTGCCTGCAAACTTTCCTTATCAAAAATGGGTTCCCAGGATATACCCTCGCTTTCCGATTTCCAGATTCCCCCAGAAGCTGCTCCAATATAGATAACATTGGGTTTGTCATTGACAACGTCAATTGCAGTAATTCTACCGCTCATTCCGGCTGGTCCAATTGCCCTGGCCTTCATCCCTTTTAGTTTTTCAACATCCAACTGCTGAGCTTGACTTAATAAAGTAGTAAACAGTAGGATAAGTAATTGTTTTTTCATCTGAGAATTGTTACGATCGTAAGAAAGCATTGCTGCTTTTTTGGTATATTGCATATCAATAATACAAAGAACTTTTTGATTAGAATGCATCCCAAATTGATTAAATATACTAGCCTGTTTTTATTCCTGATCTTAATAGGAAACTTTCAATTGAAAGCCCAGGATTATTTACCGGCTAAGCCAAAAACACAAACCAGTGTTTACGACAGGGCGCAAATGATGAATGGGAATGAAGCAAAAAGGCTCGAACAAAAACTGATTAATTACAGCGATACTACGTCAACCCAAATCGTTGTGATAACGATTAATTCTTTGGAAGGTAACGACATCGCTATGTATGCGACTGAACTTGCGCATAAATGGGGGATTGGTCAGAAAGATGAAGACAATGGAATTGTACTTCTCGTTTCAAAAGATGATCGTCGTATGACCATAAGAACCGGCTATGGGGTGGAGCATTTACTAACGGATGCTCTGTCAAAAAGAATCATAGAGAATATCATCACTCCCGCCTTTAAACAAGGTCAGTATTATCAGGGGCTTGATCAGGGTACGGATGCCATCATACAAATCATGAATGGCGAGTATCAGGGCGAAAGAAATAGCGAAAGGCCCCAGGGTAAGTTTCCCGCATTTCTCATTGTGATCATTTTTATTGTGATTATGATGATTCTTTCACGAAGAAATAAAGGCGGGGGCAAGAACGGAGGTAGAAAGTCTGGTGGATTTTCACTGCTGGATGCCATAATTTTGAGTAACGCCGGCAGAGGCGGATTTGGCAATCGAGGTGGTTTCGGAGGTGGCAGCTCAGGCGGAGGTTTCGGTGGTGGAAGTTTTGGTGGCGGCTTCGGTGGTGGTGGCTTCGGCGGTGGAGGAGCAAGCGGTGGCTGGTAGTGTATTGACTTTTAAACTACCTTAAAAAATCCTTATTAAATTTACTGAACTTGATGTTTTGATAATGAAAGGATGATGTTGTCTTTGTTATCGACATCTTTTTCATCGTGCAGAATTACAAAGCCATTATTCTTAAGTAACTTTTTAGAACTTTCATTGGAATGATCTGTAAAGGCTTTGATGTGATCGAGTTGTAATTCTTCAAATCCAAAACTTAGGACGGCCTTCATGGCCTCATTCATATAACCCATATTTTGATAATCAGGATGCAGGTCATAACCCACTTCACCTATTTTAAGGTCTGAAGAAAAATTCCAAAGACAAATTGAACCTATCATTTTGAGGTTCTCTTTCTGGCAAATCACCCAATTAACATTCTTTCCTTTGGTCATGCTCATTTGAACTTTTTTTACAAAGACAATAGCATCTTCCAATGCTTTTGGAGGATCTCTTTTAATAAATTTATTGACGTCAGTGTCAGACCTTAAAAATAACACCTGGGCATAGTCATCCTCGCAAAAATCACGCAATTTTAATCGTGTAGTTGTGATTTCGGGGAAAGGTTCAAATGTAAAATTCATTTACTTTTTTCTAAAATATACAACCACTGAAACTCCTTTAAAATTGTAAAGTTCTCTTAATTTGTTTTCAATAAATCGTTTGTAGGGATCTTTAACATACTGAGGTAAATTGGCAAAAAAGACAAATTGAGGCGTTGGGGAAGGCAATTGCATGCAGTATTTAATTTTGATGTATTTTCCTTTATAAGCCGGGGGAGGATTAAATTTTATAATATCCAACATGGTTTCATTCAGCTTACTTGTAGCGATTTTTTGCTTTCGGTTTTCAAATACTTCTACGGCTGTTTCAATAGCTTTAAAGATTCTTTGCTTTGTCAAGGCAGAAATGAATACTATAGGGACATCAGTAAAAGGCGCTGTTTCCCTTCTGATCATGGCTTCAAATTCTTTGGTGGTATGTGTGTCTTTTTCTTCAAGATCCCATTTATTCACTAATATGACAATGCCCTTTTTATTCTTTTCGGCCAGCCAAAAGATATTTTGATCCTGCCCTTCAAAACCTCTTGCTGCATCGATAATTAAAATACAAACGTCACTGTATTCAATCGCTCTTACTGATCTCATGACTGAGTAGAATTCGAGATCATCCTTTACCTTTGACTTTTTTCTGATTCCGGCGGTGTCAACAAGATTGAAATCAAATCCAAATCTGTTGTATTTGGTGTCGTTTGAGTCTCTTGTTGTTCCGGCTATATCAGTTACGATATATCGATCTTCTCCAATTAAAGCGTTGATAAAAGACGATTTTCCCGCATTTGGCCTACCAACAACGGCAAACCTTGGGAGTTCATCTTCTTCTTTTTCTTCCTTCTCGGGAAGCGCTAACACGATAGCATCAAGCAATTCTCCGGTGCCACTTCCATTTGTACTGGCAATGGTATAATAGTCACCAAGGCCCAGCCCATAAAATTCAACAGCATCAGCCGCTCTTTTCGAATTATCCACCTTGTTTACGGCTAAAAAAACTGGCTTTTTTACCTTTCTCAACAAATGCGCAACTTCTTCATCCATTCCAGTAATTCCGCTTTCAACATCAACCATAAATATAATGGCATCAGCCTCATCAATTGCCAATTCTACCTGTTTGTCAATTTCAGCTTCAAAAATATCATCGCTGCCTACTACATAACCTCCTGTATCGATCACGGAGAATTCCCTGCCATTCCAGTCGGTCTTTCCATAATGTCTGTCTCGCGTAACACCACTTACAGCATCAACGATGGCCTCTCTTCTCTGAATCAAACGATTGAAAAGTGTTGATTTTCCAACATTTGGTCTTCCAACAATAGCAACAATATTTCCCATGCTTTTTTAATAAAATCGCTGCAAAGATAGTCTTATAAACTTGAATCTGAAAACCGATTCAAAGGATTGAAAAAAAAGACTATATTTAGGATTATCAAGTGTTAAGTACTAAGTGTTAAGGATTAAGTGATAAGAGAATTAAATCATTCTATCATTCTATCAATAAATCATTACCAATAAACATGAAACAGCCTATCCATGACGATGAGCTCAACAGGATCCTGCTCAAACCAAGATTCAAATTTAGATTCAAAGAATCAGAACTTGACATTTTTCAACAGTTTAAAGAAAAGCTTTCCGAAGATGAATGCGTCTATACCAGCATAATCGTTGATCATCATATCATAATTGATGTGCCCAAAGAACAGGAGCATTTCTGGTCACCCCAATTACATGTCGAAATTGAAAAAGAAGAGGATTTAACTATAGTCAAAGGAATTTTGGGACCTAAACCTAAAATCTGGACCTTTTTTATGTTTTTACATTTTATTGTGGCCATCGCATTTTTTGTATTTTTTGTGATCTTTTACTCTAAATGGAGCCTTAATCAAGACTATGGCTTTTCAATGATCATGTGCTTATTGATGCCTGTAATTTGGGTAGGTTTGTACTTTTTTGGTCAGCTTGGCAAAAAATTCGGTTATGACCAAATGCTTGGTTTGCACGAGCTACTTGCTGGCGCTCTTAAGAATTTTAAGAACTACAATGACTAAAGAGCTTTGGCATCAAGGATAGTTTGCATTTCTTTTTGAAGTTCCAAAGCGTTTTCTCTTGCGCGTGTGGCAAAATCCTCCCCCGAGGAAGCATAAATAATTCCTCTTGAAGAATTGATTAACAGCCCAACGTCACTATTTAACCCATAATCACAAACACCCTGAAGATCTCCCCCCTGTGCGCCAATACCTGGCACAAGTAAAAAATGACTGGGTACAATTTTTCGGATCTTTTGAAAATAATCAGGTCTTGTCGCTCCAACTACATACATGAGTTGTTCATTATTTTTCCATTGCAAAGATGTTTCAAGCACTTTTTCATACAGTGTGGTTCCCTCTTCATCCTTTATATTCTGAAAATCAAGACCACCTTTGTTGGAAGTTAACGCTAGCATAATGGTGAATTTATTTTCAAATGCAAGAAAGGGTTCAACTGAATCACTTCCCATATATGGGGCTACAGTTACAGAGTCAAAATTCAAATCTTCAAAAAATGCCTTAGCATATCGGGTTGAGGTATTGCCTATATCTCCTCTTTTTGCATCGGCGATGGTAAATAATGAGGGATAATTTTCATTGAGATAAGCTATGGTTTTCGATAAGCTTTGCCATCCTTTTAAACCATAAGCTTCATAAAATGCCGTATTGGGTTTATAGGCTACAGTCAAATCATGAGTCGCATCAATAATGGCCTTATTAAATTCGAAAATAGGGTCATCGGTATCAAGCAGGTGGGCAGGTATTTTTTCAAGGTCAACATCCAATCCAATACACAAAAATGATCTTTTGGCTTTGATCTCGTGAATTAGCTCTTGTTTCGTCATTTTTTTTGAAAATTGATTGCAGCAAAAGTAATCATTTTATCAGTTTAGGTTATCTTTGCGATTCATTTTAATTTCA
>CAZQRD010000029.1:0-31900 GCA_964595535.1 uncultured Flavobacteriaceae bacterium | reverse complement strand
TTTGATCATATCTCAACCTGATTATGGAGAACAAGCTTTAGAAATTGCAGACAACCTGATCAGTTCAGGAGCTGTTGATATTGTAGTTATTGACTCCGTTGCGGCTTTGACACCAAAAAGCGAAATTGAAGGAGAAATGGGAGACTCAAAAATGGGACTTCATGCCCGTTTAATGTCTCAGGCCTTAAGAAAGTTAACCGCGACGATTAATAAAACAAATTGTACAGTGATCTTTATCAATCAGTTAAGGGAAAAAATAGGCGTAATGTTTGGTAACCCTGAAACGACTACAGGAGGAAATGCATTAAAGTTTTATTCATCAATAAGGTTGGATATCAGAAGGAGAACACAGATTAAAGATGGCGACAAAGTTATAGGAAACAGAGCTAAAGTCAAAGTAGTAAAAAATAAAGTGGCACCACCTTTTCAAACTACAGAGTTTGATATTATGTACGGGCTGGGAATTTCGAAAGTTGGAGAAATTCTTGATCTCGGCGTTGAATTGGAGATTATTAAAAAGAGTGGATCATGGTTTAGTTATGGTGATACCAAATTAGGACAGGGCAGGGATGCAGTAAAATCATTAATAGGCGATAACCCTGAACTTGCGGATGAATTGGAGGCTAAGATCACAGAGCTAATCAAGGCAAGCTAAGATATTGTTACAAACAAAAAAAAGCGACTTAACAAGTCGCTTTTTTTATTTTACTAAAGAAGGTTTTATTTGTTTACCTCCTTGATATATTTTTCAAGTGCCATGGTCATCGATGGTGTTTCTTTCGATGGAGCTGCAATATCGATTTGTAGACCGGCCTCTTCTGCGGCTTTAACAGTTGAATTGCCAAATACTGCGATTCTCGTGTCGTTTTGTTTAAAAGAAGGAAAATTTTCAAACAAAGACTTTATTCCAGTTGGACTGAAGAAAACCAAAACATCATAAAATACGTTTTGAAGGTCAGAAAGATCGCTAATAACCGTTTTGAATAACACCGCTCTTTTCCATTCTACACTCAGACTGTTCATTTTATCGATCATGGACTGTTTAACCATATCTGAACTAGGTAAAAGGAAATTTTCAGACTTGTGCTTCTTGATCAAAGGCATTAAATCGTCAAATGTTCTGGTTCCTACATAGATCTTGCGCTTTCTGTACACCACGTATTTCTGCAAATAAAATGCTACCGCTTCTGACAGACAAAAATATTTCATATCATCCGGAATTGTAACTCTCATTTCATCAGCTAAGCGAAAATAGTGATCAACGGCATTTCTGCTAGTGAAAATTACTGCAGAAAAACTCAAAAAGTCAATTTTTTGATTCCTCACTTCTCTTGATGACTCTCCTTCTACATGAATAAATGAGCGAAAATCGATTTTCACTTTTTGTTTATTCATTAAATCAAAATAAGGAGACTGTTCTGCTTTAGGAGCTGGCTGTGAAACCAGTATAGTTTTCACTTTCATATAATTTTGTTTTAATCAACAAACAGTTTATAAATAACTATAAAGGGGGCTAATTCAAGGGCGCAAAGATACAAAAACAAATAGAACAAATTATCAAAACTTAGCTTTTCATTTTTGATCAATACAAAGTAACGAAATAATGCGATTGCCAAGGAAGCTGTAATACTGAAACTTATCAAAAACTTATGAAAGACCCCCACACTGTAATTAGCCAGGATAAGCAAAGGAAATACGAGTACTGAAATAAGTGCTAAATTACTTAATTTCAGGAAAGTAAAGTAACTTTGACCTTCTTCTAATTCAAAGATATTCCCGAGTAAAATACCCGCGATATACCTCACTATAAAATATCCTACAGTCATGATCAGGATTTGAAAATAGAAGTAAAAATTATCTTCCCTTACGGATGTAGAAAAGGCATTTGAGGCAAAATAAATGAATAGAGAAACAATAAGAACGATAATAATAAAGAAAATTACATGAAACCAGTTGAAGATTAATGGCCTGGTTTTGAAATAATCAGTGTAGTATTTTTCTGAATATACCAACGTAAAAAGTTTTGAAAAGCGTTCAGCAAAATTAAATTGAAGAATAGCGACAAGAATAAGTACAAGTAGAAAGAACAAGGTAACCCAATCACTGGTTGCAGATACTATTTCTATGCCTTCAAACATGACCTTTTATTTGTTAGTCTTTATAACGGATACTTTGTTGCCTTGAAACCCTTCGAGTAAATTATAAAAATCAAGGGCTACCCTAAATGTAATGATTTCATCTTCAGGTAGTTCTGGAGCTTTAAAAACAGCTTTCATCACTTTCTCCTCTTTTCCGTTCAAATTCTCTACACCAGTTATTTGTAAGGGTACTTTTGCAATAATTTTGTTTTTGTAACCCTGGAAAACCCCAATAAACTGAACCAGATCAAAAGTAATATTTTTATCATAAGTATTGATAAATCTAAATTCAAATTCATTGATCCCAGAATGTATCGTTAATTCATCTGTTTCAATGGTACATGTTACTTTTTCAAAAGTATGGTAATTCGGAATCAATGTACCATATATATAACTGCTGTATCTTTTCGCTAGTTTAGGTTGATTTTTGACATAAGATGTGGCACTGAATACATCTTCACCTTGCATGTTTTCCTCAAAATCAAGAAGGTTGTACTGACTTTGCCTTCCTTTTAAAATACTGTAGGAATGCGTTTTTATCCCAGTATAAAAATTATACAGGGAAGCGCTGCGATAAGAATTGACAAATACCAAAGGTTTTCCTTCTGTATTAGTTTTTAAATCGGGTATCCACTGTTGTGAAACATGGGGCTCCAGTTGAACGGGAGAGAGGGAAGGAAAGGCTAAAAATACTCTGATAATTATGATGATACCCAATTGAATACTTCCCAATATAATCAGCCATTTACGAGCTTTTTCATGTTCGATGAAATAGGGAAAAATAAGTAATGAAATTGGTATAAGTATAACGACGACCCATTGGGCCTGAGGCTCTGATTTAAAAGAACTTATCAAGAAAAAAATAAAGAATCCATAAACGATGAATTTCAATGACCTTTCAAAAACACCAATAGCTTTTTGTTTAAAAAAAGCTTTGTAAACCACAGGAAAAGTAAGGCCTACCACTGCAATCATATTTACCAAGTGCGTGAGGTTATTCAAGATACTGTAAGGTTTTTTACCCCTTTCCTTTAAATGATATTCAAATGATGGAAAACCATTTTGATATTGCCAATTAAGATGTGGTAAGAAAAGAATTAAACCCAAAAGTCCAGCCATCCAAAATCGGGGATTCTTTAAAAGTCTGAGGTGTGAAATAACCACAAAGCCTATGACAAGGATACCATGGTATTTACTATACAGCATGGCGGCCATGCTAAAGCCCAGCAAAACAATGTTGCCAACACTTTCTTTGTCAAGAAACCGCTTATAAGCCAGAAGAAACAGGGAAGTAAAGAGCAATAATGGCGCGTCAGGAGTAATGATAAAACCAAAAACCTGCCAAAAAGTTAATGAAACCACGATGAGAAAAAATAATAGTACAAAACGCCATTTTTCCTTAAAGTCGATCATCGTCCAAATAATCCATATCATCAAACAAAAACTAATGGTGCTTAAAAGTCTTAAGCCAAGTTCACCATCAACAACCAAATTTCCAATAAAAGCCCATAATGCAACCATTGGGGGGTGATCAAAATATCCAAAAGCCAGATTTTTTGACCACACATAATAATAAGCTTCATCTTCGAACAGGTAGGTAAAGCGGCTTTGCAATACATTGATTACAAGGAATAAAAAAAGTATGGAAAAAAACTGAATCTTAGGATTCTTTAATATTTTCATTAAGCATATTCTTAACACAAAATTAGCAATTATTTATTTTACCTTTGTCACTATTAAATAAGTATTATGCAAGATACGCTGGTTATCATTCCTACCTTTAATGAGAAGGAAAACATTGAGAGGATCATAAGGGCCACATTTTCTCAAAAGAAATCATTTGATATTCTAGTTGTTGACGACAGTTCTCCCGACGGTACTGCCATTATTGTAAAGAGTTTACAACAAGAATACCCAAAGAGTCTTTTTCTCGAAGTAAGAGATAAAAAGGATGGACTGGGAAGGGCATATATATATGGATTTAAGTGGGCCATCAAAAAAAAATACGACTATATCATTGAAATGGATGCCGATTTTTCGCACAACCCAAAGGACTTGGTGAGGTTATATGAAAAATGCGTTAAGGAAGGAGCGGATGTTTCAATAGGATCGCGATATTCAAAAGGGGTTAACGTAGTCAATTGGCCCATGAAAAGGGTTTTATTGTCTTATTTTGCCTCAAAATATGTAAGGTTTGTTACGGGGATGCCCTACAATGACACTACGGCGGGTTTTGTTTGTTATCATAGAAAAGTACTAGAAACCATACAGTTAGATAAAATTAAATTTGTAGGTTACGCCTTTCAGATAGAGATGAAATTTAAAGCATGGAAACATGGCTTTAATATTCAGGAGGTATCGGTGATTTTTACAGACCGAACCTTAGGAGAATCTAAAATGAGTAAAACTATTATCACTGAAGCGATTTTCGGGATTATAAAAATGAGATTTTCGGGCTTACCAAAATCAACAAAAAAATAGGTATTTACGACTATGAACACCTTAATAAGAAATGCGACAATTGTCAATGAAGGAACTACTTTTGTTAGTGATGTATTGATTGAAGGAGAAAGGATCAAGGTAATAAGTGAACATATTGATGATTTTCCTCCAAATACTGCCCTAATTGATGCAAGAGGGAAGCTCTTACTACCCGGAATTATTGATGATCAGGTTCATTTTAGAGAACCAGGGCTTACACATAAAGCTTCAATTGCATCTGAATCACGAGCCGCAGTGGCAGGAGGAATTACTTCTTTTATGGAAATGCCGAATACGCTGCCTCAGGCAACAACACAAAAACTTCTTGAAGATAAGTTCAAAATAGCGGCAAAAAATTCTTATGCCAACTACTCTTTTATGATGGGAGGGACTAACGACAATCTCGAAGAACTTTTGAAGACAAATCCAAAAAATGTAGCAGCTATAAAACTATTTTTGGGTTCTTCAACGGGTAATATGTTAGTGGATAATGAAGAAGTACTTGAAAAAATATTTTCATCTACAAAGCTTCTTATTGCCGTTCATTGCGAAGACGAGACTACCATAAAAAAAAATTTAGACAAGCAAAAAAGCATTTACGGGGATGATATCCCTATTGATTTACATCCGGTGATAAGAAGTGCCGAGGCCTGCTATAAATCTTCCTCAAAAGCCATCGAACTTGCTAAAAAAACGGGGGCAAGACTGCATGTTTTTCATTTATCAACAGCCATTGAGACAGATCTTTTTACCAATAAAATACCGCTAGAAGAAAAACAGATTACTGCTGAAGTTTGTGTGCATCATTTATGGTTTGATGACAAGGACTATAAAGAAAAAGGAACTTTTATCAAATGGAACCCTGCCGTGAAATCTAAAAAGGACAAAATTGGACTTTGGAAGGCTTTGCTCGACGACAGGATTGATGTAATTGCTAGTGATCACGCTCCACATACACTAGAAGAAAAAAAGCAGGTCTATACCAAAGCTCCTAGTGGAGGTCCACTGGTACAACATGCCTTACTGGCCATGATGGAGGCGGTGAAAAAGGAAAAGATCAGCATTGAAAAAGTTGTTGAAAAAATGTGTCATAACCCAGCCAAGTTGTTTAAAATAGCAAAAAGAGGATTTATAAAGGAAGGCTATTATGCTGACCTAGTGTTAGTTGACCCTAATATTTCACAAACAGTTGAAAAGGAGAATATTTTGTATAAATGTGGGTGGTCTCCTTTTGAAGGTACAACCTTTCATTCTAAGGTTAGCCATACCTTTGTCAATGGCCACTTGATCTATAACAAAGGTGTTTTTAATGATTCTATCAAGGGTAAACGATTAATTTTTGACCGATGATGAAAGCTTTGTATTCGTTTATATTGATCCTGTTTCTGCTTGGTTGTGAAGAAAATGTGAATTATAAAGAGCCTGACGATTTGATTTCGAAGTCTGAAATGACCGATTTGCTTTACGATATGCATCTAGTTGTAGGAACATCAAATGTGAAAAATATATATTTAGAGAAGAATAGAAATTATATGTCACTTATTTACGAAAAGTATGGCATAGACAGCACTCAATTTGCTGAATCAAATATATATTATACGTCACAAATTCAAGAATATGAGGAAATTTTTGAAGAGGTGGAGCGCAGAATGAAAATTTTAAAAGAGCATTACGAAGCGAAATCAGATTCAATTATGGGTCTTCAGAATACCGAGAGAAAGGCTAAAGAAAGGCGGGATAGTATTATTAAAGCCCAAATGGAAAATCAGAACATCCAGAATTAAAACCAGACTTAGAATTTTGATTCAGTTGCAATTCTTTCGATGCAATTTTGAATGGGTTCAAACTCAAAACCAAGTAAGGTTTTTATTTTTTGAGCGGTATAAGGATGGTTAGAAAGTGCCGATTTTGCTGATCTTCGAGTTAATAAAGGCGACGAAAGAGTTATTTTGCTTCTGAGATATTCGAATCGCCAAATAAAGGAAATCATGAATTTATTGATACGAATTTTTGGTCTGTCTTTTTTGAGCGCATCAGCAATCATAAATAAGACGTTTTTGTAGGAGAGGTTTTCCGAAATAAGAACAAATCGTTCGTTGACCACGCTAGAGTTCATTAATCGGATCATGATATTCACTACATCCTGCACCCCCACAAAACCTGTGAGCCCTTCGGTATAAAACTTTAAACCTTTCTGTACATTGGTAAAATACTTACCCGAACCTTTTTGCCAAAAACCTGATCCGAGTATCACCCCTGGGTTGACGATCACAACAGGAATTCCCTCCTGTGAAGCTCTCCAGACCTCCATCTCTGCGCCGTATTTTGAGATGGCATAATCACTCTTATCTGTAGCATTGTTCCATTCGTCTGATTCATCCATTAATTTACCTTCAGCACCGTTTTCAATGGCGGCGACGGAACTTACAAAACAAAGCTTGTTTATATGATGACCAATACAAAGATTTACAATATTCGTGGTACCTTCTATATTAACCCGCCGCATTTCCTGATAATCCTTAGAATCGAAAGAGACCAAAGCAGCACAGTGATACACATATTTAATATCATCAAAGGCCGTTTCCAAGGCAGGAATATCATTTAGACTAGCTTCAACCCATCGGATTTTGATGAAAAGGCCTTCTGCCTCAGCACCATAATATTTAAAAATTCTTTTTACAGCGTTGAGATCACTGTTCTTTTGATGAATAGCCCGAACACTATCATTTTCAAGTAAAAGATAATATAACAGGTGGGAGCCCACCAAGCCAGTTCCGCCGGTTACTAAAATCATGTTACGAAAATAAACAATTGAACGATACTGAAGCTTTGATAAATCCCTTTATTTGTGTGAATAAATGCAAGATATGATTTCAAACAAGGCTTTCTTTTTTATATTTGCTGCAAATTTCTAAGAATGAAGAAGAACTTTGTTGAAGAACTGCGCTGGAGAGGACTCCTGCACAATATCATGCCAGGAACAGAAGAGCAACTGCAAAAGGAATCAACCGCGGCCTATATTGGCTTTGACCCTACCGCAGATTCGCTGCATATTGGTAGTTTGGTACAGATCATCTTATTGATGCATTTGCAAAAGTCAGGACATAAGCCCATTGCTCTGGTAGGCGGAGCCACAGGGATGATAGGTGATCCTTCAGGAAAATCGAATGAAAGAAATTTACTCGATGAGGAAACACTGGCAAAAAACATAAAAGGCGTAAAGCAGACTTTGGAAAGATTTATTGATTTTTCAGGAGCTGTGGATAATTCGGCCGAGATGGTCAACAACTATGATTGGATGAAAGGCCTCTCTTTTCTCGACTTTGCCAGAGATATTGGTAAACACATTACCGTCAATTATATGATGGCCAAGGACTCTGTTAAGAATCGAATCAATGCTGAATCAAAAGAAGGTATGAGTTTTACTGAATTCACCTACCAACTGGTTCAAGGTTATGATTTTCTTCATTTATACAGCCATCATAATTGCAGATTACAAATAGGTGGGAGTGATCAGTGGGGTAATATTACAACAGGTACTGAGCTGATTCGCAGAAAAGTACAAGGAAAAGCATATGCCTTGACCAGCCCTTTGGTGACCAAGGCTGACGGCACGAAATTTGGGAAGACCGAAGGAGGTAATATCTGGCTCGATACCAAAAGAACGTCTCCCTATAAATTTTACCAGTACTGGTTGAACGCTTCAGATGTTGACGCCGAGAATTATATCAAGATCTTTACTTTCTTGGAAAAGGATACTGTTGAGAAACTCATAGCAGAACATAAAGAAGCACCTCATATAAGATTGTTGCAGAAGAAAGTGGGTGAGGAGGTGACCATCATGTGCCATGGTACAGAAGCCTATGAAAATGCTGTAAAAGCCTCACAGATTTTATTTGGAAGATCTACTGCCGATGACTTGAAAACCCTTGACGAGCAAACCTTTTTGGATGTTTTTGAAGGTGTGCCCCAGGCGGAGATTGATAGATCAGCGCTCGAAAATGGTTTAGACATTGTTGAGGCCCTGAATGAAAAATCAGGCTTTTTAAAATCTAATGGAGAGGCGAGAAGAGCCTTAAAGGAAAATTCTATTTCGGTAAATAAAGAAAAGGTAAAAGATGATTTTGTTTTAGGAACTAAAGACCTGATTGCCGATAAATTTGTCTTATTACAAAGGGGAAAAAGAAATTATTTTTTATTGAAAGTTGTTTAAACGAGTTTTTTTTTAATCTCAAATAGTTTCATATCTTATTTTTAATTGTGCCATTAATATAAAGCCATTTACTATGGGAAGCCATCCTATTAATTTAATGATCCGGTTTTTACTTGAGCTGATTGCCTTGGGATCTGTAGGTTTATGGGGCTGGAAAAATTACGAAGGTGCCTTGCAATATGTCCTTGGTTTAGGATTGCCAATACTTATGGCAGTTCTATGGGGAACCTTTACCGTTCCTGAGGATCCGAGCCGCTCGGGTAAAGCTCCTGTACCTGTTTCGGGCCTTGTCAGATTGCTCATAGAATTCCTAATTTTTGCCTTAGCTGTATGGGCCTTATTTGACATTGACCTTAAGGAATTTAGCTATGCCTTAGGCGCTATTGTTATCATACATTACCTTGTTTCTTATGACAGAGTTTTATGGCTGTTATCTCAAAAAATTAAAAACTAGAAAACCCTGTCCCGCCATTTGGCGGGACAGGGTTGGTTTTTAGCGGTCTGTAAGGTGGGTGAGGCCGTAAGACCAGATGCTGTACATTTCTCTAAACCAGCTGCCAATTGCGTAACCCGCAGCGTATGAGCCTTTTGCAGGATCAGTTCCACCCCTGATAAAGTGCAGTTCTTTACTATTGAGTTTTGTTACTCCTGAAATTTTTAATTCTGTCATTTTAGATTTTTATTTTTAATATTATTTCTTTTGAGACAATAAATACCGGTAAAAATCAATATCGCGCTTAGAATAAAATAATAGATGATATTTATGGTTTTACTGGATTCTATTGAAAAAATTAAGAATTCATCCTTAGTATCTGTTAAAATCGTATCCAAAAGAAATAGAAGATTGACTACTCCAATACCTAAAAATAGTAGACCGATATTGATTTTGGTTTTCATAATTCTCTTATTTAAGCCATTTGTGCATTTCCCATTAGTCCGTCATAGATTCCACGGTAAAAACTACCTACGGATTTATAATACCATTCCACGGCCTTTTTAATCGGCCCTCCTCCATTGAACTTAAGTAATTCCTCTTGACTCAAGTCAACGCCATATGTATTTACATGATTCTCCATATCGATTATTTTGGACCATTCCACCCTGCAAGAAACCATTGCCCAGCTTGATCTAAGGCCCTTCCCAGACCCACAACTGTTGCTATTACTCCTAAGACGGCCACTGCGGGATGGCCTCCAGTTAGCTTTGACAATTCATTGTCTGCTAATTCACTCGTACCATAATTTGATTCATTCATAAAATTTTGATTTTTTGATAACCCATTCTAGGGATATCTGATTATACTTTTATTTTTCAAAATTGGGTTACGTCTAACCGGCTAAGCTACGTCTAGCTTAGTTTTGAGATAGCGAAGATAATTTGGCTTGCTGCAGCTTCCTTGCAGCGAAACAATATAATTTGCAAAATTCTTACCTGCGTATATATTCACTAATTTTTCATGAGCGATTACCTGAACGGAAATATTGATAGTTAATTCAAAATCATGTTTATAATAATATGTTTTTGTGCTACGGTTAAAGTATAGAGGAGCATCAAACTCTCTCAATTGTTCTAGTAATAGATAGGTAAGTCTGATACTAATGTGCAGTTTCTCTGCCAATTCTGAAGGGGTTCCTGTATTTTGATGTTTTATCATTCGATGAATTTTTTGGAGTCTTTCCAGTTGTTTTAAGTTTTTCATAATAGAGATTTATATGCTTGTACAAATTAGTTTAAATGACTTTTGATGATTGAGGAAATTGCTTTTTCCAGAGCGTTTTATACGATCCGTTTTTAAGGATCAATTTATCATGACTACCCTGCTGAACCAGTTTTCCTCCCTCAAGCACTACTATGGTATCGACAAAAGATAAATTGAGTAATCTATGAGAAACCAGAATGACCGTTTTACCATTTTCTCTTAATCCAGTTAGTGTTTTTTGAAGAACATAATCTGAACGACTGTCGAGAGATGCAGAGGCTTCATCAAGAATCAATACCTGTGGTTCCTGATAAAGGGCGCGGGCGATAGCAATGCGCTGTTTTTGTCCGCCCGAGAGTGATGCTCCGTTTTCACCTAATTGCGTATAAAATCCTTGAGGAAGATTTTCTATAAATTGCATTATTTCTAAAGATTTGCAAACCTTTAGAACTTTCTCCATATTGACATTTGAAGACCCAATAGTAATGTTGTCAATAATATTGCCGTCAAAAAGGTGAATATTTTGGGGAACCACACTGATGAGCGACCTTAAATTTGACAGGCACAAGTATTTTATATCTTGATCATTTAGCAGAACACTTCCTTTATTTAATGGATACAGACCTTGAAGTAAGTCTAACAAGGTAGATTTCCCAGAACCACTTTCTCCAACAATGGCAGTAATTTCACCTTTTTTAAAGGATAAATTTAGATCTGAAAATACTTTTTGTTTGTTATTGTACCTGAAGGAGACATTTTTAAATCTAATCGTATTGACAACGGATTCACGCAGATGATAACTGTTTTCTTTTGATTCTATCTCTAGATCCAGGACTTCAAAAAGCCGGTCGGCAGCGATGATCGCATTTTGAATCGTTTTATTAGACGATATCAATCCAGAAACCGGACCTGTAAAATAGCCAATGATCGCATAGAAAGAAAATAATTCCCCGGGCGATAGTTCTTTTGCAATGACGTAATAAGAACCAACCCAAAGCAATAGTATTGTAAATAAACTGGTTACACCCTGGGTTGAATATTGACTAAAGACATGGTTCAATGAAGAGCGATATCCAATTTTCAAAAGTTTGATAAATTTAGTTTCAGTCTTGGTATGCATGTACTCTACCAGTCCGAACTGTTTGATGGTAGCTATGGCATTTAAAGATTCAACCAACTGACTTTCAAGATCAGCTGATGCTTCCATTATCATACGTTCTGTTTTTTTGTTCAATTTATTGGTGATCAAAAAAATCACTGCATAAATCGGAATCACAGCAACCATTAACAAACCTAATTTCCAATAATAGGTGAACATCAACATAAAGGAGAACAGAACAATAAAAAAATTCACCATTAGTGTTAAAGAAGTATTGTTTATAAATATTCTGATTTTTACGGCATCATTGATACGAGACAGGATTTCACCCACGCGCATTGTATCAAAGAATCTTTGAGGAAGTTTCAACAGGTGTTTATAATACCCGAGGATTAAACGGGCATCAATTTCCTGCCCTGATCTAACCAAAAAAATGTCTTTAAAAACACTGAGAATGATTTGTATGATTAACAAGAATACCATAGATATACTCATGATATTCAAAAGATTAGTGTTTTCTTTTACGAGAACATGATCAGTAATTTTCTGAATATATATTGAGGTTGAAAATCCAAGTAGCGTGTAGAATACAGATCCTATCAATGATTGTATCAATGTAAATTTATGGGGTTTTAACAAGTACCAGAAACGTAAGATCAGAGACGCTTTTTCATTACGAGGTATAAAAGAATCATTTGGAAGCAGAATTACAAGAACACCGGTCCATTGTTTAGTGAATTTATCTAAGGAGATATTTTTTAACTGACCAGTTCCCGGATCCATAATGTGGATCATTTTTTTGGAAACTTTATAGATCACTACAAAATGTTGTAGACGGTCGTTGATAATGACATGGGCAATAGCAGGCGTTGGAATTTTATGAAGACTTGCTTTATCTCCTTTAACTCCTTTTGCGTCAAATCCTAGTTTTTCCGCACCCTCGACTAAGCCCATTACATTGGTCCCGTCTTTATCTGTTTCTACAAATTGCCGAATTTTAGAAATCGGAACGTAAAGTTTATAATAGGATGCGATAGAAGATAAACATGCTGCTCCGCAGTCGGTGATATCCTGTTGTTTTATTTTCAGTTTTGACATAAATAGTATCGGCTAGTGAGTTATCAGTCTTGTAGTTTGTCAAACAATAATTGAAGTAGCGATCTTTTTTCTAAAAAAAAGCGAACTGTTAGCGCCATACCTTTTTGAAGATTTACTTTTGTTGTATTATTTAAAAAAAAACTGGTTTCATCTATGGAGCACAAGATTCTGTACATGGGAAGATTGTTAATTTTGACAAGGTCTTCGTAGACTCGAATGATATGTCCTGAAGCTAAACCCCAACGTCTCTGTTTAAAGGCATCTATCCTAAATTTAACCTCCTGATCTTTCTTAATCAAAGTCATTTCAGAAGGAGACATATAGCATTCAACCACCAAATCAGTTTGTGGAGATGTTCCATCAAGTGAACGAACTAAAGTTGGATAAATAGATGTTTCAAAACCTTTGATTTGTTGAATACTGTCACTTTCGAGGTTAAAAGCCATATTGACCTTTCCATCAATTTGACTTGTCATCAGGCTTGTCTCTTTTTCTGTTCTAATTAGCCCCGGGGAAGTTTTGTAAAGATCAATTCGTATAAATGGCAGGGCAATTAAAGCAGAAAGGAGCCCTAACAATATGATTGCATAGATTATTTTATGCTTTTTTAAGTAAGTATACCTATGCTGTTCAGTACTATATTCTAAAATTTCTATGGGAAATACAGGTTTCATGATAAAGGAATTGATTGAGATTGGATTTAATGAAAATAGCTACTTTCAAAATTCACTCAATTCCTTAATTATTCTCCTGTACAACCCTTAAAATAAGTCAGGATTTTCCATAATTCATTCAATTACAAAATTCAAAAAATGACTAAGAAGATTTTTATTATTGCATCTTCTGATATTTCGTAAACTTATAATCTGTGTCTTTCGCCAGATTATGACACTTGATACATTTGGCCGTTCCTTCTTTTAAACCTTGATAACTTCCATCTCTTTTGATAAAACTGGCATAACCCCAATTACCCGGATTCTTGGAGAACTTCTTACTGTCTTTTACAGTATAATCAATTTGTTGAATCTCATTAGCTTCAAGGGCTTCAGTAAATCTGGACATTTTTTCAACGCTCCAGGCGATGTTTACAAGGATGCTGCCTTCAGGGAAAGAACGAGCTTCAGTAATGGCCTTAAAGGCTATTTTATTAGCAAGGATATAGCGTAATTCATTGTTGTCAGTAACAAAATGTGTGGCTACGATTTTATAATTTTTATAGTCTTCAATGGCTTTAAACCGTAGACCGTTTTCGGGCATGATTAAATCAGGAACTTCAGAAATAACCTGATAATCAGACTTAGTATTGCAGGAAAGCAAGGCTACAAAAATGAACAATCCGAGTACTGCATTTTTCATGGTTTTATATTTAGAAGTTTAAACAAAGAAACCCTATTTAAACGAATTAGTCAGATAAAATGGATTATCCACCTAAATGACTTGTACAAAATTGATAAAATGAAGACTCAAAAAATAAACTTCTCTAATTAATGATGATCGTTTATATATAATAATTTCGATGTTTAATAGAGTTTTATTAAGGAT
The DNA here is from genome assembly GCA_964595535.1 of uncultured Flavobacteriaceae bacterium. GTDB lineage: Bacteria > Bacteroidota > Bacteroidia > Flavobacteriales > Flavobacteriaceae > Lutimonas. The sequence goes on along the minus strand of CAZQRD010000029.1, from coordinate 17,630 downwards.
TGTTGATATAAGATTTGTTGGTTTTTGAATATCGAATTTCGAACAAGGAAATCTGAATTTCGAAGTGCCTTCCTAAACTAAAATTATTGATTAAATCGGATTCGACCTCTTTAAATTCTCGTTTTAGCTTCCGACTGATTTTAGCGTGGGAAGTAGCAGCAGCAGAGCCTGTCCGACCACTGGCGGAAAGTGAAACGGCTAGGGCTGCGGTGGAGAAAATAAGGAGGTAAAGCTACAGAGAATTGAAAGCAGTCTTGATTTTTTCGTTCTTTTGCATCAAGGCAAAAGGACAAAGGAGAATATCTTACGCGTTTTTCTTCAAAAAAACATCCTCACTTGACCCCTTCAACAAGATTGAGTATCTTAGAGTACTTTTATTAAGTCGGCAAAATCAATACCATGAAAAACCTACTCTTACTAATAAGCCTGTTTTGCTTTCTCGGGTTTACTGATCTAAACAATTTTAAAGATGTTTCCCAAGATTCTAACGAAGTTCAAGTCAATTTCGATTGGCTTTTGGGCAACTGGAAAAGAACAAATGACCAAGAAGGGTTACAAACTTTTGAACACTGGGAAAAAGTAAACGACACTGTATTAAAAGGCTTAGGCTATATTTTAAAGGAGTCAGATACAGTCTGGCAGGAATCAATCAGGCTAATCAAATCAAAAGATGACTGGAACTTTGAAGTTTCAGATCAGGACGCCGATGAGCCCACGATTTTCAAAGTGACCAAAATCGAAATGGAGAGCTTTACCTGTGAAAATAAGGCCAATGAGTTCCCTAAAAAAATTCGTTATGCCAAGGTTGAGAAAGGCCTAAATGCGGTGATTTCCGGAGAAGGGAAAGTGGTTTTGTTCCAATTCACAAGACTTCCTTAGCTTACTGATATTATGGAAAGCATCAATACACTTTTATCGCTGGACCCCAATTATTTACTACTCGGGCTTATTATTATCTTTTTTGTGCTGGAAACATTCTTTAGCCGCCGGGAAAGGCCCAATGTAGGAAGCAAAATCAATCATTTATTTCAAAATGTTTTGTTTCAATTGCTGGCAATTGCTCTGGGAACAGTAATAGGATTTATGGTTATCACTACTTTTAACTGGATCAGTACCTATCAATTGGGTCTCTTTAACTATATAACAGTTCCATATTGGTTTAAAATTCTGACCGGAGTAATCATACTCGACTTGTCAGATTATTGGTTCCACAGGTTTGATCATGTTTCTCCCTTACTTTGGAGGCAACACAGGGTACATCACAGCGACACTTCTATGGATGCTTCGACTAGTTTCAGGACCTTCCCAACTGATCTGATCTTCTTTACCCTTGGGGAGTTGATATTTTGTTTGGTTTTTGGTCTTGACATCATGTCGATGAATATATTTTTGTTTTTATTGATACCGGTTCTGATTATACAACATACAAGTCTCAGCTACCCCGCATGGATTGATAAAACGTTTGGATGGCTATTTATGATGCCAAACTATCATAAGGTACATCATGAACAAGACCAGTATTACACAGATTCCAATTATGGAACCATTTTAATTATTTGGGATAAACTTTTTGGAACCTTTAAGATCAAACCAGTAGATGAAATCAATTATGGCCTAAAAGAGTTTGAAGGGGCCAGAAAGCAGTCGTTCTTGTATCAGGTGAGAAGCCCGTTTATAAATATTAAGCGTGCTGATGAAGAAAGCTGAATTAAAAAAATCTATTAATAAATGAAGGAAAATTTCCTTTTTCTACTTCTGTTTATAATCTGCGACACAACGTTTTAAAAATTTTAAATACATCAAATGAAAAAATTATCACTTATTGTCTTTTTTGGCTTTCTCCTGACTCCTTCTTCAAGTTCATCACAATGGATTAATTTACTCGACAAAGATCTTTCACAATGGGAGAATTATCTTAGTTATCGTTATCCTGAAGGATACCTGGGAGAGATCCCACAAGACGCCCAAGGTAATGACCTTAAGCCTATAGGTCTGAACAAGGATAAGTTTGGTGTTTTCACAGTGATTGAAGAGGGGGGAAAACCGGTTCTTCGTATAAGTGGTGAAATTTATGGTTGTGTGGCGACCAAATCTGAATTTAAAAATTACCATTTAAAACTTCAAGTCAAATGGGGAGAACTTGTATGGCATCCGAGAAAAAAATTACTAAAAGATTCAGGAGTTTTATATCATTCTATAGGCCCCCATGGGGCAGAAGGCTGGCACTCATGGATGCTTTCTCAGGAATTTCAGGTGATGCAGGGTCATATGGGAGACTTCTGGAGTCAGGCCAATTCGGCCATTGATATCAGGGCTTATTTACCAGAGTATATTATGAATCCTGTTGCAGATAAAAGCCAACCTTTTTTGGCCTTGGGCCGAGGAGAGGAGATAGAGGGCTATTGTATGCGCAGTGCTAATTTTGAAAAACCTCATGGCGAATGGAACGAGCTTGAGCTCATTTGTTTCGAAAACAAAAGTATCCATATAGTGAATGGGGAAGTGGTGATGATCCTGAAAAATTCAAGATATGTAAGGGATGGTAAAAAAGTTTCTATGAACAAGGGAAAAATTCAGTTACAAAGTGAAGCGGCTGAAGTCTTCTATAAGAATATTCAGCTTAAGAATTTGACATCGCTTCCCAGTAAATACGCTCAATTTTTTGAAAGAAAATGATATGATGAAAAATTTTAAATCGAGAAGAGAATTTGTAAAGAAAAGTATAGCTGTCACCTTGGCATCGCCAATGTTAGGAAGCAGTCTGATGTCTTTTTCGGCTGAAAAAAAATCGTTGCGAATTCTTATTTTAGGAGGAACAAGTTTTCTGGGTCCTCACCAAATATCCTATGCTTTGGCTAGAGGGCATAAGGTGACCATATTTACAAGAGGAAAATCTAAGCCTACCGTGCATTTGGATCTATTAGATCAGGTGGAACAACTTGTTGGTGACAGGGAAAATGACCTGTCTGCTCTGGAAAAAGGAGAGTGGGATGTGGTCATTGACAATTCTGGGAGAAAGACAGAATGGACCAGAAAAACAGCCGCTTTATTAAAAGATAGAGCTGGGATGTATATGTATACCTCGTCTACAGGCGTTTATTATCCTTATCTGAACGAATCGGTTGATGAAAGCGATAAAGTATTATTGGTGGAACCTGAAAACATTCAGGATGAAGAGGCTAAATTGGAATACTGGTACGGGGTTATGAAGGCTACTTCTGAGGTAGAAACGATCAATGCTTTTGGTGAAGACCGTTCGATCATTGTCCGTCCAACCTATATGATGGGTCCCGGAGACAAATCGGACCGCTTTATTTACTGGCCGGTCAGACTTTCCAGAGGAGGAGAGATCTTGATTCCCGGCAAGGCCAATGATCCTGTTCAGTATATTGACGTTCGGGATGTGGCTGAGTGGATGATTCGTTTGGCGGAAGAAAATAAAGCTGGAACTTATAATGCCGTGGGGCCTTTAAAGGCTCAGGGAATGAAAGATTTTGCTACAGAAGCAAAGGCTTCTTTTGAGGTCGGTTCAAACCTTGTGTTTGTAGATGAGTATGATTTTTTAAAACAAAACCGGGTTCCTTATCTTGTCCCCTGGATTCTTCCCGAAGGCAACAATTTCGGATCAGCCAGGGTAAATAACAAAAAGGCGATAAAGGCAGGACTGAGTTTTAGAATGCTGCAGGATTCGATTCGAGAGATGCATCAATGGTGGGTCTCCGATGCCCTGACTCAGGAAAGACGCGATAAATTTGAACTGAAACCTGATTCCTTGCTTTTAAGAGAGGCATCCATCCTGGACAACTGGAACAGGTTAAAAGAATAGTGAAGAACTAAGAAATCGATAAATACGAATAACTTAAATTGGATGAATATACAAGCACAATCATAATTCAAAGCGAAACTTGAAAGGTAAAGCGACTAGGTAATCACATAGTCGCTTTTTCATGATAATTGTCAGCGTATAAAAATATTGTTTCCTTAATTTTATAGCGTAATTCGAGAAATATTTTGTTATGAGAAATACTTTGAAATCTCTTAGTTTATTGTTTTTACTATTTGTTCTGGGATGCAATAATGATGACTGTGAAGATCAGGACTGCTTTACTCCACCAAACTCATTCATTTTTGAGATCGTGGATAAAGAATCGGGTGAAAACCTATTTACGAATGGCACCTATACACCCGAACAAATAGAAGTGTTAAATACTGAAGATAACTCAAAAAGAAATTTTGGTTTTCTATCGGAGGATGAAATCAACTTGATTGGAATTGGTTCAATTGGATGGGAATCTGAAATTGCCGACGTAGTGCTCAAAATTGGCGAGGAAGATATTTTGAACCTATATGTAGATGCAGAAAGGGTCTCAGAAAATTGTTGCAATTTTACCAAATACAACGAAATCACGATTGATAATGCAGAGTATGAACTGAACCAGCAGAACGGAATCTACACTGTTTACATAGAATAAAGGAGGGATGGAATTTTTTAGAAAAATTGACATTAGTTGCAACGAGAAAAGACTCAAAAACACCCTTGATTTTAAACACTTGGAGCTGATGAGCTCACAGCTTTTTTTATTGGAGGCAATAAATGATCATCAGGCCTCAATAGGGAGTTTATGGGGAGAATTTACCTTGTCAAGGCTTGAAATAAATGGGGGACTGCGTTTCTCGCTTCTTGAATGCCCCAATGCCCTGACTTGGACAATAACCACCGGTTATGATCCGGCTCCTAAGGCCGTCATTATACACTTAACCATAAATAGAACAGAAAAGGACCAGGAGTTTATTGAAGAAATCGAGGATTTTCTTGACGATCAAAGCATCTTTTTAAAACAGGCCTTTGACACAAAGGAATCCAATTTGTAACATGGATTATTGATGAAGATAGCAGTTCCAATAAAAAATAAGCTTAATTTTGAGAACAATAATATAGAAATGATTCAATTGTATTGCATCAGAACTTTTCTACTATGGTGTTTTACATAATAAAATACAAAACCTAATGGGACAAAACGAATTTGAAAAGGGAGCGAAATTTTCATTTGCCAACAGTATTTCATATGCCGATAAGGCCGTTGTAAGCAAGCACATACTCAAAAAACAAACAGGAAACATCAGCTTGTTTGCTTTTGATAAAGGAGAAGGGTTAAGTGAGCATACCACCCCTTTTGACGCCATGGTTCTGGTTGTTGACGGCAAGGCTGAAATCATAATAAACGGGGCATCACACTTGCTAGAATCGGGCGATTCCATTATTATGCCTGCAAATATTCCTCATGCACTCAAAGCTGTAGAAAAGTTTAAAATGGTTCTGACCATGATTAAAAGCTAATAGACTTGCGTATTTTTTATAAATTCTAAAAACTATTGATGAAAAATCTAATCGTTATACTAATAGCTGTGTCTTTTTTTAGCTGTTCAAATAAGTATAAGGACATTGTAAATACACCAGATGATTATCAGATCATTCCAAAGCCTGAAAATCTTACTATAGCTAAGGGTCGTTTTTTGATCAACTCAAAAACAACAATCATAAGTGACTCAAGTCTGACCAAGGAATCCATGTATCTATCTGAATTACTTGGAAAGGCAACAAAGATAAACTTCCAAGTTGCTGAATCGACTTCAGGTAAAAGCAGCATCAAACTGCAACTTGACCAGACTATTGAAAATCCGGAAGGCTATACTTTAGTGATTGATTATGATGCTGTTGTTATTTCGGGAAAAACGCCAGCAGGGATCTTTTACGGGATACAATCTTTAAGACAATTGATGCCAACGGATATTGAAACAACTGAGGGTGAATTGAATGAATTCACCGTTCCAGCCGTTAAAATCAGTGATAGCCCTCGCTATGGATACAGAGGGATGCATTTGGATGAGGGGCGCCATTTTTTTGGAGTGGCATCGGTTAAGAAATATCTTGACTTGATTGCAATGCACAAAATGAACACCTTTCATTGGCATTTAACTGAGGATCAGGGATGGCGCATTGAGATTAAAAAATACCCAAAATTAACCGAAATAGGAGGTTTTAGAAAAGGCACTGCCATTGGGCTTGCAGGTACGAGAAATGCACCCTATACATACGATACTATACCTTACGGAGGGTTTTATACCCAAGAAGAAATTAAAGAGGTGGTTACCTATGCTGCAGACAGACACATCACAGTAATTCCAGAAATTGAACTTCCCGGACATTCATTGGCTGCCTTGGCTGCATACCCACAATTTGGCAATGGCACAGGTCCTTATGAAGTGGCAAAAAGATGGGGGATTTTCACTGAAATATATGCCCCTACCGAAGAAACATTTGGTTTTCTGGAAGACGTTCTTACAGAGGTGATGGCACTTTTCCCAAGTAAATTTATTCATATTGGAGGGGATGAAGTATTGAAAAAAGAATGGGAAGAAAGCGCTTACGCACAAGCTTTAATAAAAAAAGAAGGTCTTAAGGATGAACATGAATTACAAAGCTATTTTGTTCAAAGGATAGAAAAGTTCTTAAATAAAAATGGCAGAGATATGATTGGCTGGGATGAGATCCTTGAGGGAGGACTTGCTCCAAATGCTACCGTCATGTCGTGGCGGGGTGTTGAAGGAGGTATTGCCGCTGCCAAACAGCATCACAAGGTGATTATGACACCTGGAACCCATTGTTATTTTGATTACTACCAGGCCCCTCAGAATGAACGTATCGACGAACCCATTACGGGCAGCTCAAGACATACCACCGTTGAAAAAGTATATGCTTATGAACCAATTCCAGAAGGCTTAAACGATGAGGAAACCAACTATATTTTAGGAGCACAAGGAAATGTCTGGACCGAGTATATGCCAACCTGGGATAGGGTTGAGTATAAAGTACTGCCAAGAATGACTGCCTTGTCTGAAGTAGTATGGTCTAGTAGAGAATCCAGAAATTGGGATGATTTTCATCAACGTTTACAGCATATTGCAAAACGATATGATGCGCTTGGCTATACGTATGCAAAGTACAGTATTGATAAAAAATAGAAATTGATTTATTTCACCCTGCTTAGGGTTAATCCATCCCTGATGGGTAATAAAACTGTTTCCATCCTGGGATCTTCGTTCATTATCTTGTTATAAGCAATAAGTGCTATGGTATCTTCATCCTTTGGATTAGGAGTTTTTGTGACTTTACCACTCCACAAGACATTATCTGACAAGATCACCCCACCCGAATTCATTTTGTCAATTACAGCTTTAAAGTAATTCGCATAATTTGCTTTATCAGCATCAATAAATACCATATCAAAAGGGCCTTTAATATCAGGGATAACCTCAAGAGCCTCTCCAACATACTGTATAATTTGATCCTTATACGCCGATCGATCAAAGTATTTTCTTTGAAAACCATACAGTTCTTCGTTGTGATCAATCGTGTGAAGTGAACCTCCTTTTTGTAATCCTTCGGCTAAACAAAGAGCTGAATAACCCGTATAGGTACCGATTTCCAGAATGGTTTTTGGAGCAACAAGTTTTGAGATCATCGACAGCACCCTGCCTTGAAAGTGGCCACTTATCATCCTTGGGACGAGGGCTTTCTGCCAAGTTTCCTTGAATAGCTCAAGGAGTAGTTCAGGCTCTTTTTGAGAATGATCAGAAGCGTATTGATCTATATTGTCGGGTAAAAAATTCATAGTATCAGTCTTATAATATAGGAGCAATTAATCTTGCAACAGAGCAAAGTACCTTGACATACCAGGCTCTGTTTCTAAGATCTTCCAGCTGCAATTTATAACAATCTTTTAGATCTTCTTTAAAATGAAATCGTAGCTTTTCAGCAATTGCTTTATCATGTATAAAGGCATTGACCTCTGCGTTAAGGCTAAAACTTCTCTGATCCATATTGGTGCTTCCCACCGTACTTATTAAAGAATCGATGATCATCGTTTTTGAGTGCATCATTCCTTTGGTATAGTAATACACCTCTACTCCGCTAAGCAAGAGGCCTTTTAAATAGGTTTGGGAAGCGTAATAAGCTGTTCTAATATCGGTTTTTTCCGGAATCATCAGCTTGATTTTTACGCCGCTTTTGGAGGTAATTTTTAAAGCATTAAAAATAGATTCGTCTGGAATAAAATAAGGGGTCGTGATTAGTATTTCTTCACGCGCACTGGTGATCATTCCAAAAAAAGCCTCCATTATGGTCTGGTTATTTTTCCCATAATCGCTTCCTAAAATGCTTGTAGGAACCTGACTGGATATTTGATACCTATTTTCATAACGAACTTCCCTGAGATCAATTTTTTCTCCGCTTACAAAATACCAGTCACTTATAAATAAGTACTGTAGATCAGTAACTGCTTCTCCCTTGATCATAATATGTGTATCTCTCCAGAATAGGTCTAAATCATTAGGATTGATGTATTTGTCTTTTATGTTGACCCCACCTAAAAAACCAGTTTCATTATCAATGACAACGATCTTTCGGTGATTTCGATAATTAGCTTTATGTGCTAATCTTGAAAATAGAACAGGCATGTACGCATAGGCTTCAACCCCTGCCAATTTTAATTTTTTCAAAGTCTCCCTACTGATAGAACTGCCAACATCATCGTAGACCACCCTAACTTTTACTCCGGTTTTCGCTTTTTGACAAAGAATTTCAAAAATTTTGTTTCCAATAGTATCGTCTTTAATTATATAATAATCTAGGTGTATGCTTTTTTGAGCTTTACTGAGTTCTTCAAGTAGTTTTGGAAATTTTTCCTCCCCATTGATTAAAACCTCAATGTCATTATTATTTGTGAAATTTACCTGCTCGATATTATAGAATAGAGTGGGTAATTTGCCAAAGGAAAATGCAGGCTTTGTTATTGGGGTAAATTTATTTACTTCACTGATCTGATTTAAGTAAACCTTATCAAAATAACGTTTTTTGGTAAGCATTTTCTTTTTTTGATACTGCGCTCCAAAAAGCAGGTATATGATAACACCGCCTACAGGAACTAAAAGAATCAGGAAAATAAAAGCAAAAGCCTTTTCGGGCTTTTTATTATCGAGAATGACAATAATAATAATAAAGCTGATAAAAATATAATAGGCAATTAAGGCAAATGGCCTGATAGTATCTACATAGTCCATATTAGATCAAATTTATGATCAGATCATGGCTCCAGTTATGATCTTTCTCAAAGATAAAAAAAAAGGTGTTGACGAATCAAGACCTTTTGTATAATTGAGATATTTTTTTATTGCTTTTTTATTTCTTTTTCAATATTTTTTTCCAATACCAACTTTTCTTCTTTGGTCAGTTTTTCTGAGCCATCACATGGACTGAGATGTTTTCCAAAGATCAGCGTCATCAAATAGTTTTGCTTTGAATAACTTTTACAATATTTACAAATAAATAGATGAAAATTTAAACGAATCTTATCAGACAGCGTTGCTTCACCGTATTGATTTTTGTCACAAATCGCAGTTGCTTCGTCGCAATTTATCATAAATTTCATAGGCCTTTCTTTAATTTTTAAACCAATTTTTTTCAATGCAATTTCTAAGTTGAATTCTTGCCCGGTGAATAATCACCCATAAATTTGACGCAGTTATGCCGAGTTCATTACAAATTTCATCAGTTTCATATTTTTGAACCGTTTTGAGTAAAAAAACCATTCTGTATTTTTCCGGTAAATTATTAATACACGCATCCAACGCATCTTTCAACTCTGAGTTTTCAATCTCTTTTTCGGCATCATTTCCCCAGTTTTGAGGCACTCTTTCTTCTATCCAACTCCCTCTATTTTTACCTTCCTCATAGAAATTCATTCTCACTTCTTTCTGTCCTTTAACTGAGTTGATCTTCCTGTAATGATCGATGATTTTTCTTTTTAGAATGGAAACCAACCAGGTACGTTCAGCGGCCTGACCCCGAAAGTTGTCTTTACCTTTAATTCCTGAGAAAAAAGTTTCCTGCACAAGGTCTTTGGCTAAATCCTGATCGTCTACCCTCGTGATGGCATAATTGAATAAATAATCGGCATACAGCACAATCCACTTGTTAGGATCTAAGGTGTGTTTGATGTTATCCGACATTCTTGTTTAGTTTTAATGAGGGATAAATATAAGAATGTTAATCAGATTAAAATAATCAAGTGAATTAGATATAATAAAATTGCGAGATTTGGTATATTTACATTCTATATTTATAAACCAAGCAAAATGAGCGGATTTTTATCTTCATCCATCGCGAGAAAAGTTGCCATGGCCTTATCGGCACTTTTCTTAATTATTTTTCTAATTATTCATTTAACAGTCAATCTAACCTCACTTTTTAGTGAGAAAGTATTTAATGAAATGTCGCATTTTATGGGTACGAATCCCTTAATACAATTTGCCATGCAACCAGTCCTTATTTTTGGAGTGGTTTTTCATTTTGTAATGGGTTTTGTTTTGGAACTGAAAAACAAACAGGCCAGAAATGTAAAATATGTTAAATACAATGGAGGAGCTAGCGCCAGTTGGATGTCGAGAAATATGATTTACTCGGGGTTGGTAATTCTTGCCTTTCTTATTTTACACTTTGTTGACTTCTGGTTTCCGGAAATGAATCATAAGTATATTGAGTTTTTGCCTGAAGACCCCAATCGGTATTTTGGTGAATTACAACATAAATTTGCCAATCCATTAAGAGTTGGAGCCTACGTGATTGCTTTTGTCCTTTTGGCCCTGCACTTACTACATGGCTTTCAATCAGCCTTTCAATCGGTTGGATTTAACAATAAATATACCAGTGCCGTGAAATCTTTTGGCAAGTTCTATTCTTTCGCTATTCCATTAGGCTTCATCATCATTGCTTTATATCATCATTTTAACCATTAATCTATTCATTTATGACTACGTTAAACTCTAAAGTACCAAAGGGTCCAATAAAAGATAAATGGACAACATATAAGGACAATATCGATCTGGTTAATCCTGCAAATAAGAGAAATATAGATATCATTGTGGTAGGTACTGGTCTGGCTGGAGGTGCAGCAGCAGCTACCCTTGCAGAATTAGGATATAATGTAAAGGCTTTTGCCTATCAGGATTCTCCTAGAAGGGCGCATTCAATTGCCGCTCAGGGAGGGATTAATGCATCTAAGAATTATATGGGTGATGGAGATTCTAACTATCGCTTATTCTACGATACTGTAAAAGGTGGAGATTATCGGTCACGTGAGGCCAATGTTCACCGACTTGCTGAGGTTTCAGGTAATATTATTGATCAATGTGTCGCCCAGGGCGTTCCTTTTGCAAGAGATTACGGTGGATTATTAGATAACCGTTCATTCGGCGGTGTGTTGGTATCGAGAACCTTCTATGCCAAAGGACAGACCGGCCAACAGTTGTTACTCGGGGCTTATTCAGCTATGAACAGACAAATTGCACGTGGCAAAATTGAAATGTTTAACCGTCATGAAATGCTTGACGTGGTAATCGTTGATGGTAAAGCCAGAGGAATTATTGCCAGAAACCTGATTACAGGTGAAATAGAAAGACATAGCGCTCATGCGGTTGTTATTGGAACTGGTGGATACGGAAATGTTTATTACCTTTCAACCAACGCCATGGGGTCAAATGCCACTGCAGCGTGGAAAATTCATAAGAAAGGGGCCTATTTTGCTAACCCTTGTTTTACACAAATTCACCCAACCTGCATTCCAAGATCGGGAGATTATCAGTCAAAATTGACACTGATGTCAGAATCATTAAGGAACGATGGAAGAATATGGGTGCCGGCTAAAATTGATGACGCGAAAGCGATTCAAGAAGGTAAAATAAAACCTACAGAAATAGCTGAAGAAGACAGAGATTACTTTTTGGAAAGAAGATATCCAGCCTTTGGTAACCTTGTTCCTCGCGACGTTGCTTCGAGAGCCGCTAAAGAAAGGTGTGATGCCGGATTTGGCGTAAATGCGACAGGAGAAGCTGTTTATCTTGATTTTGCTGCGTCCTTTGAAAGATATGGTAGTGAGCAAGCTAGAATAAAACACATAGCAAATCCTTCTAAAGAGAAAATTATAGAATTAGGGGCGGCAATTATAGAAGAAAAGTATGGTAACTTGTTCCAGATGTATGAAAAAATCATTGACGAGAATCCGTATAAGACGCCTATGATGATATATCCTGCTACCCACTATACGATGGGTGGTGTTTGGGTTGATTATAATCTAATGACTACCGTACCTGGTTTATATTGTATTGGAGAAGCGAATTTTTCAGATCACGGAGCCAACAGACTTGGTGCCTCTGCCTTGATGCAAGGTCTGGCGGATGGGTATTTTGTACTGCCTTATACAATAGGTGATTATTTGTCGGATGATATCCAAACTGGTAAAATCCCAACTGATAGCGCTGAATTTGAAGAAGTTGAAAAGGAAGTAAAAGAAAGATTGGAATTCTTCATCAATAATAAAGGAACACATACCGTAGATTATTACCACAAAAAACTAGGAAAAATCATGTGGGATAAGGTTGGAATGGCTAGGAATTCGAAAGGATTAAAAGAAGCAATTGATGAGATTCATGCGCTGAGAGAAGATTTCTGGAAAAATGTTAAAGTTACCGGTGAGTTAGATGAGTTGAATCCTGAATTGGAAAAGGCCGGCAGGGTAGCAGATTTCCTTGAATTGGGAGAATTGTTTGCCAAAGATGCTTTGGAAAGAGAAGAATCTTGTGGAGGTCATTTTAGAGAAGAACATGTTACAGAAGACGGCGAAGCTAAAAGAGACGATAAGGACTATGCCTATGTAGCTGCCTGGGAATATACAGGAAAGCCAAGTGAAGCCATTTTACATAAAGAAGAGTTGGAGTTTAAAGATATTGAATTGAAAACACGTTCCTATAAATAATAGATATTATGAATTTAACCTTAAAAATTTGGAGACAAAGCGGGCCGCAAGATAAGGGGCGTATGGTCGATTATAAAGTAACCGATATTTCTGAGCATATGTCATTTCTAGAAATGATGGATGTGTTAAATGAAAGTTTGGTCGCGAAAGACGAAGATCCAATTGCCTTTGATCATGATTGTAGAGAAGGAATTTGTGGAACTTGTTCTCTGCATATCAATGGAGAACCTCACGGTCCTGACAGGGGTATTACTACATGTCAGTTGCACATGAGAATGTTTAATGACGGAGATACTATATATATAGAACCATGGAGAGCAAAAGCTTTTCCAGTGATTAAGGATCTTGTTGTAGATAGAACTGCCTTTGAAAGAATTCAACAGGCGGGAGCTTATATTTCGGTAAATACTTCGGGAAACACCCAGGATGCCAATTCGATTCCAATTTCAAAACACGATGCAGACCTTTCTATGGATGCTGCAGCCTGTATTGGTTGTGGAGCCTGTGTAGCGTCTTGTAAGAATTCATCAGCCATGTTGTTTGTAGGTGCCAAGGTATCTCAATTCGCTTTACTTCCTCAGGGAAGGATAGAGGCTAAAGACCGTGTGATGAATATGGTAAAACAAATGGATGAAGAAGGTTTTGGAAATTGTACGAATACAGGAGCCTGCGAGGTTGAATGCCCAAAAAGTATATCTTTGGAGACCATTGCCAGAATGAACCGTGAATACTTGAAGGCAAGTCTTTAAGACACCAGTTATACAATGACATAACGTCATTTTGAATCAAGATAAAACCCTTCAATTATGAGGGGTTTTTTTATGGAGTGAGCCCCTGACTTAAGTGAGAGGCTCACTTAAGTCAGGGGCTCACTTATGCCATTAATTCAAAAAAGTAAACACCTTAACATAAATAAGTTTATAAAATAAGAAAGCATTATAATTCATTGAATTACTTAGTGATTATATCAAAAAGCAGTAATTTAGTTCAAATGTTAAATTTGCTTTCAAAATGCTAAGTTATCAAGCTCCTATTTCCTCCAAATTACCCGATGCCACTACGAGTATTTTTACCGTAATGAGCAAGTTGGCACATGAAGAAAATGCCATTAATTTATCACAGGGTTACCCTGATTTTCCATCATCTCCGGAGCTGATCGAATTAGTGAACAAAGCCATGAAGCAGGGCTTTAATCAGTACGCTCCTATGCCCGGTATTTTTTCCTTGAGGGAAGCAATTTCAAATAAGATAGAAACACTATATGGATCTAAGTATGATCCTGAAACGGAAATAACGGTAACGGCAGGAGCTACACAGGCCATTTACACGATTATTACGGCACTTGTACAAAAAGATGATGAGGTAATCATATTTGCTCCGGCATATGATTGCTATGACCCTACAATTCGGTTAAATGGAGGGAAGACTATTGAAATAGCCTTGATGGCTCCTCATTTTAAGATTGACTGGCAACAAGTAAAGGGCGTGATTTCAGAAAGAACCAGGATGATCATCATCAATACGCCACATAATCCAACGGGAACGGTTATGAGTAAGGAGGATATGCTCAAACTTCAAGAACTAGTGAGAGATACCAATATTGTGATCTTAAGTGACGAAGTATACGAACACCTTATTTATGATGGGCTTGAACACCAAAGTATTGCGAGATTTCCCGGTTTGGCAGAACATAGTTTTTTGGTAGCATCTTTTGGCAAAACATTTCATAGTACGGGTTGGAAAATGGGATATTGCGCCGGACCCCATGCCCTGATGAAGGAGTTCAGAAAGGTGCATCAATTTAATGTTTTCAGCGTTAACCATCCCGTGCAAAGGGCATTGACCGATTATCTCAAGGAAAAGGAACATTATCTTTACCTGGCGGATTTTTTTCAGGCTAAAAGAGATTTGTTTTTAAATGCGATCAAAGATTCAAATTTTTCCTTCAAACCTTCATCGGGCACCTATTTTCAATTGCTGGATTTTAGTAAAATATCAGAGGAAAGTGACATTGAATTGGCTAAAAAATGGACCCGAATACAGAAGCTTGCGTCCATCCCGGTATCGCCATTTTATAAAGAACGGACTGATAACAAAGTTCTCCGGTTTTGTTTTGCAAAAAGTGATGAAACCTTGCTAAAAGGAGCAGAGGTGTTGAATAGTATTGAGTGAAGTTTGAATAGAGTTTTAAGTCAGCATAAAAGCACACAGAAATTGAGACCATCATTAACGATAAGTTTAGTTCAAACAAATACTGTTTGGGAGAATATTGAAGCAAATCTAAGGAGTCTGTCATCTAAAATTGAAGACATTGAAGAGGATACTGATATGATCATCCTTCCTGAACTGTTTTCAACTGGGTTCACCATGGAGGTAGAAGGAGTAGCAGAATCAATGGATGGAAAAGGCGTTCTATGGATGAAAGATATTGCAAAGAATAAAAACTGCCTTGTAATCGGGAGCTTATTGATAAAGGAGTCTGAAGCATATTTCAACAGGCTGATCGTTACTTTTCCAAATGGCACACTTGAGCATTATGATAAGCGTCATTTGTTTTCATTTGCTGGTGAAGACAAGGTGTTTAAGGGAGGAAAGGAGCGTTTAATTTTTGAGTATAAAGGATTTAGGATTTGCCCGCTCATTTGCTATGATCTGAGATTTCCTGTATGGGCCAGAAACACTGAGGAGATTGATCTTCTCATTTTCGTGGCAAACTGGCCAAATGCACGAATGCTCGCCTGGGATACACTATTAAAAGCGAGGGCTATCGAAAATTTATGTTATGTAATCGGGGTAAATCGCGTCGGGGAAGATAATAATCATTTGATCTATTCAGGGCATTCTGCGGCGTATGATGCCATGGGAGCAACTTTACTGAGCTTTGAACCAGGAAAAGAAGCTGTTAGATCAGTTTTAATGGATCGTAGGCATATAGAGCAAACAAGAAAGCAGTTCAGATTTTTGGAAGATCGTGACAGTTTTACGATCGAATAAAAGATCAAAGTTTGGGATTTAATTTTAACAGGGCTTCGTTAATTGTGTTTTCCGTTTTTTCAAGTAATTCAGGAAAGGTCAAAGAATCTGATTTAATAGGTTCATGCACCTCCATTGTTACCTTGATGCCAACGCCCAAAGGGAAAGCACCTTTTCTGACAAGGCGCCAGGAATTATTGATTGACAAAGGGACAATATAACAGGATGGTGCTTTTTTCACCATCATTTTTAAACCGCTTTCACGAAATGGTTTAGGTACTGCCGTTTTGCTTCTGGTTCCTTCAGGAAAAATTACTGCTGTGAGCTTTTCTTTTTCAATTTTTTGACCAAATTTCATCAAGGTATTAATTGCTTGTCTGGGATCTTGTCGGTCAATCAAGACATTATCTCCATGTCTTAAATTGTAAGACACACTCGGTATGCCTTTGCCTAGCTCCTTCTTGGAAACAAAGTTTGGAAAGTTTTTAGAAAAGTACCTATACATCGGTGGGATATCGTAAGTACTTTGATGATTTGATACAATGATAATTGGCGCATCCTGTGGGATCTTGTGCCTGTTAACAAACTTAACTCTTGAGAACAAGAAAATCAAACTCCATGTTAATCCAATATTCAAGGCAATGACACTGACTCTATGTCCTTTTTTACCAAATAGGTTAAATGCCAGCCATTGCACGGGATGGAAAATCAGCAAAAGTAATCCAAACACCAGGTAATGAATAACTGATAGTGGGTATGAAATAATTTTTAAGAAATGCGCCATGATCTTAGATCCAAAATAAAGTATAAAGGTTGAATTCCAGCACTAAAAAGAAAGCCACTGACTCCAGGGAATTCTGCTTAAAACAAAAATCAAAGCAATGCCATAGTACAAAGCAATTGTCTTGAATTTACCATTGTCTGTGGTTTGCTTTTTATGCTTGGAAAAACCAACCGTAATAGCTGCAATAGCTAATATCATCATAAGCGGATGTTCCACGACAAATAATCTAATTTCTGGGGCTTTCATGGCAGCTCCCATGCCCTTATCTAATACATAGGCAAATTGACCAGAAACAAAAAAGGCAATAAACCCGATGATCAGTTGCAAATGGGCAACGATTAAGGTGAATAAAGAAATTCTTAAGTCTTTGTCTTTGAATTCTTTTTTTGAAGTAAGACCAATAATGGCATTTACGACGGCAAAGATTAGAATGAGAAGTGTAATATAGGCCCAGCCTGAATGTAGCATTTTAATCATGATAATATTTTTTTAAATCGATGGTAAAAGTAAACATTAAAAAATAAAAACCCCACCTAATCGAATGGGTGGGGTTTTAAAAATAGTTAAATACTATTAGAAGTTATATCGAATACTTATGTTCCATGTAATTCCTAATCCAACAAATCCACGGTTTGCAGAATCAACACCGTAATAATTACTTCCATTAGCATTGTCATCACTTGATTGGATGTTTGTGCTTAGTTCAGAAATATAATTAGTATCAAAAAGGTTGTTAATATTCCCTCTGAAATATAAATTATTGGTTTTTTGACCTACAGGAAGCGTATATGAAGCTCCAAAATCCATAATTCCGAAAGAAGGAAGTTCCAGGTTTTCTTTTACAGCACCAACATTAGAATAAAGATCAGCATAATATCTGTAATCAGCATCAATTGAAAAACGTTCTGTAATTCTCCAGTCGGCCCCTAAACCAAAAGTAGTTTGAGCCGCATCTCCAACTTCACCACCATCAACATCAGTAATTGTT
The DNA here is from genome assembly GCA_964595535.1 of uncultured Flavobacteriaceae bacterium. Classification (GTDB taxonomy): domain Bacteria; phylum Bacteroidota; class Bacteroidia; order Flavobacteriales; family Flavobacteriaceae; genus Lutimonas. The sequence goes on along the minus strand of CAZQRD010000029.1, from coordinate 16 downwards.
TCTTCAATTATATTTT
>CAZQRD010000028.1:0-32084 GCA_964595535.1 uncultured Flavobacteriaceae bacterium | reverse complement strand
CTTTTTTTCCTTCATAAGAAATAATTGCATTTGCCATACCAATAGCAAATCCATTACCATTCGCAAAAGAGGTATTAGGAACTTGTGAATTTTCTCCTCCATTGGGTGCTCCAATGTTTGTTCTGTAGTAAGCATCAACACTACCACTTATCGAGAATTTCTTCTTTGGTGCTTCCTCTGGTGCAGGTATCGTGTCTTGTGCATAGGTTATAAAAACCGAAAATAGCATCACAAGAGTAAATAGATTTTTCATACTTTAATTTTTAGTAATTAATAATGTGTTAGTATAATTAGATTCATAATGATTAATCGAGGTAAAAGTAATTTATTATAACATTGCCCCAAAAAAAAAGAGGGTATAGCGTAGAAAATTATGCATATGAAAAAAAGACCCCTATAAAAATTGGGGTATATGAATAAAAAATGCATTTATTTTTATATTCTCAATAACATAGATGGCGATTTTTATAAAAATCCCAGAATATGATATTAAAATAATATATTTGTAGTATTTAAATAATATAGCTAAACGCATATATTGACAAGAATCACGCTAAAATGTATCTAAAAAGTGATTTTTTGAATACTTTGGAAAGTAGTGTCAGGGTATAAAGTATGTGGAAGAATGAATTGACAATTTTGTCATACCTTTTATTCTCAGCAAGGATTTTTCATAATTGGAACAAAAGACAATAGAATAGATGAAAGAATATAAAATAATCAAACAAACAGGAACTGCCGTTAAGTCACAGCAAAACTTCGAAGACCTTATCAATAGTTATGCGAAAATGAATTGGACAGTGATCAATATGTTCACCCACCGGGGAATTCTTAAGGCGGTGATAGAAAGAGAGAAAAAAGAAGAGGAGGGGTAGTAAGAATATTCCTAAACATTTAATTGTCTCAAATGTTTTAATAAGATAATGATATGAAAAATAAAAAAGCATTCGCCTTGAGAATTGAAGAGGATCTTTTTAAAGAAGTTGAAAAGCTTGCAAAAGAGGAGTTTCGATCAACCAATGGGCAGATTGAATGGATGCTTAGCAGGCAGTTGAGAGAAAGTGGCAGGCTTTCTGAACCAGATAATGAGATATAATAGTACTGAAGGGCTCACTTAAGTGAGCCCTTCAGTACTATTACCAGAATTTATTTCTTTTTTGGGTGAACGAGTTTCATTTCGTCAATTAATCGTTGGTTGCCAGCAAATTTATCAATGATGAATAATATGTATCTGGCATCTACCATTATATTCCTGCAAATCGCTGGATCATAATTGTAATCACTCATGGTCCCCTCCCAAACCCGATCAAAATTCAATCCTATCAGGTTTCCTTTTGCATCAATTACAGGGCTTCCTGAGTTTCCCCCGGTAGTATGATTTGTACCAATAAAATTGACTGGCATCTTGCCATCAATTCCATAATCTCCATAATCTTTGTTTTTATACAGCTCGATCAATTTTTCAGGAACATCAAATTCATAGTCACCGGGCTGATATTTTTCAAGAACTCCCTCCAGATAGGAAACCGGCTGATACACTACCGCGTCTTTTGGCTCATAACCCTTAACCTTCCCATAGGTAACCCTTAAAGTACTGTTGGCATCAGGGAAAAAACGCTCCTCAGGAAAGGTTTCGATTAAGGTTTTCATATAAACTTTTTGAATTGCCTTTATTTGAAGATTCAATTCCTTAAACTTAGGATCAATGTTTTCATAGAAATTCTCTACAAGACCCTTTCCAAATTGATATCCGGGATCTTGATTCAGTTTTTTTAAAACATCTTCCTGCGATCCTTCCAATAAAGCTTGGATTGCATTCATATTGGTTAGCGCAGAACTCGAATAAATAATCTCGGCAAGTACTTCAATATTTGAACCCTTAAATGATGTGGTCAAATAGGAGTCAGGACTTTCTTCCTTGTATAAGGTGAGCAATTTTACAAAAACATCCCTGTCTACAGTTGCGTTATAGTTTTTATAAATGCCTTGAAAACTTTTCAATATGGTTGACTTTTCTTTTTCAAAATTTCCAGGAGTTTCTAAAAGTTTTTTTTCGAATTGATACAACTTGACTGCGGCATTCAATAATTCCACATTTCTTTTTACCACTTCCGAATAGTAATTACGTGCAATCGAAACTTCTTCAATTTCAGTGTATAGTGTTTCAAACTCAGCTAACAAATTATTATAGGCGGCATTGTTTATGTTTTTTTCTAGAAAAGTAGCTTCCATCGCTCTTTTCTTATCAATTGCTTTGGAGCGCACAAGCCCTTGATTCTCACCAATCCATTTTTTCCAATAATTTGCAATTCGCGCATATTTTGAGGCATATTGAATTTTGATCTCAGGGTCATTTCGCATATACTCATCTACAATTTTTAATGCCTCTTGCCTTATTTTAATTTTAGCAGGATTGAGTTTATACACGATTTGGTCAATCGCTACCGCGGGTAAATATTCATGAGTACTTCCTGGGAAACCGTAAACCATTGTAAAATCATTTTCAGTGATCCCGTCTAAAGATACGGGGAGGAAATGTTTAGGGTCATAAGGCACATTTTCGGTGCTGTATTCGGCAGGTTGGTTTTTTTTATCAGCATAGATCCTGAACAAAGAGAAATCTCCCGTATGTCGGGGCCACATCCAGTTATCAGTATCTGACCCAAATTTACCTATCGAAGTTGGTGGTGCTCCAACAAGTCTGATATCCTTAAAGGTCTCAGTCACAAATAAAAGGTATTGGTTGCCGTCAAATATTGATTTAATTTTTGCTTCCTGCCAGTCTTCTTTTTTTGCCTTTTCTTTGGCGACTAACATATGTTTTTCGATGAGTTGTTGCTGTTCTTTCAGGCTGGCAGTGTCGGGAATGTTTTGTAGTATGTCTTTGGTAATATCATCAATTCTAATAATCAGGGTAGCCACCATTCCTTTATTGGGTAGTTCTTCATTCATCGTCTTTGCCCAAAATCCATCTTGTAAATAATCGTGTTCAACAGAAGAGTGCGACTGAATAGCTCCGTAACCACAATGATGATTGGTAAGAAGCAGGCCGCTGTCTGAAATGATTTCTGAGGTACAGCCTCCGTTAAAATGCACAATAGCATCCTTTAAACTTGAATGATTTACATCGTAAATGTCTTCGGCACTGAGCTCACTTCCCAGGCTCTTCATTTCCTGTTCATTCATCCCTTCCAAAAGAGAGGGTATCCACATTCCTCCTTGCTGAGCCGACAATTGTAGCGCAAGGAATAATAAAAGTACTTTTATAAATTTCATAGGTGTTTAAATTTTAGAATAAATCGATGTCAAAGTTAATATTTTAGATACTTTTTTGACCTGTATATCCTCTAAAATTTAGTTCTTTTTGAAGGGGTTTTTGTCTTCCAGCCAATCCATACCTCTTTCAAATGATTTTGGAGCATCAAATCTGTAGCCCACATAAATCTTAAAATACCCTCTTACATTGTTGAATTTAATCACTGATTTCTCATCTCTGTTGGTGGCACTACCATTGAGGCTTGTACCTCCATAAAATCTGGTTGAATTGTATCCTAAACCGATCTGCGAACTAATGTTGACTGCAAGGTTATTGTGATAGCTTATGGTATCAGGAAGATCTTCACCAACTCTGGTAATTAATTTATTGAATTCAACTCCCATTCCGGTAGACAAACCCAGATTCGAGTACCAGTTTTTGCCTAAGACAAAGGTGTGGTAATATCCTGCATTGAGGAGAACGAAAAAACTTTTAATATCCTCAGGAGTGGTCTGATCTGTAATCTCAAAATAACCATAATACAAGCTCGGGATAAAACTACCTGTACTTTTCGTTTGAATTTCATTCTGATTTGCGACAGCCTTGAAAGAATAATTTTCATTAAATCTGTACAATGTAGTTCCCGTAAAAGATATGGTCTTAAGATCAGGAAGAATTAAATACTCATTGGTATTGTCTGAATTACCCGGGATAGGGTTACTTAAACCAGTCACATAATAGCCCTTTACTTGATTATAATCAAAATTTTGCAAAAAGTCCTTGTAAAAGATATTTAGCGCTAATCTGAATATTTTAGTTTTCCCTTTTAAATCAGAATCGTCTGCCTCCAAAAATTTAGGAGAAAAACCAATTTTAAGAGAAATGAATCTATAATTGATGCCAACACCCAATCTCAAATTTGTATTTGGTTCTATAGAATAATTATCATCAATCCCTTTATACTCAAATGATCGAACATCATTATCAAGATCCAATCTCAAGTTTAGGGTATTGTTCATTTTCGTAAAATAGCTGTTAGAGCTAACATCTTCCTCCAATTGAGCCATTGAAATTGAGGGCAGTATTACTAGAAAAATAAACAAAATTCGGGTCATATCTTTAGGCGCAAATCCTTTAATAAATATAAGGCAATTATAAAGAATCATTCGGTTATATGATCTTATTAATCTGGTTTTTTACAAGCAAACATTTCAACAATGACTATGTCAACCTTTTCATTAGTTTATCGAATGAGCATTAAAGACCGGGTACTGCTCTAATTTGTGATAAAAAAATGCACTTCTGGACCCTCTTAAATTCTTACGTGATTTACGTCTAAAATGATTTGACAAAAGGAATTTATTAATTGGCGATAAAAGAATAAGATTTGACAGGAGTTTTTATATATTTAGAGGTCGCTAAAGCAATCTTTATGTCCCGGTTTTTATTGCCAATGTTCTGTTTCTTTAGTTTCTAACTGTTATTTTTTTGAACAGATTCTCCTGTAACCTATCTTGGTTATGAAATGGAAATTCGGTTTTCAAATCATCATCAAGTTGCTTAGGTACAGAGAGTGCTAAATAAATAATTTAAACAGAATCATTTTTTACAATGGATACGGCGCCAATATTTACTAACGATACGATTGTTTTTGGATTACTGATGATCTCTTTAGGGATCATTTTTTATACATCTTCAAAAAAAGAAGGATTTTGGTATAAATATTATAAAATTGTACCAGCCCTATTTATGGCTTACATGCTTCCTGCCGTTTTAACTACGTTTGGGCTGATAGCACCCGATTGGGAAACTCTGAATTCAACGGGAGAACTTGAAGAGCATTCGTCTAATCTTTATTATATGTCGAGTCGTTATCTTTTACCTGCAGCCTTGGTGTTGATGACCTTGAGTATAGATTTGAAGGCTGTGTTTAATCTGGGATGGAAGGCATTGGCAATGTTTTTTACCGGAACCGTCGGAATTGTTATTGGAGGCCCTATTGCAATTATGGTGGTATCGATTATTTATCCAGAGGCCTTAAACGGAGCTGGACCCGATGCGGTTTGGCGAGGCCTTTCAACTCTTGCCGGAAGTTGGATAGGAGGAGGTGCTAACCAAACAGCTATGTTGGAGATCTATGGCTATAATCAAAAACTTTATGGAGGGATGGTTTTTGTGGATATCGTCGTCGCCAATATTTGGATGGCAATCATACTAATTGGTGTAGGTAAGTCAAAAGGAATAGATAAATGGTTAAAATCTGATACGACGGCCATTGAAGAGTTAAAGGAAAAAGTAAGCTCTTTTTCAAAAGAAGTAGAACGTAATCCGAGTTTGACTGATTTGATGATCATGGTAGCTCTGTCATTCGGAACAGTTGGGCTGGCCCATTTGGGAGCTGGTTATCTGAGTGAGTTTTTCAGTGATTTTGTAAATGGAATTGAGAATCCAACGGTAAAAAATATCTTTACCTTTTTAGGTTCTTCTTTCTTTTGGATGATCAGTTTATCAACAATAGGAGCCATTTTATTATCGTTTACCAAAGCGAAGAATTATGAAGGAGCAGGAGCTAGTAAAATAGGAAGTGTGTTTATTTATATCCTGGTGGCTTCTATTGGAATGAAAATGGACCTTAGCCTGATTCTTGATAATGTGGGTTTAGTGGCCATTGGATTTATATGGATGAGCATTCATGCCTTGTTATTGATAGTAGTTGCCAAATTGATTAGAGCGCCTTATTTCTTTCTTGCTGTTGGCAGTCAGGCCAATGTGGGAGGAGCGGCATCGGCACCTATAGTGGCAGCAGCTTTTCATCCCTCTCTTGCAACGGTTGGAGTTTTGCTTGCAGTATTCGGGTATGCAGTAGGAACCATTGCAGCCATTGGTTGTACAATTTTAATGCAATTGGTATCACCTTAAATCACTCAATTTAGTATAGAATTATTCATTTTTTCTAATATATTTGCGCACTGTAAAAACCCAATTAATATGAAGAAGATAGGTCTGATAATAGTCGTTACCATGGTTGTAATGGCTTGTGCCAAGGAAAATGAAAACACCATGTATGTTAAGACTTCTGTGAAAGGGCTTAAAAAGGGAACTTTTTATTTACAAAAACAGCTGGATTCATTGATTATATCCGTTGATTCGGCGCATGTAAACGGAACAGAAGACTTTTTACTGACCGATGAGGTAACAAGTCCTGAGATGTACTACCTTACATTTGGAAACAGTACGAAGAGGATTCCTTTCTTCGGAGAAAAGGATACGGTTACTATTGAAACTCAACTTCATCTTTTTGCATTAAAAGGGAAGGTTAAGGGCTCTGTGAATCAAGAATTACTCGATAATTTCAATGCCATGCAAAAGCAGTTCAACAACCAGAAACTCGATCTTGTAAAAGAAGAATTTGAGGCCAGAAAGGCAGGTAGCCAGGATTCTGTTGATGTAGTTGTTAAAAAATTGAAAAACTGGGAAAGGAAGAAGTATTTATACACAACTAATTTTGCCGTGAAGAATGCTAATCATGAAGTTGCTCCTTATATAGCGCTTACAGAATTGGTAAATGCCAATATAAAGTTACTTGACACAATTAACAACTCATTGACACCTGAGGTTAAGGCATCTAAATACGGTAAACAACTGGATGCTTTTGTAAGTGATATCAAGGTTTCTGAAAAAGAGTAGGGAAGGATTAAAACCTGTTGTCTCCATCCAAGAGATCACCCAAACCACCTAATATACTTCCTTCACCTTTTCGTTTTCCTCCCTGAGAAGGAGCACTGGCAATGATACGTTCGGCCAATCGGCTAAATGGGAGAGACTGAATTGCAACAGTTCCAGGTCCTTTGAGGGTGGCAAAAAACACTCCTTCGCCTCCGAATACGGTATTTCTGATTCCTCCGATATATTCAATATCGTAATGAACCGTATGACTAAAGCCCACAATACAACCGGTATCTACTTTTAGCACTTCACCTTGTTTTAATTCTCGCTGTACAACGGTGCCGCTAGAATGCAAGAATGACATACCATCTCCTTCAATCTTTTGCATGATAAATCCTTCTCCCCCAAAAAAACCTCGTCCAAGTTTTTTAGAGAATTCTATACTGATGGAAACTCCTTTGGCAGCACAGAGAAATGCATCTTTTTGACAAATAAAAACGCCCTGATATTTGTTCAGGTCAATCGGTATGATCTTACCCGGAAAGGGAGATGCAAAAGAAACCTTTCTTTTGATATTTGACGTATTTGTATACACCGTCATAAACAGGCTTTCTCCCGTTAAAAGTCTTTTGCCAGCCGAAAATAAGCTACCCAGAATATCTTGTGACTGTCCAGAACCATCTCCGAAAATCGTATCCATTTTTACATCATCATCCATCATCATAAAACTACCTGCTTCAGCTACCACTCCTTCATGCGGATCGAGTTCAATTTCGACGAATTGCATTTCTTCACCATAAATCTTGTAGTCAATTTCATGTGCTTTCATGAGATGAGATATTTAAAAAGGTTCATTAAACGTTTGATTTTAATTTTATACTCCAGGTAAATTCAAAATCGGAGACCATATCATTTTCCGCATTAAAGCCTGCCGCTTTAAGTACCAAACTCTGACCTTCTCCGGTTTGAATCGCCTTTGCAATAACTTTATCTATCTCTGTTCCCTGAAGGCAGGAAAAAGAAATTTTACCGGTAGCTTTTTTATGAAAACTGCCTTCTTGTTTAACCACAAGCATAGATATTTTGTGACCTGATTCCTTTATTTTTTTCATCATAAGGATCCCCGTAACCAATTCGGAGGCCATCCCTTGGGTTGCCCAGTAAAGTGACTTAAAAGGGTTTTGATTAATCCACTTATGTGTAACGCTTGCATGAGCTTCGCTATCCGAAATAGCACTTACTCTGATGCCCGAAATAAAGGCAGAAGGTAATTTTAGGGCTAAAAAACGATTTAAATTTTTGACCGTGAATTTTGGCATTTTCTTTCTTTAAGCCCCTAATTTACAACAAAAATTACGATTTAGGCTCCATTTTAAAATGTTAAATAAATGTTAAAATATAGTACTTGGTATTGCATGGTATTATCTTTTATACATATATTTGCATAAGATAGTATTATACACTTTGAATTATGGCAACACGAAACGATAACAACAACGCATTTTTATTACACTTATCAGCTTTTTTTGGCTTTATATTCCCTTTTGGAGCTGTGGTGGGACCACTGGTAATTTGGGAATTAAATAAAAGAAAAAGTGATTTTATTGACAGGAATGGAAAAGAGGCCATCAATTTTAATCTGAGTTATTTGCTTTACACATTTATTCTTGGATTGTCTGTTGTGCCTTTTGTTATTAGAACCATCATGAATGATTTTCACCATTTGGATTTATTTGGTTTGATTAGCGTTGGTTCACTCATTGGTATTTTGGCCATTGTGAAGTTCGTCCTGATCATTTTTGCGGCAATAAAGGCTAATCAAGGTGAAGTATATAATTATCCCTTAACTATTAAGTTCATTAAATAAAAGCATTATGATCACTATACTAATCTCAATCGTAATATTTATTGCAAATACCATACAGTCGGTTTTGTTCTAAAAAATGGGTCTTAAAATTCATTAATTAAAAGATTAAAAGAGAAAAACATGAAGATTGAAAACACAAAAGCACAAATGCGCAAAGGAGTTTTAGAATTCTGCATCCTGTCTATCTTAGAAGGTGGGGATGCTTATACTTCTGAGATTCTTGTCCAGTTAAAAGACGCAAAATTGCTTGTGGTTGAGGGTACAGTGTATCCTTTGCTTACAAGATTGAAGAATGCTGGACTTTTATCATATCGCTGGGAAGAATCAACTTCCGGACCACCGAGAAAATACTATGGTTTAACCGAAACAGGAAAAATATTTTTATCCGGTTTAAACTCCACTTGGAGTGATTTGGTTAAAGCAGTGAATCTGGTTACAAAGAATAACAAATCAAAAACTACAACAAAATGAACAAGACTATAAATATAAATCTAGGTGGCGTATTTTTTCATATCGATGAAGTTGCTTATCAAAAATTGAAAAATTATTTAGATGCTATTCGACGTTCTTTAAGCGATGACCCAAAGGGGAGAGATGAAATCATAACTGATATAGAAACCAGAATAGGTGAGTTATTATCGGTTAAGATAAAGGATATAAGACAAGTTATCAATGAGCAGGATATCGATGAGGTAATCGAAGTTATGGGTAAGCCAGAAGACTATATGGTTGATGAAGAAATCTTTAATGACGATTCTTATGGAAATTACAGCAGTCAAAGACGCAAAAAATTGTACAGAGATGGAAGCGATAGATTTCTAGGTGGTGTTTCATCCGGGATGGCACATTATCTTAATATTGATGTGATATGGATCAGATTGGGTTGGTTGGTTGCAGCTTTCGGGTTTGGATTCGGTTTTATCGTCTATCCACTTTTATGGATACTGCTTCCCGAAGCCAATTCAACGGCCGAGAAATTAGAAATGGAAGGCGCAGAGGTGAATATCACTAATATTGAAAAAAAAATTCGTGATGAGTTCTCAGAGACTTCAACAAGAGTAAAAAATGGGATCGGCGAAGTATCAGAAAAAGTAAAAAACGCTGATTACAAGAAATACGGGGCAAGAGCAAAATCAGGTTCACAAGATTTTGTAGATACTTTGGGTAAGGTTTTTGTAACCATCTTTATGATCATAGGTAAATTCATTGGTGTCTTATTGATCATTCTTGCGGTAGTAACGATTCTCGGAATGTTAATCGGTATGTTTACCCTTGGATCCTTAGATTTTATACATGATGACTGGCTGTTTCGAGACTCAGCAATGTATAATAATTCTGGATTACCCGTATGGGTTCTATCTGCCTTGATCTTTGTATTGGTTGCAATACCTTTCTTTTTCCTTTTTGCTCTTGGATTAAGAATATTGTCGAACAATACCAAATCAATTGGCAAAACGACCAAGCTTTCATTACTTGGGGTCTGGATCGTTGCTCTTTTGGTAGCCATATTCTTTGGTACGCGTCAATTCATGAATTCTGCCTATGACGGGTCAGTGACAAATACACAGGAACTTATGTACAGCACAAGCGATACCCTGGAAATAAAAATGGTCGACAATAAAGATATTTCTAATCATCTTGACTTGAAACGTAGCTGGAGGTCTGAAATCATTATTGACGCTAATAATCAGGAGAAGATCTATTCCAACAATATTCGGTTAAATATTTTGACTTCCGATAATGAGACTATGTATGCAAAGGTTAGAAAACTTTCTCAAGGCAAAAGCCGGAAGGATGCAAGAGATAATGCTGATTTGATCGAATATGAATATGAACTTTCGGCAGAGGAATTAAGAATCGATGGCTACTTTTTAGCCGAATTGAATAACAGATTCAGCGAGCAAAGGGTATACATGGATTTGTACTTACCTGAAGATCAGGTTGTATACCTGGATAACTCAACCAGGACCTTCCTTTATGACGTCGATAATGTGCAGAATATATATGATAACGATATGGTCAAACACTATTTTAAAATGACTCCTGAGGGTTTTAATTGTCTTGATTGTTCTGAAAGTGTGATCAATATTGATCATGATGATGATTCATTCAATATGAAAATCGATGAAGAAGGAGTACATATTGAAATACAAGAAGATGGAAGGGAAAAATCAGAAGTAAAAATTGACGCGTCCGGAATTATTGTAAAAAGTTCAAAGGACAGTATCAGTATTTAGTGGTCGAACTTCATTCAATTAAAAGCATCACATGTGAATAAAACCTGTTTAAAAGTGGGTACATCAATTAGTATTAGAACCTACCAAAAATCTTAATTATGAAAAATTATATCAAACTAGTAACAATCCTCCTGCTCGTTTTTGCAACAAGCTCATGTATGCACAATGGCGTTAGAGGAGATGGAAATGTAGTTTCAAAGAAAAGAAAAATCTCAAATGATTTTATTCGTATCAATGCCAGTAGAGGTCTTGATGTTTATATAACGAAGAGTAAAAATATTTCTCTGGAGGTTGAGGCAGATGAAAACCTTCATGATCTTATTGAAACTGAAGTGAAAGACGGAACCTTGTATATTACTGCCAAAAAGAATATCTATATGGCAAGCGCCAAAAAAATCCATGTTTCTGCAAATAATATTAATGAGATTCAGGTAAACAGCGGCGCTGAAGTGTATTCTGAGAATACTTTTTCTTCTAAAAAACTGGTTTTAAGTGTAAGTAGCGGCGCATATGCAAAAATGGACCTCAAGGTTGACGAGCTCACATGTGAGAGTTCAAGTGGAGCGGGAATGGAATTAAGCGGGGAGGCCAATAGGTTTAAAGCCTCCTCTTCAAGCGGGAGCGATATTAAAGCCTATGAGCTTACAGCAAGAGACTGTACGGCCAGTGCCAGCAGCGGCTCAGACATTAAGTTAAAAGTGACCAATTCATTCGAAGGGAATGCAAGCAGCGGTGCCGACATAAAATTTAAAGGAAACCCTAAAAGGATCAATAAGCACAATAACTCAGGGGGAAGCGTCAAGCAGGTTACTGGTTAAAGTACCTACTAAAGCGGAGTATTTAAAATTACGTCTTTGGCGTGATTTATATATTTACGGCCAATGGGGATGCGTTTATTGGTAACAAGTACAGAGTTGCCTTCCAAAGCCTGAATCTTATCAAGTGCCACAGTAAATGATCTGTGGAGTCTTAGAAATTGATTTTTGGGTAATTCTTCAGTGATACCAGATAAAGATTTATGAGCCAGATAGTCACCAGATTTGGTAAATACTTTAATATAATCCTTTAAGCTTTCAATAAAATAAATATCCTCAAATTTAATCTTGATCAATTTTTTATCCACCTTTAAAAAAATAAACGACTTTTCTGCTATTGGCTGTGACAACTCAGTTGATTTATCACTGATAAATTTTTGAGACAATTTGTTGATCGACTTCAAGAATCGGGTAAAAGGAATTGGTTTGACCAGATAATCGAGTACATCAAGGTCAAAACTTTCAACGGCATATTCACGATAGGCAGTAGTGATAATAAAATAAGGACTTGAATCAAGACTTCTAATGAAATCAAGACCGTTCATTTTAGGCATGTTTATATCGATAAAAACCACATCAATCTTGCCACTTTCAATGATGGGAAGGGCTTCTAGGGGATTTACAAAACAACCTTGAAGATTCATATTAGAAAACTCCTTAAGATGTGTCTCTATCACCTCCGCAGCCAGAGGTTCGTCATCAATTATTATGCAGTTAATCTTCATACAGAGGAAGTTTCAAATTGACAGTATACGTATTTCCTTTTGATCGGGTCTTTAAACCATAACCAGAACCATAGAGAAGTTGTAATCTTCTTTTGACATTTTCAATCCCAATACCATGTATCGGGGTTTCATCATCACTTTTTACAAAGTTGTTCTCAACGGTAAAGTAAAGAAAATTGTCTTTAACAACAAAGTCAATGATAACTTTTATGTCTTTACTGTGATTCGTTCCATGCTTAAAACAATTCTCTAAAAACGGAAGAAAAAGTAGGGGAGGAATCTCTACGTCATCAATATTTCCCTCTATATTGATTTCCGATTTTACTCTTTCTCCATAACGTAGTTTTTCTAGTTCGAGGTAGCTGTAAAGGTAATTGATGGATTTCATCAAACTAATCTTTGGTTCCTTGACTTCGTACAAAACATACTGCATGATCTCTGAGAGCTTCATCACAACATTTGGCGCCTTGGGTGACTTTTTTATAACCAGGGCATAGAGATTATTGAGGGTATTGAAAAAAAAGTGTGGTTGGATCTGTGATTTCAGAAAATTCAATTCTGTTTCAAGTTGCATTCTTTGAAGGTCATCATTACGTTTTTTTTCATTTACCCAGTCATAAGTAAGTTTGATAGCCGATACAAGGGCAATAACATAAATCGCTCCAATGATGAGTTCGACAATGTGGATCATCGTAAAAGGTTCCTGACTGCCCTGAGCTTCGGGCCAAATGTTTTTTGTTACAAGAATATAATTCAGACCTGTTCTCGTTAGATAGAAAAGCATCAAAGACAGGGTGAAAAGAAGGAAAAAATGCAGGTATTTTTTCGGAAGAATGTACCTTGGGATAAGGTAGTAGATCGTAAAGTAGGTGATAACAATGTTTAAAGGAAATTCAATTAAATTTGATTTTAATGAATACCAATAATCATTATTGATCGTTGCAAATCTAAAAAAATTGAAGACGAAATAAATCAACCAAAAGATCAAATGGTATCTGATGGGTATTCTAAACTCAGAAAACAATTTTTTGAACATAATACTTACAAAAAATCAGTCGTTTTATGGACCTGAAACAACCTCAACAAACTGAATATAATCATCATTTTTAACCGCCAGAATATAATTCTTTTCTTTGATCTTTATTAAAGATAGATCCTTTGTGTCTCCAGGTATAAATAAGCCACTCTCTTTTGCCGATACGGCCTTAAAGTTACCCTTTCCATCACCTTCAAGATAAAGCCCTATTCCTGCATCGTTTCTTGGGGTTTCAACTTCTGAACCGTATAAATTACCAGCGATCACAACATCTAAATGCGTATCATGATTAAAATCTCTTACAAGGATCTGATTCACACTGGATACCTGAGAAAGGTTGGGCAGTTTATGCTGTATAAATTCACCGTCTTTGTTTTCAAGATACGTACTGGCAAAGGTATTCACCTGATAATGCAATGATTTTTCCAGATCTTGTTTGGTATAAACATCTTCAAGGGTTGCAACCGCGAAAGCATCGTAATCTTTAAATTTAGTCTTGATGGCCGGAATTTGTTCAGAAGAACACTGTCGTCCTCGAACAGGGAATTTCTCACCTTCATCATAATAACTTAAGACGATATCATTTGATTTATTTTGATCAAAATCATTAATATAGATATCGAAAGTTTCTTTCTCATTGGCTTGATACTTGTAGTTTAGCCCCAAATTACCTACAATGAAATCGATGTCTCCATCTTGGTCAAAATCACCTTCTTCAATACTAAACCACCAGCCCTTAGCATCATTTAACTTGAGTTTATCGGTGATATTTTCAAAAATCCCACGGTTATTTCTAAAAACTGTAATCGGCATCCATTCTCCCACAACGATAAGATCAACCCAACCGTCTTTGTCATAATCAGTCCAGCTGGCATCAGTTATCATTCCGATATTTTCAAGTTCCGGAGCAATGGTAGCCGTGACGTTATTAAACTTTGGGTTTCCAGTAGTACTTACATTTTCCAGAATATAACTATGGGTTGGCAGAGGATAGTTTTTTGGTGTTAGTCTTCCTCCTACAAAAAGGTCGAGATCTCCGTCTTTATCGTAATCAAAACTATGTACTCTTGAACCACTGACGAGCATTTGAGGCAGTGCAGTAGAAGACTTGCTAAGATTACCTTTTCCATCATTTACATAAAGCCTGTCTTGTAATAATTCTGAATCAGGATCAAATTCGCTTCCTCCACTTACGATGTAAAGATCGTTGAAACCATCTCCATCAGCGTCAAAGATCAGACTTCCCAGATCTTCACGATCACTGTCGTTGTCTATATCTTTAAAACTTTGTTTTTTAAAACCATGCTCTGTTTGATAAAATATGCCAGTCTGGTTGTTATGGGCAGCTCCAACTACAAAATCATCCAGGCCATCACCATTTAAGTCTCCTACAGAAACGCCGGGCCCAAAGGTTGATGTTTTATGAGGTAAGAGAACCTGATCTTTAAAATCATCGTAAACATTTTCAACATGTTTATGCTCAGTTACAACCGAGGGATCTGTAACCGTTAAAAAGATGGGTTTTACCTGAGGGTTGTTATCTGTATCCATAACCGAGGCGTTGGCATAGTCAACAGTAATAAATTGATTCTTATCAATGTCTTTAAGTATTTGAATTTTACCATCAGGCCAGGTTATTTTGAGTTCTTCTGCTGTAAGTGCAGCACCAATTCCAAAATGCAATTGTGGTGCTACAGAAGACTGAAAACCTCTTGTTAAGGTCATTTCCTGGTATTGGGTCATGCTGTTGGCTTTGAGTATAGCTTTTACCCCAAGGCCCGATTTATTCTTATCCGGTCCGTCAAATTTCAAAGAGATAAAATTGTTTTTTTCAGAGCTATAGTTTTCAAATATAGCAGCTACATCGTCAATATTGTTAAGTACAATTTCAAGGTCACCGTCATTATCAAGATCGACATAGACACAGCCATTTGACCAGCCTACAAATTCCAGACCCCATTCTTTATTCATTTTTGTGAAGGTTAAATCACCGTTATTCTTAAATACGAAATTGTCAATTTTTTCGGCTGGAATCGCGAGGGATTTTTCGAGCCATTGATCTTTCGTTAGTCTTTCTTTTGACAACTTATTGAAGTAATCTTTGTTGTTGATTTCTCTTCTTGTTCCATTAGAGATAAAAATATCTTTCCAACCATCATTGTCAAGATCCATCATCAACGGACCCCAGCTCCAATCGGTTGTTGCCAATCCGCCAAGTCTGGCCACATTGCTAAAAGAAGGCAGCGAATCGATCAGATTCCCATTATTTAGTTGTAGTTGGTTTTGCATATACTGGTAATGAAAACCAGATTTTACAGTTTGCCAGAAAAGGTCAGGATTCATACCCGCCATATTCGCCTTGGATCTTCTGTTATCACCAGGAGTCATATCCATTTGAATAATGTCAAGCAACTGATCATTATTAAAGTCAGCTATATCCACCCCCATTCCGTAGAGAGCTGTTTGTTGTGTTGATTTTTGTGAGACTTCTTTAAAAGTTCCATTCTTGTTATTAAGCCAAAAATAATCAGGCACTTTAAAATCATTGGAAATATAAATATCGGGCCAGCCATCATTATTGATGTCACTTACCGTTACACTATTGGTTAGACCAAATGATCTTACTCCTGCCTCATCAGTGACGTCAGTAAATCGATCTCCATCGTTTCTGAATAATTTATCAGTCTCATTATCTTGAGAATTGTACATTTTAAAGACATAATAATCATTTGGAGCATTGAAACTGGTGGGAGGGTAGTTCGCAACATAAAGATCCAGATCACCATCAAGGTCATAATCAAAGAAGGTTGATTGTATGCTGTTTCCTATATCCGCCACTCCATATGCCTCGGCTTTTTCTGTAAATGTCAGATCACCATTATTAATATATAAAAGATTTGACTTAAGGCTAAACTTACCTCCAACAGAACAATAGATATCTAGGTAACCATCATTATTTACATCAGCCATTGTGACCCCGGTAAACCATCTTTGATCTCCCAGCACGTTGGCTGTTTCGGAGATGTCTTCAAATTTTAGGTTTCCTTTGTTGAGATAGAGTTTGTTCTCAACCATATTTCCGGTAAAATACAAATCGATAAGACCATCATTGTTAATGTCACCGGCAGAAACGCCACCGCCCATATAGATATAGGGAAAACTCAAATAATTTAGAGAATCATTTTCAACAAGATTATTAGAAAAGAGAATTCCTGTTTTATCAGAATTAAGCGATTCAAATATTTTGACTACGGTATTAGAATTAAGATTCTCTGAACTTTTCGTGCAGGACCAAAGGGCCAATACCACCATCAAAAGGGTAAATAGTCTTTTCATTTCTTGAAATTTTGAAGTCAGTAAAGGTAATAATTTAGTGGGAAGAGAATAAAAAAAAAGAGCATTAAAAAATGCTCTTTTTCTTTAAAAATAAATACTACAAACGTTAATAACCAGGATTCTGAGTTAGTATGTTACCACTTAAATCGATAGCTCCTAAAGGAATAGGAGTTAAGTTATATTTCGGCTCATAAGTAGCTGGCAATCCAGCAAATGATAAGACAGTTCTTCCTTCATTTACAAAGTATGCATTCATACGTTCTGTCGTTCCTCCCCATCTTCTTATGTCCATCAATCTTTTACCTTCCATACCTAATTCAAGTCTAGTTTCGAATCTTACAGCTTTAATAGCATAATCTTGATCAGGGAAACTAGGATACTCTTCAATTACATAGTTAGCAGCCGGGGTTGCACCACCATCGTTAGAAACGTAAGTCATATTTTTAGCTCTGTTTCTAACCATATTAACCCATGTTAAGGCAGTAGCTAAATCACCAGATTCAGCAGCAGCTTCCGCTCCCATCAAGATAACATGTGCAAATCTTATGACGTGATAGTTTACACCAGATCTTTGCTCACCCCATGATCCAGCACCTTGATTGGCGCCTTCTGATGCTTGATAAACATTTTTCTTTGGGGTATAAGGACCACTAAGATCACTGAAATTAGCTCTTTGCCAATCTTTACCTGGATGAACTCCATATCCATTAAATTCAATACCACGTCTACCAATAGTATAATCAACTCTTGGGTCTAAATTCCCTGCGAAAGGAGTAAACGCCTCACCACTTTCAATTCCATAGTCACTGTTTACATCAGTTTGACTGTAAGTGTCTAAAAGAGGTAAACCATTGGCATCAGTTTGAAATGCATTTAATAAATCTTGTGTTGGATTGTAGAAACCACAACAGTTTATTGGGCCAGGAAAATTCAAAGTACCTCCAATATTTCCATTGAACGATAAACCTGCATCAGCTACAAATTGAATAGCAAGAAGCGATTCATCACTGTTGTCACCTGCTAAACGGAAGTTGTCAGCATATTCGTCAATTAATCCATAACGGTGACTACCTTCAATCACTGTTCTAAGGTAACCCAAAGCTTCAGTCCATTCTCCCTGGTGCAAATGAATTTTACCAAGATAAGCCGTAGCTGCCCAATTGGTAGGACGACCTACTTGCTCTTGTGTATCTGGTAAATTCTTAACTGCAAAATCCATGTCAGCTTCAATTTGATCCCAAATTGGACCTGGATTAGGCTGATTGAACTCAATAGCAGCAAAATTTTCAACTGAAATATAAGGTACATTACCCCACATTACTTGTAATTCAAAGTTAAAGTGACCTCTTAAAAATCTAGCTTGTGCTAATTGAGCAGAAAAGTCACCTTCAGAGGGATCAAGCTTACCGATCAAATCAATAACCGCATTTGATCTGTTAATACCTGCAAAAAGACCTTTCCATCGTGCATCGAAATATCCATTACTAGTTTGCCAGTCCATAACTTCAAACGAATAGAGATCAGGTTGATCACTATTTGTACTACCCTTATGGGCATCATCAGACATTACGTCTGTCCACCAGCCATCTGCTGCTCTTGCATAATCGGAACCACCAGTATTACTGTTTCCATCCATTAATGAATAAGCTCCGATAAGCAATAAATCAACTCCGGCAGCATTTTGAAGGGAAGCGTCACTAAGTGCTCCATAAGCAGGAACTTCAGTAAAGTCATCACTACATGCTAGTACTCCCACTAGCATAATAAATAGATAAATTATTTTATTTTTCATTTGTTTTTAAAATTTGAAAGTTACACCTATGGTATAAATTTTAGATCTAGGATAAAGATCATTGTCTACACCTAAAGTCAAGTTGTCAAAAGCAACAACTTCTGGATCAATTCCATCATAATTAGTACTTGTGAATAAATTTGTACCTACTACATATATTCTCAACGATTCCATAGCCATTTTTTCAGCTATACCGGTTGGAAAAGAATATCCAAGTTGTAAATTCTTTAACCTAAAATAAGAACCGTCTTCAACAAAAAATGAATTAGGATTAGTTTCAGCGTTGGTAATAGAATTACTCAATGCAGGTAAGCTTGCATTTGTGTTATCAGGCGTCCATGAATCTAACACTCTTGTGCTTCTGTTTCCTTCAGTAAAGGTAGGGAAATCTGAATAGATTTTTTGATAATTGTAAATATCATTACCCTGAGATCCTGTAAAGAAGACAGATGCATCAAAACCTTTATATGCAAAATTAAAGTTCACACCATAGGTTAAGTCCGGATGTGGAGAGCCAATATACTTACGGTCATCATCATTAATGGTACCATCACCATTCACATCTTCATATTCAAACCTTCCGTCATCAGTGTATCCTATTACGTTTCTACCATAAAATTCAGAAATTTCTCTTCCTACTTCAGTTCTTGTCATAGCACCTCCTCTAAGGTCACTTCGACCCGTTTGAAAAGCACTAATTAAATCAACAACTTCATTCTTATAATGAGAGAAGTTTGCAAGCACACCAAAAGTGAATCCATTGTCCCAAGTATTGTTGTAGCCAATGCTGATATCATAACCAGTGTTTTTAATTTCACCTAAATTAACATAAGGTGCAGCTGCATCAATAGCCGTTGTACTAATTAAACTAAAGTCTTGCGCAATCAAATCGTTCGTTGTGATTGTATACCATTCAAAAGAGGCAGTCAATTTGTCACTAAAGAAACCAAATTCAAGACCTGCGTTGATACTTACAGAAGTTTCCCATTTTAAATCAGGGTTACCAAAAGAAGAAAGAATAGCTCCAGTAGCAATGTTAGTTCCGTCAATAGCATAGTCACCAAAATCCTGACTTAAATTTGAAATATTCAAAGTTGGGTTACTTCCAGGTATTTGTTGATTACCAAGTTCACCATAAGATGCTTTTACTTTAACCCTACTTACTACATCAGTGCTAAACCAGTCTTCCTTACTCATTAGCCATCCAGCACTAACTGATGGAAAGGTTTGAGATTTGTTGTCACCTTGAAATCTAGAAGACTTATCATTTCTAAGCGTTACGCTTGCGAAATATTTAGACTTGTAGTTGTAGTTTACACTAAGGAAGTAAGAAAATAAAGTATTCTTAAATTCATATGCACTTGATACGTTAGGTGTACCAGTACCAGTTGCTAAATTGTAAAAATCAGGATCTTCGAATAAATAATCGTTACGCGTAATTATTTTTCCATTTCCACCACCTTCAACAGCTTCAACCCCAATTACAGCATTGATGTTGTGCTCACCAAATGATTTGTTGTACATTAAGGTATTCGACCAGGTCCATTCATAACCACTCAGATCTTCAACCGTCAAGGTATTATTCTGAATCGTTTCAGCGGCTTCAGGATCAAATGCCTGAAATCCTCTTCTGTCAAAATGTTGTATAGACATTCCCAAACTAGACTTAAAGGTTAAACCGTCATAAAGGTCTGCTTCAACATAAATGTCTCCAAAAACTCTTAATGATTTATTGAAATCATCTTGACCTCTGAATAAAACTGCGAGAGGGTTCTCACCATTTCCTAATCCAGTAGTATTGGAATAAGGACCTACGAAATTACCATCATCATCATAAACAGGAAGTAAAGGACTAGTTCTGTTTGCCATTTCCATGGTAATATTACTACCTCCATTACCATCAGTCCAAGCAACATTCAAGTGCTCTCCAACGCGTACTTTATCTGCGATTTTGAATTCTGAATTCAATGCAGTTGAAATTCTTTCGAAACCTGTATATTTTACAATACCATCGGCACTATAATAATTCAACGACATATAGTATTTTCCAGTATCCGTTCCATTAGACATAGATAATGATATATTACTAGTGGGTGCAGATTGCGTAACCTCTTCTGCCCATCTCGTTCCAACTGAAGGAACTGTAGCAGTTACAGGAATCGCCTGAACCGTTGCAGGAATAACAGGAGTAGCTCCATTTCCATACTGAGGATCGCTAGGTGCAACACCGTCATTATTAAAACTTTGCCATCTCATATCAGCATGCTGCTGAATATTCAAATTTTTAGGCAAATTAGCCGCTTGTGCCATTCCAGTCCACATATCTAATGTTAGGGTAGCTTTGTCTTGGTTATAACCACCACTTTTTGTAGTAACGATGATAACCCCGTTAGATGCTCTTGCACCATAAATTGCTGCAGCACCATCTTTCAAAACGTTCATTTGAGCGATATCGGCAGGGTTAATAGAGTTCAAAATGTTAGCATCCGTAGTTTGTACACCATCAATAATGAATAATGGATCAGTATTGTTTCCAGTACCAAACCCACGAATTGCAATTTTCGGTGCAGCTCCTGGAGATGCAGAACTAGTTACAGTTACACCAGTAACACGTCCTTGTAAAGCTTCCGAGGCATTAGCCACAGGAACCTTTAAGGCTTCATCCATATCAACCGAAGCAACAGAACCGGTAATGTCACCTCTGGTTTGAGATGAATAACCCACAACGACTACTTCTTCAAGTTGGTTTGCTCCACCTTCAAGTGTAATGTTAATAACAGCATCAGCACCAATGGTAGCAGAAGCTGTTTCCATTCCAATGAAGCTGAACTCTAAAACATCACCTTCATTAGCTTCAATAGAGTAAATTCCATCGAAATCAGTTGTAACACCAAATGTGGTGCCTTGAACAACGATAGTTGCTCCAGGCAGCGGCCCATCAGCATCTGAAACTGTTCCTGTGATCGTCTTCTGAGCCATTGTAAAGCTGCAGGTCAAGAAGATCCCCAGAATCATTAAACTTTTAAATAATTGTTTTCCCATAATAATAATTATTAATTAATAAATTGATTGTAAGCGTGCGTTTTTTATAGAAAAAAAACACCAAAAAATATTTTTATCGCATAAGAATAGAAGTTTTTAAATTGACCATATAATTTACTATACAAATAACATAAAATTAACTATAGATAACAGTTTTTTAACAATCAAAACAATATTCATCCATAAACGTTAATTTCTTCTTAAAATTGACTGTGCAATATATAAATTTTATTAATTCAATGGTAGTAAAAATATATTTTTAAATTCTACCGGATGACTCTCGCTTTGTAATGAGATAAAGCCCGTTTTTAACGGGGTTCCTTCAAGCTCTGTCAATGAATTGTATTCACCTCCAATCAAAGGATTCTCGTATTCCAGCACCTTTTCTCCGTTAATATAATGTGAAATAACGGAATCATTCCGAACTTCTACTTCCAAATTCACCCATTGGTTACCATAATAAGTGCCCGACTTTGAGTCGATACAATGAGTGCTTACTAATTCTTTATTCATACGAACATGAGTTCCTGGTGTACATAAATTTGCTGTACTTCTTTTTACACCTTTTTCTATCCCTCCTAATAGTTGGACCTCTATTGAAACAGGAAAATCCTGATTGAGTTCCATTGATTCTGGAGTTTGACAATGAATCATAACACCGCTATTACGAAGCGCCCAATTTTTACCGCCTTCAACTTGGTCTCCTATAAATCTGTATTTTAATTTCAATCGATAATCGCTATAAGGTGTTTCATAAAAAATATGACCAAATGAATTTTCAAATTTTACGTAGTTACTGTAATCTACCCTAATCGCACTATCTACAACTCTAAAAGTATTATTCCAATTGTCTCCTAAAGGATGACCTTTAATTTTTACTTTCCAATTGTCAAGATCTATTCCATTAAATAAAGAGACCCATTTTTCACTAATAGATGCATTATCTTTTAAAGGTTGCTTTGTTATTCCACAATTTGCCAAAAAAACAGACAATAAAATAAAAATAATTGAATTTTGTAATGTTTTCATGAGAATATCGAAAAATCTAATGCAAGTTAGGATGCTGTTTTTTCTTTATGACAAAGGCAGGCTAAAGTTTTACAATTTATATTAACCGCCTAAAAAATGATTAATTCATAATAATTTTGTTATATCCACAGCAAATTAATTACTTTGTGTGTTAGTAATGTTCAAAATACTTCAGTGAAACACAGTATACATGAGATAGAACCCTATAGAGCAGAAGGTATTGTTTACCATGCGGATACCTGTTTACCTTTGATTGATGCGGTATCCAGAGACAAGCTAAAATTTAAGGCGCTTGCTCGATATACGTACCCAGGTGATCGATTAACCGGCGATACGCTTGGTTTAAATTCTATCGGTTACTGGAATGCCATGGAGCCGCAAGATTGGGGACTAAACTGGCATCGAAATGAAGGTATTGAGATTCATTTTTTAGAATCGGGTTCCATGCCCTATTCCCAGGGAAACAAAAAGACTGATCTGCTTCCTAATCATTTAACCATTACGCGTCCCTGGGAGGCGCATAAAGTTGGAGACCCGAAAATCGGGATGGGTAAATTCTATTGGGTGATCATCGACCTGGATATAAGAAGACCTCATCAGGAATGGGTTTGGCCAGACTGGATCATGATGACAAAAAGCGATCTTGACAGATTAACAAAGATACTCCGACAGGATGATCAGTGGTTATGGCAAACAAACAGTGGAATTAGAGAATGTTTTTATAAAATTGGAAGAGCTGTAGATAGTGATAGTAATGGCAGCAGTGCGTCGAAGATTCGTTTGCTGGTCAACGAGTTGTTGATCTTGTTACTCGAATTGGTTGATTCGAAAGAAGTCGTGTTTAATGAAGCATTGACCGATAGCTCGAGAAGTGTTAAATTATTTCTGGGTGAACTGGATAAGAATTTATCCGAAAACTGGACCATTGAACGTATGGCTGAATCAGCTGGCGTAGGGCTTACACGTTTTACCTATCACTGCCGACAATTGACCAATACAACACCCATGAGGTACCTTGCCATGAAAAGGATAGAAATGGCTAAAGAAATATTAAGTGAAAACCCCAAACTCAGTGTGGCGGAAGTGGCTTACAGTTGCGGTTTTGCAACCAGTCAATACTTTTCGACCGTTTTTAAGCGGCAGGAAAAATGCACCCCACTGGAGTTTAAAACCAGTGTTTAATTCATTGATTTGGATTTCTATTATGATTAAGGGATCGTGAGGCCCTCGGAGGTGAAGCCCTCACTTCCGAGGGCCTCACGTCTGAGCCCCTCAGCTGCGAGGCCCTCACAAAAGTTACTATGAAACATATTTTGGTTCATATTTGTATAATTTCTTTCACTGAATAAAAACACACAGTCTTCCATGAATTTTCGACTAATTTCACAAGCATAAATTCAATAAATTTTTAGAAATGAAAAAAGCAAATATAATGATCAAAGTATCTCATCTGCTTGTAGCAGTGTTGATGTTCACGATTTTCGGTTGTGAAAACAAACAAAAGGAAGCCGTAAGTGAAGAAGCTAAGGAGGAAATCCAGGAAGTTAAAGGACCTTTTTTTAAATTGTCTTTGGCGCAATGGTCGCTGCATAAATCAGTTGAAGATGAAGGGAAAAGTCCTTTAGATTTTGCACAAAGAGCCAATGAATTGGGTTTTGAAGGTGTTGAATATGTGAGCCAGTTGTTCGTTGATGAATTGAAAAAGAATGATGACCCAAAAGTGGCCATGGAGATGATGCTTAAAACATTAAAAGAAAAGAGTGAAACATATCATGTAACCAATGTATTGATCATGGTAGACGATGAAGGTGACTTGGGAACTTTAGACGATGCAGAAAGGGCACAGACCATAGAAAATCACAAAAAATGGGTTGATGCCGCGAAATTTTTAGGGTGTCATTCTATCAGAGTGAATGCACATGGAGTAGGAACTTATGAAGAAGTAGCTGAAGCAGCAGTAAAAGGTTTGACAGCTTTGTCTACCTATGCGGCTACACAAGGAATCAATGTATTGGTAGAAAATCATGGTGGATATACTTCTAACGGACAATGGTTGGCTGAGGTAATGACTAAGGTAAATATGCCAAATTGCGGAACCTTACCAGACTTTGGTAATTTCTGTATGACCGAGGGTTATGGATCAATCAATAGCATAGAATGCGAAGATCCTTATGATATTTATAAAGGGGTTGGTGAGTTGATGCCTTATGCTAAAGCAGTGAGCGCGAAAGCTTATGATTTTGACGAAAACGGCAATCAGCCAAAAATGGATTATGTCAAAATACTACAGATTGTAAAAGATGCTGGCTATACAGGTTTTATTGGCGTAGAATATGAAGGTGAGAATTTGTCTGAAATAGATGGAATCAATGCTACAAAAAAATTATTGCTTGAATCAGCTGCGCAGTTAAAATAGTCCAGCTACTTTATAAAGTGATATGAGTGCAAAAATCAGGCTGGGTATTTTAGGAGGTGGAGGAGACTCTCTTATCGGGGTGCTTCATCGGGTAGCTTCACATATGTTCGATCAATATGAAATAGTAGGAGGCGTATTTAATCCTGTTTGGGAGGAGAATGTTGGTTTCGCTGAAAAAATTGGTATCCCTGTTGACCGCATTTATAAGGATTTTGACCAACTTGTAAGCAAAGAGGTGAGATTACCTGAAAAGCAAAGGATGCAGGTAATTTCAATTCTAACACCTAATTTTCTTCATTTTCCAATGGCAAAAAAACTGTTGGAAAATGGTTTTAATATTATTTGTGAAAAACCCTTGACTACTTCTTATAAAGAAGCACTGGTTTTAAAACGTACTCAGAAACTTTCTAATACTGTTTTTGCCGTTACGTATACCTATACAGGATATCCGATGGTTCGTCAAATGAGAAAAATGATAGAAGAAGGGCAATTGGGGAAGATTCAAAAAATAGATGTTCAATATTATCAGGGATGGATCAATCCAGTGATTCATGATCCTGTGAAAAGAGCGGCAACCTGGCGTCTTCAACCTGAAAAGTCTGGAATAAGTTGCTGTATTGGTGATATTGGAACCCATGCCTTTGATATGATCGAATTTGTGTCGGGCCTGCAGATTAGCAAAGTACTATCTGACTTGAATTACCTGTATGAGGATAATAAAATGGACATAGATGGCACTGTACTTATTCATTGTTCTAATGGAGTTAAGGGTGTGATCAGGGCGAGTCAAATAGCCACTGGGGAAGAGAATAGTTTTATAGTGAAAATTTACGGCGAGAAAGCCGGTGTAAAATGGGAACAGGAAAATCCTAATTACCTGTATCTTATGGAAGACGGAAAGCCTTTAAGGATTCTTAAACCAGGACATGTATACAACAGCGACTTATCATTAGATGGAACAAAATTACCGCCCGGACATCCGGAGGGAATATTTGACGCGATGGGCAATATTTATAAAGGAGTCGCAAAAGCCATAAAGGGTGAAGCCTATGACCCAGGAGAATTTCCGACCATCACAGATGGTGTAAGGGGTATGAATTTCATCGAACAGACTGTTGCCTCGAATGCAGAAGGGAATGTTTGGAAAGCCCTGGATGAAGTGTAAAGTAAATAATAAAAGTATCAGCATGAAAAAATATGTAATTCTAATCTCGATTATTACCTTGGTTTGGGGATGTAAACAAAAGAACAATCCTTCTGAAGACGTCCAATCCGTGAAAGAGGTCGTTGCCGATGAAGGGTGGACCTACCTCTTTGATGGCAAAAGTTTTGATGGCTGGCATACTTATTTGACAGATACAATTTCTGAACAATGGAAGATTGAAGATGGCGTCATGTTTTACGTGCCTGATCCAGGCAAGAATCAAGGCATGAACAATCTGGTTACAGATAAACAATTTGGAAACTTTG
Source organism: uncultured Flavobacteriaceae bacterium (assembly GCA_964595535.1). Lineage (GTDB taxonomy): Bacteria > Bacteroidota > Bacteroidia > Flavobacteriales > Flavobacteriaceae > Lutimonas. The sequence continues at coordinate 5,397 of CAZQRD010000028.1, read as the reverse complement.
AACTATCTATGGAATGGAAGATCTCTGTAGATGGAAATTCTGGTGTTTTTTATGGGATACTTGAAGATGAAAAATACGTGGTTCCTTATAAGACTGCCCCCGAAATTCAGATTAGGGATTATACGAATATTGCAGATTTTAATGACAACGAGCAAATGTCAGGGGCCATTTTTGGAATCGTAGGGCCAGATAAAGATTTGATGAATAAGGCGGGCGAATGGAATCATTTTTTGATTCGGATTGATCATAAGAATAATCAAGGAAGTGTTATGCTTAATGGAAAGGAGATTATTAGATATCCGGTCAATGGTGAGGCGTGGGAGGCTCTTGTGTATCATTCGAAATTTAAAGGATGGGAGAATTTTGGAGTTCACCAAACCGGACATATAGGACTTCAGGATCACGGTCATAAGGTTTGGTTTCGCAATATCAAGATCAGAGAATTAGAATAGTATTCCCTCATGTTGATATAAAGGTTGAAAAGGAATAAATTAAGCCTGGAAGGAGTTATATTTCTGATTCAGAATCAAAGATTTTTAAGGATAAGTTAGTATATTTACGTTTTACGAAAAAAAATACAAGTCATAGCAGCCCTAAGAATCAGATAGTTGGAAATATGATATTATTTTCACCAGAGGAGTTGATAAAATTGTCTTAGCCATGAATTTGGGTTCGATTGTAAACATTTATAGATCACCGATTTTTTCTAATTAACTAAGTATTATAAAATTATGAGTAAGAATGAAAAAAAGAGTTCAATTTCCAGAAGGGATTTTGTAAACCGGACCCTGGCAGCAAGTGCAGCATTTACGATTGTACCTTCCTTTGCTGTTAGCGGATTAGGTCATGTAGCACCCAGTGATAAATTAAATATTGTTGGTGTTGGCGTTGGAGGAATGGGATTAACTAACCTAAGAAATTTAACATCACAAAATATTGTGGGCTTATGCGATGTTGACTGGAAGTACGCTAAAGGTACCTTTGAGGAATTTCCAAAAGCGAAAAAGTACTGGGATTGGCGTAAGATGTATGAGGAAATGGAAGATCAGTTTGATGCAGTAGTTATTGCAACAGCCGACCATACCCATGCCCTCACTGCTGCCCATGCCATGACGATGGGAAAACATGTATATCTTCAAAAACCATTAACACATTCAGTATATGAATCCAGATTATTGACCAAACTGGCTGCAACTCACAAAGTGGCAACTCAAATGGGTAATCAGGGAGCTTCGGGTGCAGGTGTTGCTGAGACTTGCGAAATTCTTTGGAGTGGTGCTCTGGGAGATGTGGTAAAGGTTGAATCGTTTACTGATCGCCCAATCTGGCCTCAAGGATTAAATACACCTGAAAATGCAGATCCTATTCCGGATACACTAAACTGGGAGTTGTTTACAGGGCCAGCCAAAATGCGTCCGTTCAGTGAGGTGTATCACCCATGGAACTGGAGAGGCTGGTGGGACTACGGCACAGGTGCCTTAGGAGATATGGCTTGTCATGTTCTTCATCCTGTATTTGAAGGATTAAAATTAGGTTATCCTACTGAGGTTCAGGCTAGTTCTTCTTTATTGCTGAATGATTCTGCTCCGGTGGCTCAGGCCGCCAAGTTAACATTCCCTGAAAGAGGAAGTGTCGGTAGTATTAAATTACCTGAAGTTGACGTTCATTGGTATGATGGTGGAATAAAACCAGAATTACCAGACAACTGGCCAGCGGGTAAGAACCCAAATAAGAGCGGTGGAGGCACTTACTTCTACGGTACGAAAGATATTCTTCATGTAGGTTGTTATGGAGTTGAGCCTGAATTGCTATCAGGTAAAAAAGTGAATCCTGCTAAAACCGAAAGACGCGTGGAAGAAGAAACAGGATTGTCTTGGAACAAAGGTGCTCATGAAGCCGACTGGGTTAGAGCTTGTAAAGAAAGCCCTGAAAACAGAAAACCTTGTACGTCTGATTTTGCAGAAGCAGGTCCGTTTAATGAAATGGTCGTAATGGGTGTATTAGCTGTTCGTCTTCAGGATCTTAATAAGACACTTGAATGGGATGGTGAAAACATGAAATTTACCAATATAGGAGCAGATGAAAAAATCACAAATATCATTAAAGATGGATTTGAAATTCATGAGGGTCATCCAACATTCAACAAGGAATACACAGAACCTATGAATGCCCTTGCCTATTCTGAGGAGCTTGTCAAGCACACCTACAGAGATGGCTGGGAATTACCTGAAATGCCTTAATAAGTAACAGGAATAATTTGAGAACATAATGAACCTTAGTTTTTATCATAATTTTACTATATGAAAATTTCTAAGGTTCATTGTTTATCAAGAATCAAATCAAACAAATAATCTAGAATCATAGTTTAATAAAATTCAAATAAAATGAAAAAAAGAATATTCGCATTGGCCCTAGTGATTGCAGCTACCTCATTTATGGTGAGTTGTGGAGGTGGCGCCAAAAAAGAAGCACCTGCAGAAGAAGCTGCTGAAGAAGTAGTAGAAGTTGAAGAAGTGGCTGCCCCTAATAGTTTGACGGAAGCTGAGAAAGAAGATGGATGGGCCTTGTTATTTGACGGAACAAATTCTACAGGATGGAGAGGATACCAGCAGGAAAGTTTTCCTGAGAATTGGCAAGTTGTTGATGGCACCATGTATAGTAAGGAATCGGGCCGAGGTGAAGCCGGAGCAGTAAACGGTGGAGATATTATATATGATAAAGTATTCGAAAATTTTAAACTAAAACTCGAATGGAAAATTGGAGAAGGAGGTAATTCGGGTATTTTTTATCTGGCACAAGAAGAAAAAGATAAAATATGGAGAACTGCTCCCGAAATGCAAGTACTGGATAATGAAAGACATATAGACGCAGAACTTGGAACTGATGGCAATCATCAAGCTGGTTCATTGTATGATCTTATTCCTGCAAAACCACAAAATGCCAAACCGGCCGGGGAATGGAACGAGGTTGAGATCATTGTTTATAAGGGAACCGTTATTCACAAACAAAATGGTGAAAAGGTGGTGGAATACCATTTATGGACACCTGAGTGGAATGAGATGATCGCTGGAAGTAAATTTCCTACCTACAATCCGGATTGGGTTAATGTTGCTTCAAAAGGTCTCATTGGACTTCAAGATCACGGTGATGATGTATGGTTTAGAAATATAAAAATCAAGGAAATGTAGCTTAAGCTTTGCGTTTAGTGTTCTAAGGTAAACATCGATTAGAATTGATTTACCGAGAAGCATCGCGTAATGTGACAAATTGAAATGAATGAATAATATTTTTAATTATGAATAAATTAATAATCATTTTTATAATTGCCTTCACTGTGATTTCATGTAAGAATGAAAAGAAGCAAGAACAAGCCGCTGTTGAAGAAAAAACAGGCGTATATGAGGCTATTTTTATAGATGTAAATAATACCGAAATACCAGATGATATAGATCCAAACGTTTTAACGGAAAGAAAACTGCTGGTGAATTTGAACCTGGTTGAGGCTGCCCAATTTTGGAAAGAAAAAAATAATTACTATGTGCATGGAATGGGAAGTATTAACATTCAGGAAGCAGGTAAGTATTTCTTCCGACTAACAAATAATGGGAAATTATTATTTCGACTTAATAACAAGGAACTCGTTAAGATTGAAGAAATTAATAAGAAGGAGGTCAATAATGAAAGCATGTATCTTGATGCCGGCCCAACAGTATTTGAATTTGAATATTTTCCAGGTACTATGAGTCCTTATTTGCTTTTGGAATGGTCAAAAGACGGAGAGACTTACGAAGTGGTTCCTGATAATGTTTTTAATAATCTTGATGCGTTAACTGCGATGCCTTGGGAAGGTGATGATGAAACATCAGGTGCTGATTCACAACCAGATAATACCTTATCTAAAACTGAGAAAAAAGAAGGTTGGAAATTATTGTTTGATGGTAAGACCACCGATGGATGGCATACTTATCTTAAGCCGGGAACAATTGGAAAGAAATGGGTAGCGAAAGAAGGAGCACTCGTTTTCGAGGGAAGAGACAGATTTCAGTTCTTTGTTGCTGATCGAAAAATCGAAATTGGAGCCACTGATAAAATAAAGGATGGAGGTGAAGATATTGTTTCCGATGAATCATATGAAAACTTTGAACTCAACCTCGAATGGAAAATTTCTAAAGGAGGTAATAACGGAATTTTTTATACAATTAAAGAAGTTCCGGAATTCGATGAAATATGGAAAACTAGTCCTGAAATGCAGGTTATGGATAATGTCGGGCATAAAGACGGGCTTATTTACAAACATCGGGCTGGAGATTTATACGATCTGATACCTGCTGATCCTATTCGTGTTAAGCCATATGGCAATTGGAATAAGGTTCGTATTATTAAAAATAACGGGAAGATAGAGCAATGGCTAAACGGAACCAAGGTGGTGAGTTATGACACAAATTCAGAAGAATGGAAAGATTTGGTTTCTAAGAGTAAATTCGCTGAATATGAGAAATTTGCAAGTCCTGGTCCTGGTAAAATAGGATTTCAAGATCACGACAACCTCGTTTCTTACAAAAACATAAAAATCAAGGAGCTTTAATTTAATACTTATCGAAAACAAAAAAAGCCTCTGCATTTGCAGAGGCTTTTTTTTTAAAACACACTTGTTGAATTCTTAAAAACCAGTAATCAATTTTCGATTATTGGCATATAAACTTCGGTGGTCCACTGAAGTTCATCTCCTCCCATATTCGGATTGTTTTGAAACACCTCAAATGGTTTGTGTTCAACATTGATATTGTTTTTGTTTGCATAATCCAGCAAGGCATACCAGGCTCTGTCTGATGTGATATAGTTTCCATTATAAATGGCTTTAAGAGCTTTTTTTCTCTTTATTGTTTTGAAAGATATCGACGGATGTTGAAACAATGAATCGTTCTTTTTAACCGGAAAACAAAAATCAAATTTGATAGAATCATTTTTTATATCCCAATTGTTCACAGCTATGAAGGGTCTTCCATTTAATTCAATGTTGTTACCAAGTAAAGTACTGCTCAGCATCGAATAATTCTTCATCATACCCAAGGCTTTTTCGAACTGGCTGCATTCTATATTGATAAAAGCACAATAAGTTTCTTTTATTTCAGATTCACCTTGAATTTTCACTTTGAATCTGGATATATGTTCTTTTAAGTTCTCATTGAAAGTCGTAAGGTCTTTCTTTACCCTTTTTTCAAAATCTGTGTGAAAAAATGGATGTGTTAGTCTGTTTTGGAAACTATGATCCATATCAGTGACATACACCTTAACTATCGATGTTGAATCGTTAATGGCTTCAATTTTGTACTGATATAGAAATGTTGAATCATTATAAGGAACAACCTGCTTAAGAACTAAGATATCCTCTGAACT
>CAZQRD010000027.1:0-32110 GCA_964595535.1 uncultured Flavobacteriaceae bacterium | reverse complement strand
TCAGTCCGAACGCACTTCCGTTGCTTCGTTCATTATTGCTGCATGCAGCGCTACGATTTAATCCATGATTTAGGTTGAGAGGAGTACTTCGACTTTAGACTTTGGACCTTAGACTTTTCGACATTCTAGCAAGGCTTCGAAAATTCTTAACGCGCTTTTCAAACTACACTGACGTAAAAGATTCGATTTAATCAATGTTCTTTGTTCGAAGAATGTTCTTTAGGTCATTAAGATCTAAAGAAACAATATCAACAGGGTTAATTCTATATAGGACTTAGCGCTGCATTTAGCAATAATGAAAGAAGCTTTTGATTGGAGATTGATTATATAAGATTTTAAAATCCTCTCCAAAACTAAAATTATTGATTAAATCGTAACGACCTCTTTAAATTCTCGTCTTAGCTTCCGACTTATTTTAGCGCGGGAAGTAGCAGCAGCCCGGAAGTGCAACGGCTAGGGCTGCGGTGGAGAAAATAAGGAGGGAAAGCTACAGAGAATTAAAAGCAGTCTTGATTTTTTCGTTCTTTTGCATCAAGGCAAAAGAACAAAGAATAATATCTTACGAATTTTTATTCTAAAAAAAAACATATCATGGACGTACGTACATACATCCCTTTTAAAGGCCTCACCCTTCTAAGATCCAATAGCACATTCAAACCACTAATATTTAGCAGGTTTCCCATTAGGTACTGATCTTTCAATAAATTCTCTCAGGTCATCATTAGCTGTTTGAAGATCTTCCTTTCTGAGGTACATCATATGACCACTTCTGTACCCTTTAAATTGCATTCTGTTTTGCAACACTCCACTGGGATCCAATTGCCACATCGTGTATTTGGCATTAAAGTAAGTAGTAGCTCCGTCGTAATAACCAGATTGAAACAAAATGTTCAGATAAGGGTTTTCTGCCATCGCTTTTCTTAAATTTTCTCTGGTATTGTTGCCTCTTGTATCCCAGGGATGTACATCACCAAACATGTTGTACTTGACGTCAGTCTTAAAATTCAGGTGCTCTCTTATATAGTAGTTGATAGCCGGTGTGAATGAATGTAACCAGGAGGTCAATTCAGCATTGTAATCGGGCTTAACCCCGGCAATTATTTTGTCGATCCCTAAATATCTGGAATCAAGTCTTCCAATGGTATTCCCTTTTTTATCCCTCAATAGTTCCTTCCAAAAAAACTGCGTTGGAACATCCAGGTTGTGTTGCAGAATCGATTGACTTGACAAACCAGAGTAGTAAGACATGGTTTTGGCCACTTTTCCCTTCTCAGAGATTGATAATGCTCCTCCTTTAGCCAGAGCAGGCATTAGAAAATTCAATGCATAGTCTTCAGCCTCAGGCAGTACATCAAGTAAATCTTTTTGCTGAAGTTTTTCTGGTAGCATTTTATGATACCAGGCAGCGGCTGTAAAATACGGGAGGTTCAAAGCTGATGAGATCGCCGGATCTGATTTAAAAAACTTATAATCAGCAGGTGATACCAAAATGACACCATTCAAATACATCCATTGTGCTTCCTGAAGCTCAAGCGCCAAACCTGATACCCTTGTTCCGCCATAGCTCTCACCAATTAGAAATTTTGGCGATAACCACCTATTGTGTCTGTTGATAAAAGTATTTAACCAGCCTGCTAAATACTTAATATCGGCATTGATCCCATAAAATGTTTCCTTTTTAACTTCTTCCCCACTAGCAGGAATTGTTCTGGAAAATGCTGTGTTGACAGGATTTACGTAAACAATATCAGCAACATCGAGAATAGAATGCTCGTTATCTTTGATCCCATAGGGTTGTTGTGGATATCCCTCATCATCAATTTTTAATACTTTAGGTCCGGTATAAGCAATATGCATCCATACTGAAGCCGATCCCGGGCCTCCATTAAACGAAATGACCAATGGCCTCTCAGCCATCGTGCCGGAATTATTTTTTTTATAATAAGTATAAAATAAGGTGGCAATGGCTTTGCCGCTTTCGTCCCATACCGGTTGTGTACCGGTGGTTGCCGTATAACTGATTTTTTGCCCCTTGATTGTTGATGAATGATTGGTGACTATAATGGTATCAGGCGATATTTGAATATCCTGACCAAAGCTGAGTTGAAATGCAAAGAAAAAAAATAGAAAATACAGGGTTGATTTCATTTGTTTTAGGATGTAAAATTTAACAGATGACTATTATTCAGGATACTCAATACGAAGGTGATAGATATTGTTTAATTTCTTTTTAATCACCTTTTTAATCGTTTGAATCTCCTTAAAAGTGATGTCTGAATTCATATACTGCCCGTTGCTCATCTGCCCGTTAATAATTTTTTCTACCAAATCATCAATCAATATAGCCGTAGGATCTTTGATGCTCTTTGAAGCAGCCTCACAAGCATCACACATCATTAATATAGCTGTTTCCTTTGAGAAAGGAATGGGCCCCGGGTAAGAGAAATCTTTATGATCCACCTGGTCAGGAGTAATGTCATTCTGTTTTCTGTAAAAATAGTAGACCATGGATGTGCCGTGATGGGTTCTTATAAAATCAATGATCCTGTCTGGAAGCCTGTTCTTTTTAGCGATCTCAATACCTTTCAACACATGATCAATAATTATTGTAGCCGAGTCATGCGGAGGTAATTCATTATGAGGATTAACACTTGTTGTTTGATTTTCAATAAAATACATAGGATTAACCATTTTACCTATGTCATGATACAAAGCTCCTGTTCTAACCAACATGGCATTGGCACCTATCTCATTGGCTGAAGCTTCGGCGAGATTGGCAACCTGCATGGAGTGCTGAAAGGTTCCTGGAGCCTTTTCATTGAGTTCCCGCAACAATTTTGAATTTGTATTCGACAATTCCAACAAAGAAACATCCGATACCAGGTTGAAGGTCTTTTCGTAGATCAAAATCAAAAACAATGACAAAAAGGAAAGAACACCATTCAATGAAAATAATACAAAATATCCCCATTTAAGATGTTGGGCATTTCCCTCCTGAATAAAGGAAAAAGCCAGATATGATAAAATATAAACCCCTGTGATCTTAATGATGGAAAAGAACAAATTCGCCCTTCTGTGCAACTCTGATACGGTCAGAATAGTTACAATACCTGCTATAATCTGAAGAAAGATGAATTCAAAACTATTGGGTACGATAAACCCCAAGATCAAAACGGTAACAACATGGGCAAATAAGCCCAGACGCGCATCAAAAAAAGCTTTGATGATGATCGGTAAAATAATGACGGGAACCACGTAGATATAATTCAACCAATACTTCTGTACCATCGTGACTAAAAAAACGATCAATATGATATTGAAAAAGATAAAAGTAAGTTTGGTGTTATTTTCCCAAATACTTTTTCGATAACGTTGTAAAAACAACATCAGCATCAGCAGCACCAAGGCCACCAGGATAGTATATCCAAAAACAATCCAGTTATAATTGGACTTACTCCAAAGCTGAGAATCATACTCGCTTTTAAGTGAAACAAGTATCTCATATTTAGATCCTTCTACCACATCACCTTTAGCAATAATTCGTTCATTTTCTGTCACCAAGCCCTTATTGACTGTAATCCCCTTTATCTCTTCGTCTATCACTTTTTGGGTGAATTCTTCGTCATAAAAAATACTGGGTTCTAATATGTCGAAAAACAAGGTGGTAAAATTCTGCTCCAGCTTTTGATATCTGGTTTTGTCGAAATATTTTTGAATAGCCGGAACCAGCATCTCTGTGGTAAAAAGATTGTCAGACAGAATGTCTTCCGCTTCATTTCCCTTTCTTAAAGTTATGATCGTGTTTTTTAGAACTTTATCATTATCAGATTTATTGAGAAAACCAGTCTCATAAACACGTTCAATAAATCGAAGGCCAAATGTCTTTATTCGACTCTTCCCTAATCTAGCCGCCGCTGAGTCCTCCTGAATCATTAGGATCTTTGAAAGGTATTGTTGTTCTACCTCTTTGAAGACATCCTCATTGGCGGTAAAAAATAATTTTTTATTGGCCTCGATTTCCTCTATCTCTTTCTGAACATTCTCGTCCGTTTTTAAAATAGCAAAATCAAAAGGTGCATATAGATTTTCATACTGCCAGGGTTTACCTTTTTGAATATTATACTTGAACTGTCCACCTTTTGGGAACAGATAAACAATGGTTACCGTAATTACTATAAAAAGAAATATTTTATAGACAAGGGCGTGATTTTGATAATATTTATTCAGAAAATCCTTCATGCAATTCAATTACGATTTCAAATGTAAAAAATAATACTCCAAAACTGCGTTATTTCACGAACTTATGCAAAGTCCTTAAAAATTCTTAAAAAAAGAATTAATTCTGAGCTAAAATAATAGCTTTAGAAAATCTAAATTCCATGAACCAGCGCATTGTTTTCTTTAGTACATAGCTAAATAATCTCACTAAATTTCTTTACTTTCGCATACAGGCTGGTTAACCTGATTTGATACAATAAGTCAAGTTTCCATAAATAAAATTTAGTATGAAAGAAGTTGTGATTGTTTCGGCCGTAAGAACCCCTATTGGAAGTTTTTTAGGAAGTCTTTCAGAAGTCCCGGCAAGTAAACTTGGTGCTGCTGCTATCAAGGCTGCCCTTGAAAAAATAAATCTTGATCCATCTCATGTTGACGAGGTTTTTATGGGAAATGTTGTGCAAGCAGGTGTGGGTCAGGCCCCGGCTAAACAAGCAGCTTTGTTTGCAGGAATTCCTGACGCTGTTCCCTGTACAACGGTAAATAAAGTTTGTTCTTCGGGAATGAAAGCAATCTCTTTTGCTGCTCAGGCCATAAAATGCGGTGATGCCGAAGTCGTTGTGGCTGGAGGAATGGAAAACATGAGTATGATACCACATTATATGCATGGTCGTAAAGGGCAAAAATTTGGTAATATCCAGATGGAAGACGGTTTGTTAAAAGATGGACTTGTGAATGTCTATGATGGAAAACACATGGGCACTTGCGGAGATGCCTGCGCAGTGAAATATGAAGTTAGTAGAGAAGATCAGGATGCCTTTGCCATTTCATCGTACGAGCGTTCTGCAGCTGCATGGAATTCTGGGAAATTTGACAATGAAGTCATCCCTGTCGAAATTCCGCAAAGAAGAGGTGAGCCTTTGATAATCAAAGAAGATGAAGAGTATAAAAATATTAAAATTGATAAGGTTGCCAACTTAAGACCAGCCTTTAGTAAGGAGGGTACAGTAACTGCAGCAAACGCTTCTACCCTTAATGATGCTGCCGCTGCCCTCGTGATCATGAGCAGAGAGAAAGCCACTGAACTGGGAATAAAACCCCTGGCAATAATCAATGGGTATGCTGATGCATCTCAAGAACCTGAATGGTTCACTACTGCACCTGCCAAGGCCATACCAAAAGCGCTGGCTCAGGCCAATATTAATGCTTCAGATGTTGATTTCTATGAATTGAACGAAGCTTTTTCGGTCGTGGGACTTGCTAATATAAAACTGCTTAATCTTGATCCTTCAAAAGTAAATATTCACGGAGGTGCTGTTTCCCTGGGGCATCCCTTAGGGTGTTCAGGAGCACGGATCATTGTGACGCTGATCAACGTTCTCAGACAAAATCAGGGAAAGATAGGAGCTGCAGGTATATGCAACGGCGGTGGAGGCGCAAGTGCCATGGTAATTACTTTGGCTTAATTATTCTATCTCAAGTATACTTAATTAGTTTTCATGGAATTCGGAATCTGCCATTTAAATTGTATCGCTCTAAGAAAGGACCCTTCGGATCAAAGCGAAATGCTTAGTCAAATCCTTTTTGGAGAGACTTTTAAGGTGTTGGTTTCTGAAGGAGAATGGATCAAGATTCATTTGGATTATGATTTTTATGAAGGATGGGTACACAGAAAACAGATTGAAGAATTGAATAATGAAGTCTATCATAAGATTTCACAAAATAAACCCTGTTTTTCAAATGAGCTTGTCACTTTTATCACTGATAAAAATGACCAGCTCCAAGTACTAACTTTAGGTGCTGTATTACCCAGATATAAGGAAGGAGTGTTTAGCTTCAATGACTTCAATTATGATTTTGATGGAGAGGTGATAAACAGTAAGCTGCCGAAGTCAAATCTGGTCCGAACGGCTTATAAATTTCTAAACGCACCCTTTCTTTGGGGTGGCAGAACTCCCTTTGGGGTAGACTGTTCTGGTTTTACACAGATGGTTTATAAGATTAATGGATATCAATTATTCAGAGATGCCCATCAACAGGCTAGTCAGGGCGAAGTATTAAGTTTTATCGAAGAATGTGAACCTGGCGACCTGGCTTTTTTTGATAATGAGGAGGGCGAGATCATTCATGCCGGGATTGTAATGGCTAATAATTATATCATACATTGCCATGGAAAGGTCAGGATTGACCGAATTGATTCAAGTGGCATCTACAACATAGATATAAAAAGACATACCCACAAGTTACGAGTAATGAAACATTTGTTTTAAAAAAGATTGTGAGCCTCAACGAAGGCCGCAAGTTAAACCATCGATTATGGAAATTAGAAAACGTACTTTGTTTATCATTTCATTTTCTGTGATAGCAATCTTTCTTACGTGGAAAATTTATTTGAATTACACCAATAAGTTGCTTTCAATTACGCCTAGTTTAAGTGAAATATCAGGAATTGAATACGATAAGAATGGTAACCTATGGGCGATCAATGACAGTGGTAACAGTACAGAGATCCATCAAATCGATTCTTTGGGAAACATCAACCGTTCCATCAATATTACGAATGCTAAAAATATTGACTGGGAAGACCTTACACAAGACGATTTCGGACATTTCTTTATAGGCGATTTTGGTAATAATAATAACAAAAGACGCGACCTAACCGTTTATAAAATTGAAAATCCAATTGATATCAAGACTACAGAAACAGAAGCTGAAATTATTCGGTTTAAATTTATTGATCAGAATCTTAAAAACACAACCGACAGTATTAAAAATTTTGATCTGGAAGCCTTTATTTTTTATAAAGGACGATTGTACTTGTTTACCAAGAACAGAACCAAACCATTTGATGGGTATGCAAATCTTTATAGAATGGAAGATTATGCTTCCAATCAAAAAGCCAAAAGAATAAGTCGTTTTAAAACATGTCAGGCAGGAAAATACCAATGTTGGATTACCGGAGCTGCCTTGAGTCCTAACAGGAAAAAGCTCGCCTTGTTGGGGTCTAATAAGGTCTGGATTTTTAAAAACTGGAAAGGCGATGACTTCTTTTCCGGCGACCTTACAGAAATTGATCTTGGTCTAATTACCCAAAAAGAAGCAGTCACATTTCTAAATGACTCTTTGATAGTGATTGCCGATGAGTATTTTAAAGGCATCGGAGGTAATTTATATACGCACACCATAAACTAATACACTATCATTATTCAGGTTTGTCACAAAAAAAAAGCTATCAGTCAATTGACCAATAGCTTTTCTTATCAAGTGGATTCTATTATTATTTCAAAGAATCATATTTTTCTTTCATGACCTGAAACTTGTCATCCATTTCAGTATTTTCATACAAACTCATCAAAGTTCTGATTGTATCAATATCATCTGGCCTAAGTTCTAAAGCTTTTTCATAATAAGGAATTACAGTTTTATACAATGCAGCCTGTTTCGCCTTTACTTCATCATACTTATCAAAGTCATTAAGGTTCTTGTTCATTTCTTCAACCAACACCTTATCATCTTCTAAATACGCCGAACCCAAATTGATATATGCATCAACATAGGAAGGATCAAGTTCTATTGTATTTTCATAATATTCCTTGGCTTTTTCGAAGTCACCCTGCTCTCCTGTAATTACTCCAAGATTGAAGTAAAGCGAGGCATTTGTGGGATCTAATTCGAGCGCCTGAGTCATCAGATTGGCAAATTCATCTTTGTTGCCCAATTTGATTTGAAGGTTTGCTTCAGTCAAAATAAGGTTTACATCTTCAGGAGCAACTTCTCTTGCTTCTTTAACCGCTGCAATAGCCTTATCAGTATCTCCCAATTCTACATATACAAAGGCAATGTTCTTAACAATTGTTGGTTGTTTGGATTCTGTAGTCTTGGCAAGGGGTTCACTGTGAGTTCCGGCTTTGACCATTAGATCCATATTGGATTGGCCACCCATATTTTCTCTTTCTCCCGAATCAATATTCAGTGCAGTATACTCTGTAATAATTCCGGTATATCCAAGGTCCTTCAACGTCGTAAAATACTCAAGGGCCAAGGGATAATCCTTATCCAAATAAGCAGCATTTGCGGCATATTCCATGAATGCTGTATCCTTTTTACTCAAATGATACACTTCAAACAATTGAGTCTTGGCTGCAGTATAATCCTTACTCTGATAAGACTGGATACCTTTGGCAGAAATTTCAGAAATTAAGGTATCCATCGTTGGTCTGGCCAATTCTGAATACTTTAAAGAGCCTGTTTTTTCCTCTGTTTCAAAAAGTGCATTGAACGATTCAGCAGCAATTTTGAAGTTCTCTATACTATCGTCAGTTTTTGTTAAACCAGCATATGATTCTCCTTTTAAATAATAGAACTTGGCTTTCGTTTTGTCGTCCGCTCCAGCAATCAAAGATTCCGCTTTAACTATTTCTGTTATAGCTGCTGCATAATCATTTTTCTTAACCGCTTTTTCAGCAGCTTTTAATTCATCCTTTTGTGCATACGTTATCGTGCATATGAATAATGCTAACAATAACAAGATTTGATTTTTCATTTTAATATTACTTAAATTATATATTGATTTATTGAGCCTGCAAAATTAATCATTTTGCTCAGTATTTTCATGATTTTCATCAGTTTTTATTTCATTATCAGGTATTTCCGGAACTTCATCCTCTTCGCTTTTAACTTTGGCCACTGCCGCAATCGAATCATTTTCTTTGATATTGATAAGTTTCACTCCCTGAGTTGCCCTTCCCATAACTCTAAGGTCAGCAACTCCCATTCTAATGGTGATCCCTGATTTGTTGATGATCATCAAATCATCCTCATCAGTCACATTTTTGATTGCGACCAATCCCCCAGTTTTCTCAGTGATATTAATGGTTTTTACACCTTTCCCACCTCTGTTGGTAATTCTGTAATCATCCAATTTTGATCTCTTGCCGTAGCCTTTTTCCGAAACTACTAAAATATCAGAATCATTATCAGGAATAGAAACCATCCCAATAACTTCGTCTTTATCATCTCTAAGCCTAATTCCTCTAACACCAGATGCGTTTCTTCCCATCGGGCGGGTTTTTCCCTCCTCAAAACGAATGGATTTACCTGATTTTGCAGCAATCATGATCTGACTTTCGCCATTTGTAAGTTTGGCTTCGAGTAATTCATCACCTTCCTTAATTGTTATGGCATTAATCCCATTTGTTCTTGGTCGGGAATACTGCTCAAGTGACGTTTTCTTAGTTTGACCTTTCTTCGTCACCATGACCACATAATTACTGTTCACATATTCCTCATCTTTCAGATCTTGTGTCACGACAAAAGCTTTTACCTTATCATCGTTTTCAATATTAACAAGATTTTGAATGGCCCTACCTTTTGAAGTTTTGTTACCTTCCGGGATTTCATATACACGCATCCAAAAAACTTTACCATTACGTGTAAAGAACAGCATGTACTGGTGATTGGTCGCTACAAAAAGATGCTCAAGAAAGTCTTCGTTTCTTGTTGCAACCCCTTTTTGGCCCCGACCGCCTCTGTTTTGTGTTTTGTATTCCGAAAGATCTGTTCGTTTGATATAGCCCGCGTGAGAGATTGTAACAACAACCTGCGAATTAGGAATCATGTCTTCGATGTTTAATTCACCTCCGGCATATTCTATAACTGACCTTCTTTCATCTCCATATTTCTCCTTGATCACCGATAATTCTTCCTTGATGATTTCCATTCTCCTAGGTTCACTTGACAATATATCTTTCAGGTCTTCGATCAATTTCATGATGTCTTCATACTCGGCTCTCAATTTATCCTGTTCCAGACCGGTCAATTGTCTTAACCTCATTTCAACGATAGCTCTTGCCTGAATTTCAGTCAATTCAAATCGTTTTATCAATTTCTCTCTGGCCTCATCTGCATTGCTTGACGCACGGATCAATTTGATCACTTCGTCAATATTGTCACTGGCGATGATCAGTCCTTCGAGTATATGAGCTCTGGCCTCCGCTTTTTTCAATTCAAATTCAGTCCGCCTAACGACCACTTGATGCCTGTGATTCACAAAGTGAACAATCAGGTCCTTGAGGTTCAAAACCTCCGGCTTGCCATTAACCAGGGCAATATTATTTACACTAAAAGAAGTTTGAAGTGCAGTATATTTATACAACTTGTTCAGAATGATATTTGGAATCGCATCCCTTTTCAATACATAGACTATTCTTCTGCCCTTTCTGCTCGTTTCGTCTCTAATGGAAGCAATTCCATCAATTTTATGATCATTGATCAGATCAACGGTTTTCTTTAAAAGATCAGAACCATTTACCTGATAAGGCAATTCAGTAACCACGATGCATTCTCTGCCATTTACCTCTTCAAAGTTCGCCTTAGCACGCATCATAACACGCCCTCTACCTGTTAAAAAGGCCTGCTTCACTCCTTCGTAACCATAAATAGTTCCACCTGTAGGAAAATCCGGTGCTTTTATGTGCTCGATCAATTCCTCGATCTCGATGTCGTTATTTTCAATATAAGCTACTGTTCCATCCACAACTTCACTTAAGTTGTGCGGCGCCATATTGGTTGCCATACCCACCGCAATACCCGAAGCACCATTAACCAGTAAGCACGGTATTCTTGTTGGTAGTACTGTTGGCTCTTGTAAGGTATCATCGAAGTTTAACCTGTGGTCTACAGTATCCTTATCTATATCGGCAAGCATGTCTTCAGAGATCTTTCTCATTCTGACCTCTGTATAACGCATGGCCGCAGGACTGTCTCCATCCGGAGAACCGAAATTCCCCTGCCCGTCTACCAGTTCATAACGCATACTCCAGTCTTGTGCCATTCTTACCATCGCATCGTAAACCGATGTATCTCCATGAGGGTGGTATTTACCCAAAACCTCTCCTACTACTCTTGCTGATTTCTTGTGAGCTCCTGTTGCCTTAATTCCCAACTCATGCATCCCAAATAAAACCCTTCTGTGAACTGGTTTTAGGCCGTCCCTAACATCAGGCAAGGCTCTTGAAACAATTACCGACATTGAATAATCAATGTATGCAGATTTCATTTCCTCCTCAATATTAATTGGAATTATTTTGTCGTGTTCCGCCATTTTTTCTATCCGTTTTTAATCGTATTTTTTTAGCTGGAGCAATATACAATTATTCTTATTTTTAGGGAGCCCGAGGCCCATTTTTATTAAGATTAGTTATTAACAATAGGGCTCAATTATTTGGCTGAATTTTAGTAACTTAGTATGAAGTTTAAAGTTGCTAATAACTTTTGTAATGAATAAGTTAAAAATTCTACTAAATTTACATCATAAACAACAAGCATATGGACGATAATTTTTCACCAAAAGTAAAGGATGTAATTGCCTATAGTAAAGAAGAAGCTTTGAGATTGGGACATGATTTTATAGGTACTGAACACTTGATGCTTGGTATTTTACGCAAAGGAAAAGGCGAAGCCTATGACATATTAAACACCTTCGAACTTAATTTTTCCGCTTTACGGAAGAAAATAGAACTGTTGCACGAAAGTGGTTCTATGGTTGCTGATGTCAATGATAAAAAAAGTCTTCACCTTACCAAACAAGCTGAAAAGGCTTTAAAAACGACGTTTCTGGAAGCCAAATTATACAAAAGCGATGCCATCAGTACCGCGCATTTATTACTTTGTATTTTAAGAAATGAAAATGACCCAACGACTAAGGTCCTGCATAATTTTGACGTTTTCTATGAAGATGTAAAAGAAGTATTTCAGGAATTATTTGCCAGCTCTAAGGAAGATGATATTACTGAAAGTCCGGTGGCAGAAACTCCTCCTGAAGATTTTAGCGAGCCTCAGAAAAATCCTTATCAAGGATCAAAAGGAAAGGTCGTGAAAAAGTCTAAAACACCTGTTTTAGACAATTTTGGAAGGGACCTGACCCTTATGGCCGAAAATGGCAAACTCGATCCTGTAGTGGGCAGAAAACTTGAAATAGAGCGTATTTCTCAGATTCTGAGTCGTAGAAAAAAGAACAACCCTATTTTAATTGGAGAACCCGGTGTAGGTAAATCAGCAATAGCAGAAGGATTAGCACTGAGAATAATTCAGAAAAAGGTATCGAGAATTTTATTCAATAAACGAATTGTGTCTCTGGATCTTGCAAGTCTTGTAGCCGGAACAAAATACAGAGGTCAATTCGAGGAGCGAATGAAAGCTTTGATGAATGAATTGGAAAAAAATGATGATATCATCCTGTTCATTGATGAGATTCATACCATTGTTGGAGCTGGTGGAGCCACAGGATCTTTGGATGCCTCCAACATGTTCAAGCCTGCTCTCGCGAGAGGCGAAATACAATGTATTGGCGCTACCACTCTTGATGAATTCAGACAAAATATCGAGAAGGACGGAGCTCTGGAACGTCGATTCCAAAAGGTAATTGTAGAACCTACCAGTGTTGAGGAAACCATCCAGATATTAGAAAATATCAAAGGCAAATATGAGGACCATCACAATGTGGAATTCACCCCCGAAGCAATCAAGGCCTGTGTAACGCTTACAAACAGATATATGACAGACAGATATCTGCCAGACAAGGCTATTGATGCCATGGATGAATCCGGATCCAGGATCCATATCACAAATATTGTGGTTCCCGAAACTGTATTGGAGCTCGAGAAAAAACTTGAAGAGATACGAGAAAATAAAAATGATGTTGTAAAGAGTCAGAAATACGAAGAAGCCGCCAAGTTACGTGACGATGAGAAACGCATCGAAAAAGAGCTTGAAATCGCCCAGACTGACTGGGAAGAGCAATCAAAACTTAACAAAGAAACGGTCACAGAAGACAATGTTGCAGAAGTCGTAAGTATGATGTCTGGTATTCCTGTAAACAGGATCGCAGAGGCTGAGAGCAAGCGACTCAGAGACCTTCCGGAGCTCATAAAAGGAAAAATAATAGGTCAGGATGAAGCCGTGAGCAAAGTAGTAAAAGCGATTCAAAGAAATCGTGTAGGCTTGAAAGATCCTAACAAACCTATTGGTTCTTTTATCTTTCTTGGTCAAACAGGAGTTGGTAAAACTCAGCTCGCCAAGATCCTGGCGACACAATTGTTCGATTCACAGGATGCCCTTGTGCGGATAGACATGAGTGAATACATGGAAAAGTTTGCCATTTCCAGATTGATAGGAGCTCCTCCAGGCTACGTAGGCTATGAAGAAGGAGGACAACTTACAGAAAAAATAAGACGCAAGCCTTATGCCGTTGTACTGCTGGACGAAATTGAAAAAGCTCATCCGGATGTGTTCAATATGTTACTGCAGATTCTTGACGATGGTTATATTACTGATAGTTTAGGTAGAAAGATTGACTTCCGTCATACCATTATCATCATGACCTCAAATATTGGGTCAAGACAGCTAAAAGATTTTGGCCAGGGAGTTGGATTCGGTACGAGCTCTAAAAAAGATCAGGCTGACGCCAATGCGAAAAGCGTTATTGAAAATGCCCTAAAAAAGAGTTTTGCTCCTGAATTTCTTAACAGAATCGATGACGTGATCATTTTTAATGCACTGGAAAGAGAAGATATCCATTTGATCATTGATATTGAATTGGAAAAATTATTATCTCGTATTTCAGGCCTGGGATATCAACTCAAACTAAGTGATGCAGCAAAAGACTATATTGTTGACAAAGGATTCGACAGAAAATACGGCGCACGTCCGCTTAAGAGAGCCATCCAAAAATACATTGAGGATGCCCTTGCAGAAGAGATTGTTAATGCCAATCTAAATGAAAATGATACGATTTTTATGGACCTTGATAAAGAGAGTAACGAACTCACAATCAAAATTGACAAAACAAAGGAATCCAATTAAAAAAATGGGTGGCTCAGGAGCCACCCATTTTTTTTACAAATCATCGAAAAATCAATGATTACATAGAGAACACTACTAGCCACGTAAAGGGCAAAGTTGTCTATACCATCTTTGTTGGTTAAAACAAAACCCAAGTAGCATATCCCTGTGCCAATAAAACCAAATTCTTTAAACAACTCAATCATTTAACCTTAGAATTGACAAGAGATTGATATAAATCATATCAAATGCGTAAGTTTTGATTTTAAAAATAGCATTTTCTCAAAAAAAATATTTTATTCTTCAACAATTAAAAAAAGTACTATATATTTGCCCACATGCAAAAAATAGTTGACATATACACTTCCTTTCGCAGTTGCACATCGACCGCTACGTTCACTATTTTCACCCTTTAGGGGTTGTATTTCATATATTTCTACGTCATTAAAGGACTAATTTACAAGAAGTAAATAAAAATATTCTTTACTATTAAAAAAATACATTTATAGCTTATAAAATCAATACAATGATAGTATCAAAATTTGGTGGAACTTCAGTTGGTTCTGCCGAAAACATAAAAAAAGTAATTCATATTGTTCAGCAAAAAAATCAAAAAACGGTTGTCGTGGTTTCGGCCCTTGGAGGAATTACCAATTTATTGATCAAAGCTTCTGAACTGGCATTGAATAATGATGAAGGGTACCAAGAGGTTGTAGATCAGATCGAGCTACGTCATTTCAGTGCGATAGAGGAGCTATTGCATCATGACAACCAAATAGTTTGCAAAGCTGAAGTGGCTAAAAGGTTAAACAAGCTTAAAGAAGTACTTAATGGAGTGGCCTTATTAAACGACCTTTCAGACAAAACATCAGCCAGAATTGTCGGATTGGGTGAAATACTTTCCTCCTTTATTATTTATCATGCCATGCTGCAGGAAAATACAAAAGTAAAACTTGTGGATAGCAGAGAGCTTATTAAAACAAATGATGATTATTTGAATGCTCAGGTCCGTTTTACAGAAACTTATAGCCTTATAAATGAACATTTAGGCGATAAGGATAGCGATGTTTTTCTACTACCTGGCTTTATTGCTTCCAATGAAAATGGAGAAACTACAACACTTGGGCGGGGTGGTTCAGATTTTACTGCAGCCATTATAGCCAATGCATTGTCAGTTAATGCTTTAGAAATATGGACTGATGTTAGCGGTATGTTTACAGCAAACCCGAAATTGGTAAGACAGGCCTACCCTATTGAGGAAATCTCTTATCAGGAAGCCATGGAGCTTTCACATTTTGGAGCTAAGGTTCTTTATCCCCCAACCATACAGCCTGTTTTAGACAAAAGAATCCCGATATTGATTAAAAACACCCTTTCTCCTCAGGATAAGGGTACTCTTATTACCAAAAAATCTTTGATTTCAGGATCGACAATAAAGGGAATCAGTCATATCGAAGATATTGCATTATTGACCCTTGAAGGAAACGGAATGGTAGGTGTTCCAGGAATCTCCAAACGACTTTTTGGTGCCTTGGCTGAAAATCATATCAACGTTAAATTTATTACCCAGGCCTCAAGTGAGCATTCTATTTGTATTGCCATTGATGTCAGCGAGAGTGAGCTTGCCAAAAAATCTGTGGATGCTGAATTTGAATTCGAGATTCTACAACACAAAGTAAATCCTCTTATTATTGAAGAGGATCTTGCCATTATAGCACTTGTTGGAGACAATATGAAATCTCACCAAGGGATCAGTGGTAAAATGTTTTCAGAATTAGGAACCAATAATGTAAATATAAGAGCCATTGCTCAAGGTTCAACGGAAAAGAATATCTCAGCCGTAATAGGTAAAAAAGATGTAAAGAAAGCGCTTAATACATTGCATGCAGTTTTCTTTGAGGATCAGATCAAACAAATCAATTTGTTTGTGGTTGGAATTGGAAATGTTGGAAGTAAATTATTAGATCAAATTCGATCACAGTTTAGTTTTTTGATGGAACAGCAGCATTTGCAATTAAGGGTTGTCGCGGTGGCCAATTCCAGAAAGATGCTGTTTAAACCAGAGGGAATAGACCTTAATGAATGGCAAGGGCAATTGCAGAGTCAGGGGGTTCTTTCTGACATGAAAGCCTTTATAAAAGAAATGAAAGCTCTGAATTTACGAAACAGTGTATTTGTTGATAATACAGCTAACAATTCGGTTCCCGGTTTCTATGCTGAATGCCTGTCAAACAGTATTGCGGTAGTGGCTTGCAATAAAATAGCCTGTTCGTCAAGTTATGACATCTACAAACAATTAAAATATTTATCGAGAAAATATAAGGCGCCTTTCCTGTTTGAGACCAATGTAGGTGCAGGACTTCCTGTGATAGACACCCTGAATAACCTGATCGCCTCAGGCGACCGGATCACTGAAATACAGGCAGTACTCTCAGGTAGTTTGAATTTTGTATTCAATCATTTCGATGTAGAACACTCTTTTTATGACATTGTAAAGCAGGCAGGTGTTGAAGGTTACACCGAACCAGATCCGAGAATTGATCTGAGTGGCGTTGATGTGATGCGAAAGATTCTGATCCTGATGCGCGAAAGTGGAATTCAATGTGAATTAAAAGATATAACAAATGACTCCTTCCTTCCGAAAGCTTCGCTCGAAGCCGGGTCGGTCGCTGATTTTATGGAAACATTAAAAACGGAAGCTGAACATTTTGAAGGACTCAGAAAAAAAGCTGAGGAGCTCAACTGTCGATTGAAGTATGTCGCTTCCTTTAAGGATGGCGTAGCAAAAGTTGGATTGCAACATATCCCCAAGGAACATCCTTTCTATAATTTAGACGGGAAAGATAATATTGTGCTTTTTTACACAAATCGTTACAAAGACCAGCCTTTGATCATCAAAGGAGCGGGTGCAGGAGCGGAAGTAACAGCTTCGGGTATTTTTGGAGATATTATAAGAACAGGTAATAAATAATTTTTGCCATGGAATTAAAAGAAATAGAAATATTTGCCCCGGCAACCATAGCAAATATTTCATGCGGTTTTGACGTTATGGGATGCTGCCTTGATTCAATTGGAGATACAATGATTTTGCGGAAAACAGCCGAAAAAGGCGTGCGAATTAGCAAGATTATTGGGGAAGACCTCCCTCTGGAACCAGAGAAAAACGTAGCTGGAGTGGCTATAATAGCCATGCTAAAGGCCTGTGAGATTCAACCTGACTTTGGCTTTGAAATTGAAATTCATAAAAAGATCAAGCCCGGGAGCGGAATTGGCAGTAGCGCGGCAAGTGCAGCTGGTGCCGTTTTTGCCGCCAATGAACTCATGGGAAAGCCTTTCTCAAAACATGAGTTGATTCCCTTTGCCGCTGAAGGCGAACGTGTTGCCTGTGGATCACCTATCGCAGACAATGTAGCTCCTGCCCTGCTTGGAGGCTTTACGCTGGTAAAGTCAACGGATCCTATTAAGGTAGTTGAACTACCTTCTATCAAAGGACTTTATGCCACTATCATTCATCCTCAAATTGAGATTAAGACTTCTCTTTCAAGAGATATTTTACCTCAAAGCGTGAGTTTAAAAAATGCGGTAAAACAATGGGCCAACGTAGGTGCATTTGTACATGCCCTGCATGAGAATGACCATGAATTATTTGCAGATTCTTTAAAGGATTATATTGTAGAACCCCATAGGTCTAAATTGATTCCAAAGTTTAACGAGGTAATAAAAGCTTCCGTTAATGCCGGAGCCCTTGGCGGTGGAATATCAGGATCAGGACCTTCTATTTTTACATTCAGTAAAGATATTCAAATTGCTGAAAATGTGAATAATGCGATAAATGATATTTATAAAAAAACAAAAATCCCATACCATCTGTATACGTCTACAATCAATGAAATAGGGGTTAAAATTTTAAAGCAACACTAATGCAATTCTACAGTTTAAACCATCAATCACCTAAGGTTAGTTTTAAGGAAGCGGTAATTAAAGGTATTGCACCTGATAAAGGTTTGTATTTTCCATCCAGTATCCATCCAATTGATAAGGAGGTTTTTAATTGCATAGATTCTTATACCCATGAAGAACTTGCCTTTAAAATGATCAGTCAATTTGTTGGTGAAGATATACCCGATGTTGAACTGAAACGAATCATCCATGACACCCTTTGTTTTGATTTTCCTTTAGTACCCATCGAAAAAAATATATCTAGTCTGGAACTTTTTCATGGCCCTACTATGGCTTTTAAGGATGTTGGAGGAAGATTTATGGCGCGTTGCTTATCGTATTTCAATAAAGAACAAAACAATGAGGTAACGGTTCTTGTTGCAACCTCGGGCGATACGGGGGGAGCTGTGGCCAGTGGGTTTCTGGGCGTAAAAGGTGTAAATGTGGTGATTCTTTACCCCAGTGGTAAAGTAAGTAAGGTGCAGGAAAAACAACTTACTACCATGGGACAGAATATTAGAGCTCTTGAAGTAGAGGGCACCTTCGACGATTGTCAGGCCATGGTAAAAAAAGCGTTTCTGGATAAGAATATAACTGATAGAATTCAACTCACCTCAGCCAATTCTATCAATGTAGCCAGATGGCTGCCGCAAATGTTCTATTTTGCATTTGCCTATAAGCAACTAAAGGATCGCTCAAAAAAACTAGTCTTTTCGACTCCTAGTGGGAATTTCGGAAATATCTGTGCAGGTATTATGGCACAGCAGTTAGGGCTACCTGTAAGTCATTTTATCGCTTCAACGAATGCTAACAAAGTGGTTCCCAATTATATGGAAAATGGTTCATACGAACCTATGAAGTCAGTTGCTACGATTTCCAATGCCATGGATGTAGGAGATCCAAGTAATTTTATTCGTATCAGAGAAATCTATAAGGATGATTTTGAAGTGATCAAAAAAAATGTTTCCTCTTTTTCCTTTTCTGATGACCTTACAAAAGAAGCGATGTCAAAAGTATTTCAGGAATCTGGCTATGTAATGGATCCTCACGGAGCTGTTGGGTATCTGGGTCTGCAGCAATACATGAAAAATCATAAAGATATTCAAGGGATTTTTCTTGAGACAGCACATCCGGTAAAATTTCTTGAAGTAGTTGAACCTGTCATTGGGCAGCGTATTGAGTTTCCAGAGCAGATCAAAAATATCATGCATAGAACCAAAGAAGCAAGTTTTATTTCAAATTATAAGCAGCTTGCAGAGTATTTACTGATCGAATAACGTATCGGGAAAAAGGCGTTTTGCTTCATACCTGAAGCCTAATTTATTTATTATATTTATACATCTCTTAAATTCTTTGAAAAATGAAGTCTATCTGGTTTCTTGTAATTTGCCTCTTACCTCTTTCTCTCATGGCGCAGGACTTTGGACGTAAAGACAGCCTAAGAGGAAGTATTACCAAAGAAAGAGCCTGGTGGGATCTTTTACACTATGACCTAGAGGTAGCAGTTGATATCGATCATAAGTCAATTTCTGGAAAAAACACAATCAGATACCGTGTAATAGACAGTTATAAAGAACTCCATATTGATCTACAGGCGCCCATGAAGATTAAAAGCATACAACAAGAAGGTGAATTTCTGATTTACAGAAAAGAGTATTCTGCCTATTTTGTAAAATTGACCAAGCCTCAGAAACCTGGAAGTATTCACGAAATAAGTATAGACTTTGAAGGAACTCCTCCAGAATCGGAAAATCCTCCTTGGGACGGTGGTTTTGTATGGAAAAAAGATAAAAATCAGAAGCCATTTGTTGCGAATGCAAATCAGAAAACCGGGTCAAGTATCTGGTTTCCATCAAAAGACATTCCTTATGACGAGCCTGACAATGGCATGCAAATTCAGGTCACAGCCACTTCTCCTTTAGTGAGTGTGTCAAATGGCAGACTGATCGGTCAAAAATCGAATTTAGACGGAACCGACAGCTATACATGGAAAGTGACCAATCCTATTAATGGCTACTGTATCAATATGAACATTGGAGACTATGTTCATTTTAATGAAATATACCCAGGAGAGAATGGCCCTCTGGATCTTGATTACTATGTTCTGAGCTACAATCTGGAAAAAGCAAAGGAGCAATTTAAACAAGTCCCCAAAATGCTTGAAGCCTTTGAATACTGGTTTGGCCCCTATCCATTTTATGAGGACGGCTATAAATTGGTTGAGGCACCTTATCTGGGCATGGAACATCAAAGTTCAGTCACTTATGGCAACAGATATGAAAATGGTTATCTGGGTGGTGATTTGAGTAATACGGGTGAAGGTTTGAAGTTTGATTTCATCATTATTCATGAATCAGGTCACGAATGGTTTGCGAACAGCTTAACGAATTCTGATGTGGCTGATATGTGGATTCACGAGGGCTTTACGACCTATAGTGAGGTCTTGTATTTAGACTACCATTTTGGTACCGAATCGGGAAACAAATATTTAATTGGATTCAGAGAAAGAATCTCAAACACAAGTCCGGTAACAGGTATCTATGGGGTAAATCAACGCGGATCGGGTGACATGTATAGCAAGGGGGCAGCCATGATCCATACCCTCAGACAAGTCATTAATGACGACGATAAATTTAGAACTCTACTCAGAGGAATCAACAAGTATTTTTATCATAAAACTCTAAGCAGTAAGCAATTGGAAAATTATATACAAGAGAAGACTTCATTGGATCTTAGCGGGTTCTTCGATCAGTATTTAAGAACAACCGAAATTCCATTAATTCAATGCGAAAAGAAGAAAGGTGCCTTTAGATATCGTTACAAAAACATTGTCAAAGACTTTAAGATTCCTGTTCGATTTTATGTCGATAAAAAGGAAGTTTGGCTTACACCCTCTAAAGAATGGCAGCAATTCAATTTACCGTCTAAGGCTTCAGAAATCAATATTGACCCTAACTTCTATATCAACTTCTCAGAAAAATAAATTTGCATTATTCTTCCGAATCAAGATCGGGTAACTGAAACTTGTCAAATATGCTTTCCTCAGCCATCATTTTTTCAATGTCTTCAGATTTTCTGGGTGCCAGTGCCGAATAATTAACAGGTCCATTTTTTGTCACCAACACATCATCTTCAATTCGAACGCCAATACCCCACCATTTCTTATCACAATTACTTCCTTCACGAATATAAATTCCGGGTTCAACCGTAAGAATCATATTCTCTTTAAAAGATCCTCTGTTATTTAAATCATGAACATCCAAGCCTATATGATGAGAAGTTCCATGTGGAAAATACGTACGACCGTGATGCAAAGAATCAGTTATCCCCAATTCTAATAATCCTTTATACACCACATCTCTTGCCGTCTTATCCACTTTTTTTGCGTCACTCCCTATCACCATGGCAGCTATACCAGCTTCTTGAGCATCATAAACAAGATCGTAAATAATCTTTTGCTCGGTACTGAATTTACCGTTTGCCGGGATAGTTCTTGTGACATCTGCTGTATAACCACGATATTCAGCCCCAAGATCCATCAAAATAAGGTCAGTTCCCACGTTCAACTTATTATTGTCAATATAATGCAGAACACATGCGTTTTTCCCTGCACCAACTATGGAAGGGTACCCTTCATATTCAGAACCGTATTTCTTAAACACCATTTCATGGATCCCCTGGGTTTCTGTTTCAGACATACCCGGATGCATGGCCTTCATCACTTCTATTTGACCTACGCAAGAAATCTCAACCGCCTTTTTGATCAGCTTTAATTCTTCTTTAGATTTAATCTCACGGAGCCCTGCCATTAAAGTGCGGAGTGATTTAGTATCGACAATTGACTCAGTGGCATTCGACTCGGCATCAATTTCTTTATCCTCAGGCATAGGAATACTATTAATACTTGATTTAAACTGCTCAATTAGCGCATATAAGTTAGGCTGTTCACGCCCTTTTTTTCTAACATCATCTTCGAATTGCTTAAACATGATCTTGTCAAATTTCGAAAAATCGATGGGTTCATCGACAAAAGTTTGACCCCCGTGCACGTTTGCAAAACCAAGCTGCTCCTTAGCTTCTTTTATCCCGATTCCTTCACCCATATATATTTTATAACGCTCTCCTCTCTCATAAACATAAAGGGTTTCATTAAATGTTTTATCTTCTTGCACCTGATTTTCTGAAAATACAACCAGAACAGAATGTGGCTCCTTCATACCTGTTAAATAATAAAAATTAGGATCCTGATGGTATACAAAATCAACATCATTCGCTCTGTTCCTGATCGCATTGGAGAAAAAAACAGCAACGCTGTTCTCAGGCATTGAACTTCTGAGGGCTTCCCGTCTTGATTTATGGAAATCAGATGACAAATAATCGGTTGGGATATCTGATTGTGCAAGTAGATTATTTGCAAAAATCAGCAGTAAAAAGCTTAAAATCGATTTGGTTTTCATGGGGGTATAATTTGAATCCGAAAGATATAAAAAATTTATCCGAGGAATTAGACACTAATTCGAGCTAAATATAATTATCCTTCCATGCAGATTTTATAAATTAGCATAAATTTTTATACATATGAAAAATACTGCCTTAACACATATTCATGAGTCACTTGGAGCAAAGATGGTACCCTTTGCCGGTTACCTAATGCCTGTTCAATACGAAGGGATCAATGCGGAACACGAAACTGTTAGAAATGGAGTTGGCGTATTTGACGTTTCTCATATGGGAGAATTTTTGATAGAGGGAGAAAACGCTTTGGAGCTTATACAAAGAATCAGCTCTAATGATGCTTCAAAACTTGAATTAGGAGATGCACAGTATAGCTGTATGCCTAATGATACGGGGGGTATCGTTGACGATTTGATTGTTTACCGGATGAAAGAACAGAGTTACTTGCTCGTTGTGAATGCTTCAAATATTGAGAAAGACTGGAATTGGATCAGCTCTCAAAATAACAGTAGCGCTGCTATGAGGAATATTTCAGATGGGTATTCGCTATTAGCGATTCAAGGCCCAAAGGCAATTGATGCCATGCAATCTCTTACTTCCATAGACCTGGCTGAAATCGCTTTTTACAAATTCAAAGTGGCTGATTTTGCTGGGATAGACCATGTAATCATCTCTGCAACTGGATATACCGGGAGTGGTGGTTTTGAAATCTATTGTAAAAACAGCGAAGCGGAACAGATTTGGCTTAAGGTTTTTGAAGCAGGCGCAGACTATGGTATCAAACCCATAGGATTGGCAGCAAGAGACACGCTAAGACTCGAAATGGGCTATTGTCTTTATGGAAATGACATTGACGATACTAGCTCTCCTATTGAAGCCGGGCTTGGTTGGATCACAAAATTTACAAAAGATTTTGTGAACTCTAAAGCTCTCCTAAAACAAAAGGAAGAAGGTGTTAGTAAAAGATTAAGAGCCTTTGAATTGCAATCCAAGGGAATTCCCAGGCAGGGCTATGATATTGTGGATGAAGCGGGAAACAAGATCGGAGTCGTAACCTCGGGTACCATGAGTCCTAGTTTAAAAAAGGGCATTGGTATGGGATACATCAATACAGGGCATACAAAATTTGGGACCCAAATATATGTCCAAGTGAGAAATAAAGCGCTTCCGGCTGTTGTTGTCAAGTTGCCGTTTTATAAGGGTTAAAAAAAAGTATGAAATTAAATTATGATTGAAAATTCTAAATACAAATTTTTGAAATTTGTGGATACCCATCGTATCCATGTCTTGATGGTATCTATTTTGATATTGGTTTTCCTTCCTCCATTCTTGAGTGAATTTCCTGGTTTTATAGATTATTTTATAAAATTTGATTTTTTAATCATTGTTATTGCCTGTTATTTGATTATTCGTAAAATCAAAACTTCAAGGTATGTTGGCTATGTTACTTTTATCCTTATCATAGCCGATACTTTTTTAGAAAGTAATATCCTCAACTATTTGGCACAAATAGGCATTTCCTACTTGGTTTTACATGCCTTTATCTTGGTATTAAAAGAAGCTATGTCTTTAAAGGGAGATACGAAAAACCTGATCCTGGTTTCTATTACGGGATATTTGATCATAGGGCTTATAGGAGGGTTTTTGGCAGCAGGGCTTGAATATATGTTCCCTGAATCTTATTATCATTCTACTGGAATGGTTTTGGATTTGTACAATTATATTTACTATAGTTTCGTAACCATGACCACCCTGGGTTATGGTGATATCATACCTATTACCGAAAGATCTCAGGCTCTGGCTCTCATGCTGGTCATATCGGGGCAGTTGTTTTTAAGTGTGATCATCGCCATTAATATTGCGAAATTCATGCAAAAAAAAATGAGTTAATCCTGATCCCGAGGGCTTCGGACGTGAGGGCTTCGGACGTGAGGGCTTCGGACGTGAGGGCTTCACTTCCGAGGGGGTGAGTTTTGAGGGGGTGAGCCAGAAGGTATTCAGTAAAATACTATAATTACTAGCTATAATATTCAGGATTCTTTACTTGAATCATTAGATCATTGAATCATTAGATCATTGCATCATTATTAAAAGTTGAGATGAAAATTCGGATCGAACTGCTCCGGATTCCTTCCTTTTACATCCTTAAAGTAATCATGGAAATATTTAAAATCAACCTTTTGATCTCCAGTGACATAATAAGGCTTATGTACTAGGACTTTCTTATGCTCAAAATCTAATGTTGCCATTACAACGGGTACGTTTGCCCCTATCGCTACGTGGTAAAATCCTGTTTTCCATTTGGAGACTTTTTTTCTTGTCCCCTCAGGAGATATAGCAAAAATGAATTTGTCTTTTTCATTAAAAATATCGATGATAGACTGCACCATATTTTTGCTTGCCGATCTATTGACCGGGGTTCCGCCCATTGCTCTGAAAATAAAACCAAAAGGAGGCTTGAACAAGGTATGCTTTCCAATAAAATTAATGTCCTTACCTTTAGCAAACTTAGACAAAACAGCGATTGGAAAATCCCAATTTGACGTATGAGGAGCGGCTATAATTATATATTTATCAATATCGGATGGAAAATCATTAGGGACTTTCCAGCCCATAAGATTGAACAGTATAAATTTACAAATACTTTGCATACCAGCAGTTTTGGGTTATTTTTTTTCGTAATATCGTAATTAATTACAACAAACGGCTTTCTATGAAATATTTTCTCTTTTTTATTCTTGCAAACATTTCTCTTACAATAGGTTACAGTCAAAAATCTAAAACCAAAACAGGTCCTGTATTTGAAGATTTTGGAGCTGTATTCACGATAGAGGATGCTGACCTTTTGCTAGATGCAGACAAGAATTACAAAGTGATTTTTGACGTCTATACAGATGAAAAAAAAGCCGGGCAAATGAATCCATTGATCAACACAGTGGCCAGATTTATGAATATGCATGCGCAAAACGGATTGGCAGAAGGTCAAATGGAAATCGTTGTGGTGCTTCATGGAGCTGCCACTAAGAATGCCCTTAGCGAAAAGGCATTTAAAAAAGACTTTAAAATAAAACACCCCAATAGTAAATTGATCAATGCTTTGGTCGAAAAAGGAGTGAAAATCTATGTCTGTGGCCAATCAATGAAGAGCAAAGGTTATGAGGCCAAAGATATTTCTGAAGACGTAGAGATCTCTCTATCAGCCTTAACCGCCTTGGTAAAATATCAATCAGATGGGTATCAACTCATTAATTTCAATTAAATAATTATGTCAGATTTTGTATTCTACCTTATCGTTGTCGCAATCATCATAGTTGCAGTGGTACTTACTTATGTCTTTAGCAAACTGAAATTTGAAAAAACGGTTTCTACTTTGGAGGAAAGAATTACCTCCCTGACAAGTGAAAAGACGGAAAAGGAAAACGGAATTGAACAAATGCAGCAACAGCTTGAAAAGTCGAGAACTGAGATACAGCAATTGCATATGGATATTGTGAAGAAGGAAGCTGCTCTGGAACACGCTGATGAAAAGTTAAAAGGTCAGCAGGAAGATGTGGCCAAATTACAGGAAAAGTTTTCAAAAGATTTTGAGATTCTTGCCAGTAAGATCCTCGAAGACAAATCGAGTAAGTTCACTGAAAAGAATAAGGAAAATATGGAGCAGATCCTGAATCCGCTTCAGGAAAAGATCAAATCCTTTGAAAAGAAAGTAGAAGATACCCATAAGGAGAGTATTGAAAAGCAGTCAGCCCTACGCCAACAAATTATTGGTTTAAAAGAACTCAATGAGCAAATGAGCAAAGATGCGGTGAATCTTACCAGGGCTTTAAAGGGTGATTCCAAAAAACAAGGTGACTGGGGTGAATTACAATTAGAAACCATACTTGAAAAAGCGGGTTTACAAAAAGATGTCCATTTTTCAACACAAGACGGGTATAGAGATGAAGAAGAGCGTTTAAAAAAACCCGACCTGATTATAAACCTGCCTGATAACAAACATTTGATCATTGATTCAAAGGTCTCACTTACTAGCTATGAACGGTTTTTTAATGCGGAAAGTGATCTAGAAGAAAAGGCAGAGCTCAAAAACCATGTGCTTAGTATACAGAAACATATCAAGGAACTGGGAACGAAAAATTATACTGATCTGTACGGGATCAACAGCCCTGATTATGTAATCATGTTTGTTCCTATTGAACCTGCCCTGATGATTGCCTTGCAACAGGATCAGGACCTTTACCTGCAGGCCCTTGATAAAAATGTGGTGATGGTTTCTACTTCCACCCTTCTGGCAACCTTGACAACCGTCGCTTCCATCTGGAAACAGGAAGATCAAAAACGTAATGTTATTGAAATTGCCAGACAGGCAGGAGCTTTGTATGATAAATTCGAAGGCTTGGTACAGGATCTGATCAAAGTAGGCAAACAGCTCAATGCCTCACAAGAAGGATATAAATCGGCCATGAATAAACTTACAGAAGGCAAAGGTAATCTCATCTCAAGGGTCGAAAACTTAAAGTCGCTTGGTGCAAAAACCAAGAAGTCGCTGCCATCCAATTTACTCGAAAGAGCTAAAGAAGAGTAGTTTTAACATAGAATTCTTGTAAGTAAGTATTTTTATTGACGACCGAATAGGAAATAAAATTTTTCATGTATAAATTTTTATTTCTTGTGATGGTTTTAATTTCTTCATCTTTTGGTTCATATGCACAAACCTGTTGTTCGGGTGGAATTCCAATATCCAATAGCATTGGTTTACCGATTGAAAATAAAGGCGCATGGCAATTCAGTTTAAGTTATGACTATAACAATCTAAATACGCTCAACAGTGGAAGTGATCGCTTGGATGATGATTCAAGATTACGAGTTACACAGTCACTTTTATTCAATACGGGCTATACCATAACCAATGACCTTTCAGTCGAGTTATTACTAACC
Source organism: uncultured Flavobacteriaceae bacterium (assembly GCA_964595535.1). GTDB lineage: Bacteria > Bacteroidota > Bacteroidia > Flavobacteriales > Flavobacteriaceae > Lutimonas. The sequence goes on along the minus strand of CAZQRD010000027.1, from coordinate 4,726 downwards.
TATGTAAATCAAAAAAGAGAGATCTCCCAATTTGGCAATGTGAATATCGATGAAACATATGGGATTGGTGATGGTGTCTTGCTCGTTAAATACAATATCAACGAATTATTTTCACCAACGAGCACCCTGCGTGTGGGTGCCGGACCCAAAATTCCTATTGGGGCGACTGATTTGACAAATGATGATGGAATTTTATTGAATGCCGACTTACAGCCCGGAAGTGGCGCCTGGGATTTGATTATTTGGTCGACCTATTTACAAAGTTTTTCTTTTCGCCCCTCTGCGACCTTTGCATTGACTGGAATATACAGGTATACAGGAACAAATAACAATTACTTTAACAATACAACAACATACAGATTCGGTAACGAATTTCAAGGGTTTATCAATTATACCGATCAATTTGTGGTTTTAAAAACTCTAATTTATCCAGGCTTAAGCCTAAAGTACCGTCAGGCAGGCAAGGATGAGATAGGCGAATCTTCATTAGAAAGTACGGGTGGAAAATGGGTTAGCATTATTCCAAGTTTGGATGTACGCATAAGTGAGAAACTACTTTTTATCAGCAAGGCGGAAATCCCTCTATACAATTATGTCGAAGGAACTCAGCTGTCACCAACATTTCGATTTACGGTCGGATTAGCCCTGACCTTGAGCAAAAAAAAGAATGAATTATTGAACTTAAATAAACAATTATGAAATACTTTAGTATAGTGCTTTGTCTTATTCTATTTACATCCGTTTCTTGTTCTGGAGACTCAAATGATATACAGAATAATGGAGGTTCAGATCCAGTTCAACAGACTAACTGGCTTATTGATAAAAATTTGGTTCTGGATGGCGGACCTGGCAGGGACGGGATTCCCGCTTTGCTCAATCCTGAAACGATAAGTACTGAAAACATTAGCTATTTAGACGACGATGACCTTGTTATTGGAATTTCAAATGGTAAGGATCAGATTGCTGTACCGCATAAAATACTAGACTGGCATGAAATCATTAATATAGATGATTTCGAACTTGAATTAGCCATTATCTATTGCCCTTTGACTGGAACTGGTATAGGCTGGGATACAAGAATTAATAGCCAGAACACTTCTTTTGGTGTTTCTGGACTACTGTACAAAAACAATATTATTCCATTTGACAGAGCAACCAGTAGCAACTGGTCTCAGTTAGAACTGCAATGCGTCAATGGAGAATTGATAGGTGCCTTTCCCGAAACAACGGTTTTACCTGAAATGACCTGGGGTCTTTGGAAAAAATTATATCCATTTTCGAGGACTGTAAGCACCAATACAGGAGTTAGCAGGAATTACAATGCTTACCCATATGGTGATTACAAAACAAATAATCAAAGGTTTATCTTCCCAATACCACCTCTTACGAACAATATTGCTTCCAAAGAAAGGGTATATACCATATATTCGGGAGATAAAGCGAAAGTATATCGTTTTCAAAATTTTGAAAATGGAAAGGTTATCAAGGATCAATTCGACGGTAAAGACTATATAATTATAGGTAATTCAGAATTTATTGTGTCATTTGAGCTGGATGGTGCAAATAAGGACCTTGCCTTTTCCTATGAATTTGATGAGACTGAAGCAATCATGAAAGACGAGCTAGACAATGTTTGGAATATTTTTGGAAAAGCACTATCCGGTCCGAAAAGAGGTGAATTCTTAAAGTCTTCTCATACAGCTATGATGGGCTACTATTTTTCGGTGGAATCCTTTTATCCCGGTGCTGAATTTTACAACTGATACAAATATTTTTTTTACTGAGATTTAAAAAATATATTTGAGAAAAAAAAGATGGCCCTGGTTCATGCTTCCTCCTATTCTCCTGGAATTGCTTTTAAAAGCAAACATTTGAATACAATTTACAGGACGCTTTTTCAAAAAATAGAAGTGAATTACGAGAGGAAAAGAATGGAGACCAGTGACGGTGATTTTATGGATCTGGACTTCTCAAAAGTAGGATCAAAAAAATTAGTGATCATCATTCATGGTCTGGAAGGAAGTTCAGATTCCAAATATGTGACCGCACTTGCTCAAATTTCAAATGAATACGGATTTGATGCAGCTGCAGTGAACCTGAGGGGCTGTAGTGGTGAGACCAACCGTTTACTTAGTTCGTATCACAGTGGAAAAACAGATGACCTGGCCGAAATCCTGTCTTATCTGGAAAACAATCAGGTCTACGACTCGTACCATATTGTTGGTTACAGTCTGGGAGGGAATCTTTTATTGAAATATATGGGAGAAACCCGAAATGACTATTCACCAAAATTACAGGGAGCTGTGGGGGTTTCAGTTCCCTGTGACTTGAGGGGTTCCTCGCAGGCCATTGCCGAATTCTGGAATATGGTCTATATGCAGCGTTTTTTGATTTCCTTAAAAAAGAAAACAAGAATTAAACTTGAACAATTTCCGGTTAACGGGCTTAATAAGGAAGCCATTTTAAACGCAAAGAACTTTCTTGATTTTGATAATTATTTTACTGCACCTGTCAACGGATTTAAAGATGCCAACGATTATTGGAAACAGAATAGCTGTAATCAATTTTTAGAAGGTATCAAGATTCCAAGCCTTTTGGTTACCGCTACTGATGACCCTTTTTTATCCGCTTCGTGTATTCCGGTAAAAGAAGCCAAAGCCAACAAACATTTTCATTTGGAAGTGACTAAATATGGAGGGCACGTAGGCTATAATTCAAGCTTTGAAAATGGAAGCGGCTTCTGGTTAGAAAAACGGATTATTGATTTTTTTAAGGAGATTAGCTAAATTTCAAGAAAACAATATTCTTTCATTTTTTCCTCGTTTTATTCATTCATTTTTTCCTTATTTCATTAATTCATTTTTTCATTATATCATTATATCATTGTATCATTGCATCATTATATCATTGAATCATTGCATCATTGTTCAGCCTATCATATTCTAAAATTTGAAGAAAGTCCTATTTTTCCTTTTATTCGTTTCCAACCTCATCCAAGGTCAGGCATTTAGAAGCTTCTCCAATGAGTTTCTCAATCTGGGCGTAGATGCGGCTGCTTTTGGAATGGGCAAGGCGGTAATCGCTTCCAGCGGTGATGTTAACTCCATCTACTGGAACCCTGCCGGGCTCACCAAGGTTGAAGACATCCAAGGAGCTTTGATGCATGCGGAATATTTTCAGGGAATAGGCAAATATGACTATGCTGCTTTTGCTAAACCTATCAATGATGAAAGTACTTTCGCCGTGGCCTTTATCAGATTTGGGGTTGATAACATCTTAAATACGACCGAATTGATAGATAGTCAGGGAAATATAAATTATGATAATATCAGTCTTTTTTCTGCGGTAGACTATGCCTTTAATGTTGCCTATGCAAGGCGTTTGCCAGTGCAAGGACTGGATCTAGGGGTGAATTCAAAGATTGTTCATCGAAAAATTGGTGATTTTGCCTCGTCATGGGGCTTTGGTCTGGATGCAGCCTTGCAATACCAAACCGCATCTGATTGGAAATTCGGATTGATGGTGCGCGACATTACCACTACTTTTAACGCCTGGAGCATTGACGAGGAGGAGTATGAAAAAATTCAAAATGCCATCCCGGGTGAAAATCAGGCCGCTCCTGAAACCCTGGAACTGACAAAACCTAAAGTGCAATTTGGGGTATCAAAATCGTTTGAAGTATTCCGTGATTTTAATATCCTGACCGAAATTGACCTTAATATGCGCTTTTCGGAAACTAATGATATCTTATCGACCTCCTTTCTCAGTATCGATCCGGGGGTAGGTTTGCAATTCGATTATTTAAGAATGGCCTATTTGCGCGTAGGAGTCAATAATTTTCAGAATTTCACAGATTTTGACGGAGGCACAACAACCTCTATGGAGCCTAATTTTGGGGTGGGTTTCAGATATAAGGGTATACAGATTGACTATGCACTCGCTAATATTGGTGCAGCCAGCGGAACCTTGTATTCGAATGTGTTTTCAGTGAAGGTCGATATTGGGTATTTTCGGTAAAATGGTTCACGCAGATTTGGCAGATGGGGTTCACGCAGATGGCGCTGATAGGTTTCGCGCAGATTTCGCTGATGGGGTTCACGTAGGTGGGGTTCACGCTGATGACGCTGATTTTTTTTATTCTGCGATATCTGCGTGAAACTACTTCATGGTTCACGCAGATATCGCAGATTTTTATAAATTATTAACAAGTCGCTTTATGTAAAGAGGTGAATCATTGAAATTAACTAAAAGACCCAATTTCAAACCACTTACTTTTAAATAGGTTAATAATTGCATTGTATGAATAGGAGCCAAATTTTCTATGGATTTGAGTTCCACAATTAGTTTTCTTCCAACAACTAAATCTGCTCTAAAGCCATGATTCAGTTTTTCTTGATCCCATATGAGAGGGAAACTCTTTTGTCTTTGAAATTCAATTTTTTTCTTTTTCAGTTCAAATGCAATAATTTCTTCATAAACTGATTCAAATAATCCTGGTCCTAACTCATTGTAAACATCGAATAATATTCCTCGTACTTTATAGGATAATTCATTTTCTGTCATTACTAAAAACTTTTGCTTTTTAATGAGAAACGAGAGGTAATAGTAAACAATAAAATATTAACAATCTGCGCTACATATTGCACGCTGATCACGCTGATATCCATACAATCTGCGCTATCTGCGTGAAACCTATCAACGCCATCTGTGTGAAACAATAGTTAAG
>CAZQRD010000026.1:0-32280 GCA_964595535.1 uncultured Flavobacteriaceae bacterium | reverse complement strand
ACTGTAACAAACTAATAAGATGTAACGTCTATATAGTATAACCTATTAAAATAATTATTATGAAAACTTTTTTAAGCACTCCGACAGAATCCGAATCAAGAAAATATATTATATTTTCTAATTTCAGAAACACCAAAAGAATCAAATGGTCAGAACACAGAAATTTCGGTCATTGATCAAAAAAAAAGTTTAACACTATAAACAAAATGCCATGACAACAAATTATACTATTTCAACCGTACAGGCCAGAGAGCTTTTGTATTTTGGTAAATACAAGTATACAAAAAGAGTCAAATGGTCAGAACACAGACATTATGGATTATAACAAAGACATCCCACCTTAGTAAAACCTATTCAAACATTGAGTAGGTTTTTTTTTGTGCTTAATTCATTTTTTTATTCTATTCTTCTCATTTTAATATATTTATCTACCTTGTATACATATAAACCAAAATCAAATTATCATGACTGAATCACAAAACAAACCCACAACATCATTTTGGATCATAGGTATTGTAGCGCTCATTTGGAATCTGATGGGTGTCTTTAAGTATTTACAAATGGCCTATATGACGGCTGAGGACCTGGCAGCACTTCCATCTGAACAACAACCACTTTATGAAAATATACCGGCCTGGGTTACTGCCGCTTTTGCCCTAGCAGTATTTGGAGGGGCGCTTGGCTGTATCTTACTTTTGCTTAGAAAAAAACTTGCCACCTTTGTATTTATAATTTCGTTTGTAAGTATATTGGCCCAAATGACTTATAACATACTCATGAGTAAAGCCCTTGAAGTTTATGGACCTGGAGCGATAATTATGCCTATAATGGTAATTGCTGTAGGAGCTTTTCTGCTGTGGTATTCAAAAAAAATGGAGGCACAGGCAGTATTAAGTTGAGGCAGAAATATTTATATATGATATAGCTTATTCATTTTGAATAAGCTTTTTTTACCCCTTTAAATATGCGTTTAAAGTAGCGATAATCCCTTGTATTTTTATAATTTGCAGGCCTATTAAATAATTCAAATGAAAGTTTGCATTGCCGAAAAACCAAGTGTAGCAAGAGAAATTGCCAAAGTATTGAAAGCCAATACCAAACGCGATGGATACTTTGAAGGCAATGGCTATGCTGTAACGTATACATTTGGTCATTTATGTACGCTGTTCGAACCCAATGATTATAAACCTTACTGGAAAAGATGGGATTTGAACACCCTTCCCATGCTTCCTGAGAAATTCAGCATTAAAGTAAATGCAGATGCTGGAATACAAAAGCAATTCAAGATCATCAAAGGTTTGTTTGATAAAGCGGAGGTCGTTATCAACTGTGGGGATGCTGGTCAGGAAGGAGAATTGATTCAGCGTTGGGTGATGATGGAAGCCGGTTATAAGGGTAAAGCAAAGCGCCTTTGGATTTCATCACTTACTGAAGAAGCCATCAAAGAAGGGTTTAAGAGCTTAAAAGCGTCTGAAGATTATGACCAATTGTTCTATGCAGGATATTGCAGGGCCATAGGTGACTGGCTTCTTGGGATGAACGCCACCAGGTTATACACCTTAAAATATGGCAAAGACAGGCAAGTGCTTTCGGTTGGAAGGGTACAGACCCCTACTCTGGCCATGGTAGTTGAACGTTTTCAGAGCATTTTAAACTTTAAACCTCAGCCCTTTTGGGAGTTACAAACAACATATAGAGATACCTTATTTAGATACGAAGAAGGAAGATTTCTCAGTAAGGAAGAAGGAACAACCGTCGCCGAAAATGTCAAAAATCACCCTTTTCAAGTAGTTTCGATACATAAAAAAAAGGGAAAGGAATATGCTCCAAAACTTTTTGATCTCACAGGCTTACAGGTGTATTGTAATACAAAGTTTGGGTTTACAGCAGAGCAGACACTAAATATTGCACAAAAGCTCTATGAACAGAAAATGATCACTTATCCAAGGGTTGATACCACATTTTTGTCAAACGATATTTATCCAAAGATTCCAACAATATTAAAACGACTAACTAAATACAGACCACATTGTGAACCTCTCTTAAACAAAAAGATCAAAAAATCATCTAAGGTTTTTAATGATAAAAAAGTTACTGATCATCATGCCATTATACCAACAGGTGCCGAAATGCATCTTTCTTCCGAGCAACAAAGAGTCTATGACATAATCACCCGACGGTTTATTGCCTCCTTTTATCCAGATTGTGAAGTAGCCCATACGCATGTATCTGGAGAAGTGGATACTTATTCTTTCAAAACCAGTGGCAAACAAATTTTGAATCAGGGTTGGAGAGTCGTTTTTCAACTTGCCGAACAAGGCTCCGATTCAAAAGATTCAATACTTCCTGAATTCTTGAAAGGTGAAAAAGGAGAACATGCTCCTTCCTTTCTGGAAAAGGAAACCAAACCACCCAATCAATTTACAGAAGCCAGTTTATTAAGGTCTATGGAAACTGCAGGTAAACATTTTGATGATGATGAAATGCGCGACTTGATGAAGCAAAACGGCATAGGAAGGCCTTCAACAAGAGCTAACATCATTGAAACACTTTTTAGGAGGAAGTATATTATAAGAAATAAAAAACAAATTCTACCAACTGCAACCGGTATAGACCTGATCGATACCATTCAGAATCAATTGCTTAAGTCGGCCGAATTAACAGGTAGTTGGGAAGGGAAACTGAAGGAAATCGAAAGAGGTGAATATAATGCCGGAGCATTTATCAAACAGATGAAGAGCATGGTTGATCAATTGGTTTATGAGGTAAGATCAGATACCCGGTCACGATCTATTTCATCAAGCCTTGAGATTCCAGTTAAAAAGACAGTTAGTTCTAAAAAATCAGACTCCAGCCTGATTGGACTTGCCTGCCCAAAATGCTCAAAGGGAACCTTGATCAAAGGCTCAAATGCCTTTGGATGCAGCCAGTTTAAAATGGGCTGTACCTTTTTACTTCCTTTCAGGTTTATGGACAAAAAAATATCCGAAAACCAGTACCTCAGACTACTCAAAAAATCAGAAACAGTTCATTTAAAAGGCTTTATAAATAAGGGTCAGAAAACAAATGGAAAATTATGTTTTGACGATCAATATGATTTGATACTGAAAGGAAATGAAGCAGATAAAACCAAAAATATCAGTCAACAAAGGCATTGTCCGAAATGTAAAAATGGAAAGCTCCTTAAGGGAAAAACCGCCTATGGCTGTAGCAATTATAAAAATGGATGCGATTTTATATATCCATTTGACAAATTACGTGATTTGGCTCTGGGTAAGCCATTAACGGCAGAACTTGTTTATCAGATTATTTCTGGAAAAGAACCCGTTTAATCAATGGTAGAAACACCATTCAAGTCGGTTATAAGTACCTCACTCATATAATCAAAAAAGGGACGCAAGGTTTGGAAGGAAAACAGAACTTCCTTTAAAAAATCAGGTGATAAAACTTCCTTATCAGAAAAATTTCTAACCGCAATAAACCCTTTTTTACGCATTAGATCGATGGCAGGGTGGTCTTTTTGAAATCCTTTAGGGGCAGTCTTTAATTCTTCGCCTTCTAATTCGCCTCCAAAAATTCTTTTAAAATCAGGAGCCTTCAATATTTCTCTTATTTCCTGATCGCTGATCTCAAATTCTTTTCTAATTCTAAACAAATCCTCTTTATCAGGAGCCCAGAAACCTCCTGCTAAAAATGATTCGCCCGGTCTAATTCTTAAATAATACCCACCTCTTAATCTCTTTCCGCTACGACTAAAGGAGCCTGCGAAATGGGGTTTATAGGGGGTTTTGTCTTTAGAGAATCTTACATCCCGATATATTCTGAAAATTTTTAATGTTTCTATTTCATCAAACTGCAACAGACCTTGTTTGATTTCCTCATAAAATGCTTTGGCGTCCAGCTGAATTTCCTGGAACCTTGGTTTATGCTCATTAAACCAATCTCTGTTGTTGTTTTTCTTGAGTTCTTTTAAAAATGAAAGTATCTCATTGCTGATGGGCATATCTCTAATTTTAGCGGTATTGTAAAGATATTAATTTCAAAGGACTAACCTACATGGACCAATACCTCAATAGGCTTTTATAAAACAATCCCTCTGATTTAAGCAGAAATGATCTTTAAACCTCATAAGGTCTTCTTCAAAATATAACCATCTGCACGTATTTTTCGCTTATTAGAGTAGTTACATTTATTAATCTAAATAATCTTTGTACAATCAATTTTCAGGACAAGTGATGATACGATTTGTCAAATTTTTACAAATAAATTTGCCAAACCACAAGGCTAACCTATCTTTAATTTTTCTTAATCCTGCTTGAACTAATTTCAAGATGAATAATAAAGTTTTAGTTATTGGCCTGGTTTGGCCCGAACCGAATGCCACAGCCGCTGGTACAAGAATGTTACAACTTATACGGTACTTTCAGTATCGTAATTATGAAATTTCTTTTGCCTGCGCTGCAGGAAAAGGAGCGTTGTCTTTTGATTTAAATACCTTATCTGTCAAATGCGTTACTATTGAATTGAATCATTCAAGTTTTGATATACTTCTTTCCGGACTCGATCCTGGTATCGTAGTTTTCGATCGCTTTCTTACAGAGGAGCAATACGGCTGGAGGGTACAGCAAACCTGCCCTGATGCTATTAGAATATTAGACACGGAAGACCTTCATTTTCTTAGAAAATCAAGAGAAATGGCCCTAAAACAAAGTAGTGATGATTGGATGAAATTCATTCAAAATGACACGGCTAAACGGGAAATAGCAAGCATTTTTCGATCTGATCTTTCCCTAATCATTTCAAAATTTGAAATAAAGCTATTAAAAGACCAGTTTAGCATTCATGAATCACTTCTTTTCTATTTACCCTTTCTCATAGAAATTGAAGATGATAAAAACTTTTCTCACCTTCCCGATTATGATCAGCGTGAGCATTTTATGACCATCGGCAACTTTAAGCACAAACCAAACCTCGATGCAGTTCTATATTTGCATACAAGAATATGGCCCTTGATTAGAAAGGAATTGCCAGAGGCTGAATTACACATTTATGGTGCCTATGCCCCAGAGTCCATTAAACAATTAAACAACAAGGAAACTGGATTTTTGATCAAAGGATGGGTTGAAAACAAAAGGGAGGCCTTTGAGAATTCCAGAATATGTTTGGCTCCTCTTCGGTTTGGAGCTGGTCAAAAAGGAAAACTGCTTGACGCCATGATCTATGGCACTCCTAGTGTAACAACCTCGATAGGTTCGGAAGGAATGTCTATTACCGAAAAATGGAATGGTTTTGTTGAAGATCAACCTGCAGCATATGTCTCAAAGTCGATTCAACTTTATAAGGATAAACAGCTATGGAGAAAAGCCCGGAAAAGGGGCTATGATCTGATCAAACAAGATTTTGAAAAAAATTATTTTGAAGGCCATCTAAGCCTTATACTGGAAGAACTGTCAAATAACCTGCCTGCTCACAGGGCATTAAATTTTATTGGAAAAATGCTTTCTCACCATACGATGAAAAGCACCATGTACCTCTCTAAATGGATAGAAATTAAAAATCTATCCAACGATAATATAATAGATCAGTAGCCCCCATCCGGTCACTAACAATAAGCCACCTACAGGTGTTATGGGTCCTAGAAATTTTAAATTCAATTTATTAGCTTTCGCATAACACAAGCCATAGATGCTAAAAGAAAATAAAATAACGCCAATGATCAAACTGGAAGCAATCATCCTTTCTGTAAAATCAATAAATTTAAATTGAAATCCCAGAAAAAGCAAAAGAACAGCGTGTATCATCTGGTATTTTACACCAGTTTCAAAGCTATTCAATACTTCTGGTGATAAAACTCGCCTGAGTCGATGAGCGCCAAAAGCCCCGAAAATAATACCGAAAAATCCAAAAACGGCGGCAAATAATTTTACGATAAGAATCATATCATTGTTTTAAGTTCAAACTTTAAGTTTGGCGATTTCTAAAAGCTATACTTTGTATAACCCATCCTATTCCCAACTTACCTCTTAGAATAACGTTTAAATCTCAATAAAATTTTAATAGGTAAAAGATTAAATACCAATACTTTATCAGAAGTGGTTTTCTCAATTTAAAACTATAACTAGAAGCTGATGTAACTATCTGTAGATAATTTTATTATTATTTAACAATATTATATTTATTTTATAATATAATTATCATATTCGTTAAATAAAAGTTAATAAAATGTGATATACGTAACCTATAAAGATTATTTAGCGTCTATATAGTAGAAACCATCAAATTTCAGAATTATGAAACCAGATATAAACGCATTCGCAACAGAAGACAGAAGGTATGTTCATTTTTTAAATTTCAAGTACGCTAAAAGGATCAAATGGTCTGAGCACAGTCATTACAGCCATTACAGTCATTAAAATATTCCACTCTCTCTTGAAGACCTCGCTATAAATTCTCCTTGGGTATTACTAGTCGTAAAACAAACCTTCTATTCGAAAGGTTCATTTCATAGTAGTTTAAATCTAATTAATCTTCTCCAACATCACTCTCGCAAAGATCCACAATATCATCCTGAATCTTCTTAATACGCATTTTTGAGAAACCATTTTTATGCAATAACTCAGGGGCCTCATAAATTTCTTTACACAAAACAACTCCCTGTTCCAAAAACATCTGTTTTTCTCTTTTTGTCAGCGAGGTAAGCGTTGTGATAGGAAACAATCTTGACTTATTTATCCTGTACTTTAAACTTTTGTTTTCAGGGTAATCCCAGCTTACAAGTTTTAAGCCACTACATTTTGCATAGGCGATAGCGTCAAGTGTAAATCTCGTGTTCGTAAAAATCCATCCCTGATAATCAGTAAATTTATTGTTTTTATCCTGTTCCAGTTGTCTTCGAATATCATTAAATCGGGAATGAATATATAGCGGAATTTTTACATTATTTGGCTTTCCCTGAGAATTGTGATATTTGCACTCAACAATATAACATCTGTCTTCTTTACAAGCCAGAACATCAACTTCATGTGTTACACAATTACCTTGCATTATTTGACCCACTTCGGCTGTGTATCCGTCGTGTCTAAAAATATGTCCTATAAAATATTCAAAGGGAAAACCGGATGGTCCCAATTCCATAATGGCTTTTTTCAGTTTGTATCTCGCCGCACTGGGCCTCTTTTGGCTTTTTAATATTTTGAAGGCTTTGTTATAAATCTCCTTGGTCGACATTCCTGTATAAAGTTCGCGTTTCACTTTCTCAAGGATCTTATTAGCCAATGCATGATCAGCTTTTGCGTTTTTAAGAGACAAGATGAGCTTGCTTTCATCAAAGTCTACCAGCTCACCCGAAAACTTCCTTATTTTAATCGAATCCTTCATCCACCTAATATAACAAACTATTTCCTTATTCAAGTGATTCGTTGTATTTTTGCAGCTCAAAATTTGACCAAACATTATGAACGAGCTGTCACATTTCTTTTATCAGTATTTTTTGCGAATAGGATTATCTGAAATCTCAGCAAAATACCTCAATATGGCCATCTTGCTTCTTGTAATGATGGTCATAATTATCATAGCTGATTTGCTGATCAGAAAATTTTTAATAAAACTGTTTACACAATTTTCTGAGCGCACAAAAACTAACTTTGACAATTACGTGGTTCAAAATAAAGTTCCTAGAAATGTGGCCCATATTGTACCACTGTTGATTGCCCTTGAATTTGCACCTATTGCCCTTGTCGATTTTGACTATTTGGAAAATATTGTAGCTAAAGGACTCTTGGTTCTGAGTATACTTTTGACCATTTGGGTTATAAGAAGTTTTATCAAAGCCGTTAGGGACTATCTCAATACAAAGGAAAATTTAAAAGACAAACCCATCAACAGTTACGTACAGGTGATTCTGATCATTGTTTGGTCGATCGGATTGCTTTCGGCCTTCGCCATCATCACTGGTATTCCTTTTTATACGTTTCTTACCACACTTGGAGCGGCTTCAGCAGTTATTTTACTGATTTTTAGAGATACCATTATGGGTTTTGTAGCCAGCCTTCAAATATCAATCAATGATATGGTTCAAAATGGAGACTGGATTACTTTTGAAAAGTTTGGGGCAGATGGTGACGTGATTGAGATCAATCTGGCTACGGTAAAAGTGCAGAATTTTGACAAAACCATAACAACTATACCTACCTATGCGCTAATATCTGATTCCTTTAAAAACTGGCGGGGAATGGAAAATTCTGGTGGCAGGAGAATTAAAAGGGCTGTGATCATTAAACAAAGTAGCATACAGTATTTAAGCAACGAAAAGTTAGAAGAACTTAAAAAAATCGAATTAATTTCTGACTATATTGATAAAAGAGCTGCTGATATTGACAACTACAACAACGAGAATAATGTGAACAAGGATCTTTTGATCAATGGGCGTAATCTGACGAATATTGGGGTATATAGAAAATTCGTTGAGAGCTATATTGAGCATCATTCGGCCATCAATAAAGATATGATGATCATGACCAGACAATTGGCTCCCAGCTCACAGGGAATTCCAATTGAGATCTACGCCTTTAGTAAAGACAAAAGATGGCAGAATTATGAATACATCATGGCAGACATATTTGATTATATCATTGCTGCAGTACCGTACTTTGACCTCGAGGTATTCGAATTAGCTAGCGAATTTAACAGCTCAAAATAAACGTTCATCTTTATTGAGGAATCTCAATAGAATTAATGATAAAATCAGCAACCTGTGTTTTACCTTTTTCCTTTATCATTTCAAATTCATCATTGCCAGCGTTTATAAAATCTTTCATGAGAGGCGAAGCCACATGAGGGAAAACACTCAAAGCAAATATATTGATCATCAACTGCTTAGGGTTGATTTTTCTAATCCGGCCCTTATCAATTTCGCTTTCTATCTGATCGTAAAATTTAGTAGGATTGGGCATTTTAAGATTTACAATAAACTCTGTGGCGAAATCTGTCCTTGAATTTAATTTTCTGATCAGTCCCAAAGGAAGAAAATGGTAATCATTAATAAATGTAACATAGTTATGGATGAAATGTCGAATTTTTTCTCTCACTGGCATCTCAGCATCCATAATATCCTGTAGCTGAGGCGCAATTCTTCCATACAATTCAAGAAAGACATGTTTAAAGACATCGTCTTTATTATCAAAATAAGTGCGTAGTTCTTTTTTACTGATGCCTGTTGCCTTGGCTATGGAACTCATGCTGGTGTGTTTAAATCCATTGTCCTGAAACTCGACAATAGCAGCATCCACAGCTTTAAGCTTGTTTGGGGGAAAATTGTTCATTTGTATGTATTTTATTTATACATAAATGTAAAAAAATATTCAACACGCCCAAATTTTCAAAGATCAAACCCCCAGATCCTTGTAAAACTTAACATGATCTTAACATTAAAGAAAATAACAAATTACCCTTAACGACCTTCCATTAATTGATTTGCGCCTATAAGATACTTGGCATTTGGATCAGGATCTTCATTATTAGTCACCATGATCATATCTTCATCAGTAATCCCAACAGATACAGGCATCTTCTTAAAAACATAACCTTCCTTATTTTTAGACGTAAGCAATAAGAGATAGGTCATATCATCGATTTCCATGATTGCCTCCTTTGAAATGGCAAGTCCTGTTAATTCATCAGTATGAATAGTTGCCTGAACAAACATACCTGGAATGAATCCATTAGTATCGTTATCATCGATATGGGCATGCACTTTTACGGTTCGATCTGGTTGAATAGATTTGCCAATTAAATGAACCTCACCTTTAAATTGTTTTGAGTTTGATTCAGGGATACTAAAGGAAACCCTTTGCCCCTTTTTTATCTTTAAAACATCCTTTTCAAAGATTTTCAACTCAAGGTGCATATGCGCTGTGTTAACAATCTCCATGATTTCATCCGAAGAAGATACATAAGAACCAGTCTTAATATGAATCTCAGTGATATCTCCCGTAATAGGGGCATAAATCATAGCTACCGAGCTAAGGAATCCATTTTCTACCTGTTCCGGATCTATATGTAAAAGTTGTAACTTTTTTTTAAGCCCCTTATAAGTGGCAACTGTTCTGTTATAATCGCTCTTGGCTTTTAAAAATGACTTTTCCGAAGTGATTTTTTCTTTAAATAAATTGCTTTGACGTTCATAGTCTGACTTTAAAAAGGTTAATTGCTCAGTCACCTCCAAATACTGCTGCTGAAGTTCAAGAAACTCAATATTTTCAATGCTGAGCAAAAGTTCTCCCTTCTTTACCTGATCTCCAACAAGCAAGGGAGAATCTTTTATATGTCCTCCAATTTGAGCACTAATCACAGCCCTGCCATTTGGCGGGACATCTAAAATTCCTGTGGATGCAATTTCAGAAACAAAGTTGTACTTCTCAAACGACCTCATACTCATGTTTTCATTTTCATATTGATCGTTCGAGATACTAATTAATTCATTTTCGGCCCTCACTTCTTGATTTGAAGGAGCTGTAGATTTATTTTCCTTTGGTTTTGGATTGGTACAGCTTAGTAAACTCAGCCCTATGATGATGATATAGTGTATCGTATTTTTCATTTCTTCTCTTATTATAGCGTTAAATAGTTGATTTGCAATACAATCTGATTATAGGCGTTTAGGTTATTCAAATAATCCAATAGAATTTCCAAGGCATTCTCTATACTCTGTATGTATTGAAAAAAATTGATCTCTCCCGACTCATAACTAATCCGGGCCGTTTTAAAAATTTCTTGAGATAAATGCTGACCTTCCTGATGATAATAAGACAAAGCCTCTTCATATTTTTTTAGTTGTGAAAAAAGTTCAAACTGCCTGGACTCAAGTCTAATTCTATAGTCCATTTCCTGATTAATTATAATTTCCTCTGCAATTTTTGAAGCTTTGATTCTAGCTGCATTACCGCTAAATAAAATCGGTATTTTTAGCCCGATCTGATACCCACTGAGATTTCCATCCAAGTCTGTATTAGACCCCAGAAAGTAGTTAAGGGTAATGTCGGGTAAAAGACTTTGGGATTCGACATTCTTCTTTGCTTGAAATAAATTTTTCTTATTGCCGAAATAGCTAAGCCCGGGATTACTGTCAAGACTAATTTCATTAACTACTAATTTAGTCAAGGGCACCTTTAAAACCTTAAAATCTGTGCTGCTCTGCACGATTTCCTTTAAACCCAGTAAGGCTGTATTCACGTCCTGCTGGGATTGTCTGTATAAGGTTTCAAGCTGTTTTTGTTTAGCCTGAGCTGTAATTTTTTCTAAATAATTACTTTCACCAGTTTCAAATTTTCTTTGGGCAGCATGTGCAAACGTTTTATAAAAACTATCCAATCGCTTTAAAACAGCTTCCCGTTCAAGCTCATACTGCAAGAGGTAATATTTAGAAAGCACCTTTTGCTCAAGTTGTCTTTGCTGAAGGCTATAGCTGCTGTTTTCCATCTCATATCTGGCGATATTGACTTTTTTTCCTGCAAAATAACGAGTCGGAAACAAAAATTCCTGTTCCACTCCAAAGACATTTAAAGGTAAATCATTAAACGCTAAATTGTTCTCATCATAGTGATAGTACAAAGAAGTCTTTTTAAAAGTAAAGGCATCACTTACCAAGGCATCAGTTTCTTGAACCTTAAGGGAGGATGCCTTTAATCCTGCATTGTTTTCGGAAGCCATTTTGAAAATTTCCTCCAAACCATGACTTGGCTTAACTTGTGCTTGAGACAAAATTCCTGATAGGCCAAATAACATAAATAACATCAAAGATTTTATTTTTCCTGATTTTGGATTTTTCTCTCGGCTAAATATCGAATATAGCAAGGGCAAGACGATCATCGTTAAAAGAGTAGACGATACGAGGCCACCGATCACAACCGTTGCCAATGGTCTTTGAACTTCAGCGCCTGCACCATTCGAAACAGCCATTGGTAAAAAACCCAAGGCGGCGGCCAATGCCGTTAAGATTACGGGCCTCAGACGCTCTGTAGTTCCTTTGATAATGATTTGATTTATATTAGTCATCCCTTTGGTTTTTAGTTCTTTAAAATATTCAATTAGTACAATTCCATTGAGTACCGCTATCCCAAATAAGGCTATAAAACCTACTCCTGCAGAAATACTGAAGGGCATATCTCTCAACCACAACAACAAAATACCGCCAACTGCGGCCAAAGGAATTGCAGTAAAAATCATTAAGGCTTCTTTTGTTGATCCAAAAGCGAAAAATAGCATAAGAAATATCAGCGCGAGAGCTATTGGAACGGCAATTTTCAATCTCGCTTTCGCCCTTTGCAAATTTTCAAACTGTCCGCCATAGGAAATCGAATATCCTGCGGGTAATTCGATCTCAGATCTGATCAATTCCTGCACATCTTCAATAACAGATTGCAAATCACGATTTCGAACATTAATGGCAACCACAACCCTTCGTTTTGTGTCATCCCTGGAGATCTTGGCAGGCCCTTTGGTGTATTCTATGCTAGCCAGTTCCTGTAGCGGAACTTTTAATCCCAAAGGTGTGTCGATAAAAAGATACTGTAAATTTGAGATATCCTTTCTGTGTTGGGCGTCTAATCTGAGTACCAGATCATAATTTTTTTCGCCTTCAAAAATGGTTCCTGCCACTGCTCCGGCAAATCCCATAGAAATCATTTGATTTACTTCTTCAATATTCAGTCCGTATCTGGCGATCTTGTTTCTATCATAGCGGATCCTCATCTGAGGTAGTCCTTCAATTTTTTCCACAGTAATATCTGAAGCTCCTTCCACCCGACTAACAAGTCCTTTGATTTGGTTTGCCTTTTCAGCCAAAATATTCAAATCTTCTCCAAAAATCTTTATGGCAATATCTGATTTGACTCCCGTAATGAGTTCATTAAATCGCATCTCAATGGGCTGGGTAAATTCCAGTTCCATGCCAGGTATCACTTTGAGAGCCTCTTTAAATTTGTCGGCAAGTTCATCTTTTGTTTTTGCCGATACCCATTCTTTTTTCGGTTTTAGCTTGATAATGACGTCACTCTCCTCCATCGACATTGGATCTGTTGGGATCTCAGCTGCCCCTATCCTACTCACTACCTGCTCTACCTCAGGGAAATTATCCAAAAGTATGTTTTCAATACGGGTTGTAATTTCGATGGTCTTGCTAAGGGAGGTTCCTGTTTTTAATACAGGTTGAATAACAAAATCTCCTTCGTCTAAAGTTGGTACAAATTCTCCACCCATATTGGCGAATAATGAAATGGCAACAAGCAACAACAAGACCGCCATCCCAATAACAAGTTTTTTGAATTTAAGGGCCCAAACGATAACTGGCACATAAGATTTTCTAATAAAATACATCAGCCTTTCACTTATACTTGATGGATTTATTTTGACTGGTTTGATAAAGATAGATGACATCACCGGGACATAGGTCAGCCCTAAAATCATAGCTCCAATGATGGCAAAACTAAAGGTTAGGGCCATTGGCCTGAACATCTTTCCTTCAACTCCATTCAGTGATAATATTGGAATAAACACAATCAAAATAATCAATTGCCCAAAAATGGCGCTATTCATCATTTTTGCCGAAGATTCAGAAGTTATTTCACCAATCCTTTGTTTCCTATCCTTTGCAGATAAGGTCAATAATTCATCGCGGTTTGAAGAAAGCTTAAACGCTATAAATTCTACAATGATGACCGATCCGTCAATGATGATACCAAAATCGATAGCACCAAGACTCATTAGATTGGCATCGACATGAAAAATATTCATCAAGGAAATTGTGAAAAGCAAGGTCATTGGTATGATGGAGGCCACCACCAAACCTGATCTCATATTTCCCAATAACAACACGACCACAAAGATTACAATCAAACAACCCAATAAAAGGTTTTCTGCTACAGTAAAGGAAGTTCTTCCAATCAATTCGCTTCTCTCGAGAAACGGATTTATAAATACACCTTCAGGCAGGGAGCCCGAGATCTCTTCTACTCTGGCCTTTACATCTTCTATTACTTTTTTGGAATTGCCATCTTTTATCATCATGACTTGCCCCAGAACCTTCTCACCTTCTCCATTACCAGTTATAGCACCGAATCTTGTTGCTCTGCCATACCCCACTTTGGCTACATCATTTATTTTAATGGCAAGGCCATTTACATTTTTAATGGAAATATTTCTGATGTCATCCAAACTTTTAATAAGTCCTTCCCCTCGAATAAAATAAGCCTTATTACTCTTTTCGATATAGCCCCCTCCTGCTATTGAGTTATTTTTTTTGAGTGCAGAAAACACCTCAGTCGTCGTGATGTTCATGGCGTTGAGCTTTTCCGTATTAATGGCGACTTCGTATTGCTTCAGGAAACCTCCCCAGGTATTCACCTCGATAACTCCAGGTATGCCTGAGAGCTGTCTTTTAACAATCCAGTCTTGAATAGATCGAAGCTCTGTAACACTGTATTTATGTTTATATCCGGGTTTAACATCCAGTATATACTGATAGATCTCCCCCAAACCCGTGGTAATGGGTCCCATCTGGGGAAACCCAAATCCTTCAGGTATCTTTTCACTAGCCGACAGTATTTTTTCAGAGATCAATTGTCTTGGCAAATAGGTTCCCATAGCGTCGTCGAAAACAATAGTCACTACTGAAAGTCCAAATTTAGAAATTGATCTTATCTCCTCAACTCCAGGTAAATTAGCCATTTCCAACTCAATGGGATAGGTAATAAATTGTTCAATATCTTCGGTAGATAAATTTCTGGAGGTCGTAATGACCTGTACCTGATTATTGGTCACATCAGGTACAGCACCAATATGAATTTGGGTTAAGGAATATATACCAAATCCTATGATAAGAAACGAAAAAATAAATATGGTCAATTTATTTCTTAAGCTAAAATTGATAATTTTAGTAAGCATAATGGATTATTAGATAAAAAAATGGTTTCATGAGATTACTCAAATCGCCTAAGCGAGCTTTTGAGAAATAAAGTATCGTTTATCAAAGGGTAATCAATTATGCGATTCGTGGAGGTTGAAAAATATCTGTATTTTCCAGGTAGGAATAAAAATTATAATAAAAAAAATCTCTTTCTTTTGCAATAGTTGAATCATTCAATATGATTCCGGGTTGATCAAGTTCCAATACAAATAGATGCCCAGTATCACAAGAAACCTTGTGATTGAATGGTAATTTCTGATGTTCGCTATCATCGTCGTTCTCATCTTCATGCTCTTTCATCTTATTGCCGTAATGCTTTGATATAAAGGAAAAAATATCATCTCCATAGGCAGTTTCATGAAACTCCATATGTTCGAAAAGACTCTCTAGTTTGAGAATATCCGAAAAATGAATACTCAAGCTTTGAGTCAGTACAAAAACCGACATTAGTAAAGAAGTTGAAATTTTCAGCATTACCTGCGAAATTAAGAATAAAAACCAATCTTTTAAAAATATAAAATTAAGCAATTATAATTTCTTCATAGTTGACTAATGTTACTTAAGCCTTTGTATACTTTGCTTAATTACCTGAAGAGCGTGCTTATCTTAACCCGAAGTTGTCTTTTATAATCTTCTTCAAGCCATTTTAGGTAGTTTTTAGAACTTTTAAGGATGCAAAATGAGTATTGTTTGATTCTGTATTCAATCTCATCATTAAGTTCTCTTGAAAGGATATGCGCGTCAAATACATCTTCACTGTTCTCTACACAGATATTAGCGTGCTGTTCAATAGATCTTTCGAGCACGACCTTTGATTTTGATCCTGACCCAACTGCTTTCTCATATTCAATTTGTACATCAAAATCGAAATCCTTCGACTTGGAAAACATAGACTTCACACTTTCAGGCATTTCATATCTGAAATTCCTTTCAATATCATCATCACTGATCAAATTTTCCAAAAAGTAAGATGGGTTCTTAAAAATCAATTGCCAATCCACGTCATCTGTCCACAATCCAAATCTTGACATATTATTTCCAAGATCCAACACAGAAAATTCTCTTTTGTCATCGATCACTCTTGACCCCCTGCCTATCATTTGGAAATAAAGCGCAAGTGATTTTGTCGCTCTATTTATGATGATTGATTCTATTGTAGGTTCATCAAAACCAGTGGTAAGAATCCCTACTGAAGTCAAAATTGCATCTGGCGTGTTCTTGAACCAGGAAAGCACATTCTTTCGTTCTTCTTTGGTATTTGTGTTATCAATATAATTGACTTTGTACCCCGCTCTCTTAAAGGCCTCATATACATGTCTGGAAGTATGGATCCCGTTATTGAAGATCAGAGTCTTCTTTCCTTTGCTTGTTTGTTCATAAGCCCCGATCAGTTTTGATTGCATTTCATTCTTGGTATACAATTCTTCTGATGATTTCACGGTGTAATCACCATTCGCACCTATTTTTAGCGTGCTTAGGTTTACATTATAACTATAGGTAGTCGCTTGGGCTAAAAATCCTTTTTCAATAAGTGAAGTGATTTTTTCGCCAACAATAAGATCTTTATAGATCTCGTTCATGGGAAGGTTAATATTTGAACTCAGAGGTGTTGCTGTTACTCCAAGGATAAAACAATTCTCAAAATGCTTGAACAATTTTCTAAAGGAGTTATAATGGGCTTCATCCACAATGACAAGACCAATATCTTCTAGATCAGCCTTTTCTTCTTTAATTCTATTGTTCAGGGTTTCTACCATTGCAACAAAACAAGAATATTTACCTTCGTTGGTAACTTCTTTGACACTGCTGTCAATTACCTTATTATGAACACTAAACTCAGTAAGCATATTGGAGGTTTGCTTGCTTAGTTCAATACGATGTGTAAGAATAAGTACTTTGTGATTGGTCTTCTTAATGTAACGACGTGCTATTTCCGAAAAAATGACAGTTTTTCCGCCTCCGGTTGGTAATTGATATAATAAATTATATTCATTAGGGTTGTCATTAATCCGCTCAAAAATCTTATCGATAGCGCCATGTTGGTAGTCGTAAAGTTTTTTACCAATTATTTTTTCTTCTTTATCAAGTTTTGTCAGCACCATATCATTAAAAATAAACCTTGCAAAATTACTCAATTAAGTAGGTTCTAAAGCAATTCTTTGGAATAATTTTAAGAAGTTGTCACCTAAAATAGGTAGAGGGTTGATAACTAAATTTTTAGAACCTAGGTCAAGGATGAAAAAAAGCCACCTTTTAAAAAGGTGGCTTCAAATAATCACTGTTTTAATCAGAGTGATAAATTTTTTCTTAAAGGTTTTGAGCCAACCAATCGCCTACTTCAGATGTTCCATAAGATTTTGCACCATCAGCAAGGTCTTCAGTTATAATTCCCTCGGCCAATGATTTATTGACCACCTCTCTGATGGCTGCACCTTCCTCATTCAGTCCGAATCCAGTCTCAAACATCATGGCAGCAGACAATACTGTTGCCAATGGATTGGCAATATTCTTACCAGTAGCTTGTGGATAAGAACCATGTATTGGTTCAAAAAGTGACACTTTAGATCCAACAGAAGCTGAAGGCATCAAACCCATAGAACCTGAAATCACAGAAGCTTCGTCAGTTAAAATATCACCAAATAAGTTTTCAGTAATCAATACATCATACGAATTTGGCCACTGAACCAGTCGCATTGCTACCGCATCAACGAATTCATAGGAAACCTCTACCTCTGGATAATCTTTTTCCATGGCCTGAACCGTTTCTCTCCATAACCTTGAGGTTTCAAGTACATTTGCCTTGTCAACACAGCATAATTTTTTACTACGAGTCATAGCCATTTCAAAGCCTTTTTTAGCCAAACGTTGAACTTCAGCCCTTGAATACACACAATGGTCATAAGCAACATCACCATTTTGCTCTCTTCCCTTTTTACCGAAGTAAATACCACCAGTCAACTCTCTTAAAAACACTAAATCTGTGCCTTCAATTCGCTCTCTTTTGAGAGGAGATTTATCGATTAGTGAAGGAAAAGTGAACGTAGGTCGTACATTGGCAAAAAGCCCTAATTTCTTTCTCATTTTCAATAAGCCCTGTTCAGGTCTGACCTTGGCAGAAGGATCATTGTCATATCTTGGATGCCCAATAGCACCAAATAGAACGGCATCTGAGGAGGCACATATGTTATGTGTCTCTTCAGGATAAGGATCCCCTACTGCATCAATAGCAGCCGCGCCGGTGAGCGCGGGAATCCAGGTTATTTTATGGTTAAATTTCTTAGCTACGGCATCAGAAACTTTAACAGCTTGATCGATCACCTCCGGGCCAATTCCATCACCGGCTAAAAGCGCAATTTTTAATTCCATAAGAAGTATTTTAATCTAAATTATATTCAACATTTTTTGAGTTGCCACGATAGCAGATACTGTTTGATCTGAATCCAAACCTCGTGTTTTAAAACTCTTTTCACCTTGCTTCCAGGTAATCACCGTTTCACAAAGTGCATCAGAATTAGAACCCGGTGGAATCCTTACCGCATAATCAGTAAGTTTGGGAAGTTTCATTCCCTTCTCCTGATAGATTTTTTTCAGCGTATTCATAAAGGCGTCAAACTGTCCGTCGCCCTGAGCATTTTCTTCAATTGATTTGCCATCGATTCGAACTGATACCGTGGTAGAGGGACGAAGCCCCTTACAATGTGTAAGCACATAAGATTCAATCACAATTCTTTCTTCCAGATTATTACTGTCTAAGACGTCTGAGATGATATATGGCAGGTCTTCCTTGGTCACAACCTCTTTCTTATCACCCAGTTCTATAATACGTTTGGTAACCTTTACCACATCCTCATCACTAAGATACAAACCTAACTCTTGCAAATTCTTCTGGATATTGGCCCTTCCTGAGGATTTTCCAAGGGCATATTTTCTTTTTCTACCAAACCTTTCAGGAAGTAAATCATTAAAGTAAAGGTTTTTCTTACTATCACCATCTGCATGTATACCAGCTGTTTGAGTAAAAACATTGTCACCAAGAACAGGTTTGTTTTCGGGGATTCTGAAACCAGAAAATGTTTCAACCAATTTACTAACCTTGTACAATGCTTTTTCCTTAACCCCAATTTTAACATCAGGTACAAAATCATTAATTACGGCCACTACACTTGCTAATGGTGCATTCCCGGCTCGTTCACCCATTCCATTTATCGTAAGGTGCAAACCGTCAGCTCCCGCCCTTACGGCTTCCAACACATTGGCCACCCCAAGATCATAATCATTATGAGCGTGAAAATCGATATGCATTTCAGGATAACGCTGTTTGATACTATGCACGAAATCAAACGATTCGGCTGGTGTAAGTACACCCAAAGTATCAGGTAAAAGCAATCTTTTTATGGGTTGATCTGCTAAGAAATCGATAAACTGGAAAACATAGTCGGGAGAATCTCTCATGCCATTACTCCAGTCTTCCAGATACACATTGGTTTCAATCTGATTTTCAAGGCCAAGCCTAATGCTCTCCGAAATTTCTTTAAAATGTTCTTCAGGAGTCTTTTTTAATTGATGTGTCAAATGGTTTAAAGACCCTTTGGTGAGTAAATTCTGAACTTTGGCACCTGTATTCATCATCCATTCTATCGACAAGCCTTTATCAACAAATGACAGCACTTCAATCTTATCGATGAACCCGGCTTCTGTGGCCCATGAGGTAATACTTTTAACCGCATTGAACTCTCCTTCAGAAACCCTGGTTGAAGCGATCTCAATTCTGTCAACATGTAATTCCTCCAATAATAACTTGGCAATTGTCAGTTTTTCGGAAGCCGAAAAAGACACCCCACTTGTCTGTTCACCGTCCCTAAGGGTGGTGTCCATTATTTCAATATTCCGTCTTTTTGACATTATCTTTGAAATTAAAATGGTCTCTTTCCAGCAAATTCAACGATCTCATCCTTCATATTCTGAAGATAATCGATATCATCGAAACCGTTGAGCATATTCTGTTTTTTATAGGTGTTGATATCAAAAGATTCTTTAGATCCGGTGTTTACCAAACTTACTTCCTGCTTTTCAAGATCAACCAATATTTCAGCCTCGGGATCCTTTTCAATTTCCGAAAAAATCTCAGACAAGAAGGCTTCACTTACCTGCACGGGCAAAACGCCCACATTCAAACAGTTATTTTTAAAAATATCAGCAAAGAAACTTGAGATCACACATCTAAATCCAAAGTCATAAACAGCCCAAGCCGCATGTTCTCTAGATGATCCTGAACCGAAATTCCTTCCACCTACCAAGATCTTACCACTGTATTTTGATTGGTTCAGCACAAAATCAACTTTTGGTGAACCATCGGTATTATACCTCCAGTCTCTGAATAAATTATCTCCGAAACCTTTTCTCTCTGTTGCCTTAAGAAACCTTGCCGGAATAATCTGATCGGTATCTACATTTTCTATTGCTAAGGGATATGCACTACTTTGTATTACTGTAAACTTATCGTATGCCATTTTTATATTTCTTTTTGATGAAATAAATCCTATTATAATAATTCTCTTGGATCGGTAACTATACCGGTTACGGCTGCAGCAGCTGCGACCAGTGGGCTGGCGAGTAAGGTTCTTGATCCGGGCCCTTGTCTCCCTTCAAAATTTCTATTTGAAGTACTCACTGCATATTTTCCCGCGGGAATCTTATCATCATTCATCGCCAAACATGCTGAACAACCTGGCTGTCGCAATTCAAAACCAGCTTCTTCCAGAATTTCTAAAATTCCTTCTTTTTTGATCTGATCTTCAACAATATGAGATCCCGGAACCAACCATGCAGTAACGTTTTTAGCCTTTTTTCGACCCTTAACGATAGATGCAAAGGCTCTAAAGTCTTCTATTCTGCCATTCGTACAACTACCAAGAAACACATAATCAATCTGCTTACTCTTCATGGCTTCACCTTCGTTAAAGCCCATATAATTTAATGATTTATCATACGTGGCCTTCCCTCCTTCTACCTGATCTGCCATAGGAATATCTTGTGAAATTCCAATACCCATCCCAGGATTTGTTCCATATGTGATCATCGGTTCTATCACTGCAGCGTCATAAGAAAACTCCTTGTCAAAAATAGCATCCTCATCTGTTTTGAGTGTTTTCCAGTAAGCCATTGCTTCATCCCAAGCTTCACCTTTAGGGCTAAACTGCCTTCCTTTTATGTAAGCATATGTTGTTTCATCCGGTGCGATCATTCCACCTCTTGCTCCCATTTCTATACTCAGGTTACAAACTGTCATTCTTCCTTCCATACTCATCTGCTCAAATACATCACCTGAATACTCAACAAAATATCCCGTAGCACCTGAAGCGGATAATTTGGAAATAATAAAAAGTGCTACATCTTTAGGGCTTACAGCCTTTCCAAGCGTCCCATTGATGTTGATACGCATTTTTTTTGGCTTTGGCTGCATTATACATTGGGTAGACAGCACCATTTCCACTTCTGAGGTTCCTATTCCAAAGGCAATGGCACCAAAGGCGCCATGGGTTGAAGTATGGGAATCTCCACAAACTATAGTTGAACCAGGCAAGGTAATTCCGTGCTCCGGCCCCACAACGTGAACAATCCCGTTATTCTGATCTCCAAGTCCCCAATGGATAATACCATACTTTTTGGCATTCCGCTCGAGGGTTTCCAATTGATTCGCGGAAAGCGGATCTTTTACCGGAAGATGCTGATTAATGGTTGGTGTATTATGATCTGCTGTAGCGAATGTCCTTTCAGAAGACATAACACCAAGGCCCCTACTCTCAAGGCCAAGGAAAGCTACAGGACTTGTAACTTCGTGGATAAAGTGACGGTCAATAAAAAACACATCCGGTCCGTCTTCAATACTACGCACCACATGGGCGTCCCAAACTTTGTCAAATAACGTTGTACTCATAATTTTTTTAAATCTAAAATTTTTTCAATTTTGCCAAAGGCAGTGCAAATTTATTTCTTTAGATCATTTCTACCGATAGATTATTTGATTTTTTTACAATGCTCAAATACATTTATACGAGGCAATGAATCTGACAAAAATTCGAAGGTTCTCTGATTAACGAAATGTATTTCGATTATTCAAAAATAACACTTGTAAAATTACAGATTATTCAAAAAAAATCAGTTCTACTTAAGATTATTCATTTCACACCCTTAAAGGCAGGTTCTCCATGGGGGATTTTACTTTATTAGAAATACGATTTTTAAGTGGATTATTATTGTATTTTTAAACTTCTTTAAAAACTATGAAATCTAAACCTGCTCAAATGAAAATAGTATATTTCACTTTATCCTGCATTCTCTTTTCAACTTTAATGATCGCTCAAACAAGGCCACCGGAAAGTGAAAACACCATGAGGCAAAGGGCCCTAAAAATTCATGAATCAGTAATCACTATTGATACTCATAATGACATCGATGTCAAGAATTTTACGGATGAGGTCAACTATACCCAAAATCTAAGCACTCAGGTCAATCTACCTAAAATGGAAGAAGGTGGACTGGATGTAACCTGGCTGATCGTTTATACAGGACAAGGAAGTCTTGACAAGCAAGGCTATAAAAAAGCATATCAAAACGCCATTGAAAAGTTTGACGCTATCGACAGACTAGTGACACTATATGCGCCTGATCGTATTGAACTGGCCCGCAGCTCCAAGGATGTTAAAAGAATCCATGCTTCAGGAAAGAAAGTTGCTATGATTGGAGTTGAAAATGCCTACCCCTTGGGTACGGATTTGAGCAATATAGAAATGTTCTATAATAGAGGCGCGAGATATATGTCACTGGCCCACAACGGCCACAGTCAGTTTAGCGACTCACATACTGGTGAAGAAGAAGGTGTTTGGTTGTATAACGGATTAAGTGAACTTGGTGAACAGGCCATAGAAGAAATGAACCGTTTGGGTATTATGATTGATATTTCTCACCCTTCTAAAAATGCCAATATACAGATGATCCAGATGTCAAAAGCTCCTGTAATCGCGTCGCATTCATCGGCAAGAAACTTGTGTGACGTAAGCAGAAACCTGGATGATGAATTATTACAAATGATCAAAAACAATGGTGGTGTGGTTCAAACCGTTGCCCTAAATAGTTATATTAATCTTGAGAAATACAATGCGAACAACGAGGCAAGTCAGGATTTATACAATGAGGTTGCAAATGAGTTGGGAATCAAATATTTAGATTGGGATCAGATGAAAAAATTATCAGGAGACGATCTTGAATCAGCCTATGAGAACACTGGAAAGATCTTGAAAATTGCTGCAACCAGAAAACAGGATATTAATGCCAAATTCCCCTTGGTCAATGTCAAGGATTTTGTCAATCACATTGATTATATGGTCAATAAAATGGGAATAGATCACGTAGGGATTAGCTCAGATTTTGATGGCGGAGGAGGAATTGAAGGCTGGAATGATGCCTCAGAAACTTTTAATGTTACTTACGAATTGGTAAGACGAGGCTATTCAGAAGAAGACATTGCAAAGCTATGGGGATTAAACCTGTTAAGAGTGATGGATGAAGTTGAAATCGTAGCTAAAAAAATCCAAAAATCGAAATAGTTAAAATGTTGTTTTTTGGCAACGAAGCATAGGGTTTTAGTACGCTACACTCTGGAGCAGAGGAAAAACGAAAACAATCAAATTATATAAGAAATAAATCTACTAACACTAAACGGAAGGTGTCCTAAATTAAGTTAACATCTGTTATAACTTCCAAGACTGCAGTGCCTTTTTCTGCAAAGAAATCTTTCATATCCTTACCAAGATCGTCAGTGCTTGTAACACGTTTTCCCCAAGCCCCACATGAAACAGCAAAGTCCGCAAAATTAGGGTTTGATAAAGACGTTTTCCAAACATCAAACTCCCCTGCCCTTTGTTCCTTGGATATTTTACCCAATTCATAGTTATTGAGGATGATTAATTTTACGGGCATTTTATATTTTACCATGGTAGTGATTTCAGCCAAGTATTGACATGCTCCACCGTCACCTGAAACAGCTACTATCGGTCTTGTTTCTCCCACAGCGGCAAAAGCTCCGAGTGACGCCGGGATTGCAAATCCGATGGAACCCAGATAACCTGACATAAGAAAATCCTGATTTTCCGGCTCAAAATAACGACCAAAGGAATAGGCATTATTTCCAACATCAACGCACATCACTGCATCTTTTGGAACCAGTTTGTTCATCATTTCGAAAACCTCAATAGAGCTAAGCCCTTTGTCTGACACTTCCTTTAATCGTTTGTTCTTCTCCTGCTTCCAGATGGCCCAGCGCTGACCGATTTCGACTGTTTGATCGAAAAGGCCTACATCTCCTTTAATTCCATTTGCGAATAAATCTAAAGTTCTGGAAATTTCTCCCCATACGGCAACTTCTACTTCATGAAACTTGCTTAGCGCCAACGGATCAAAATCAACCTGAATGATCGGCTTTTTAGGTGTTATTCCTGTATGATTTGAGAAAGACGCTCCAAAAACTATGATTAAATCACATTCGTTCATAAACCAGGAAGCTATAGGTGTTCCGCTTCGTCCTAATACACCGCAGCCTAAAGGGTGATTATCTGCAATAAGTCCTTTTCCCTTAAACGTAGTAACCACAGCTGCTTTGAGAAGTTCAGCAAATTTGACCACTGCTTTTTTGTGATCTCTAGCTCCATGACCCATAATGATCAAGGGCCTCTTAGCATTTTTGATCAATTGCATTGCATTATCCACAGCTTCTTGAGGTGGTGCAATGTCTAAGGAAGTGATTCTGTTTTTCGGTCCTTGTGCCTTTGATTTTTTATCAGCAAGCCTAACCTGGACTTCATCCGGAAAAGTTAGATGAGAAACCTCTCTTTTGAGTAAAGCGTGTTTAACAGCCAAAGACATCAATTCTCCGTGTTTACTATCAGTTTGCACACGATGATTAAAACCCGCAACCGAATTAAATGCCTGAATCAAATCAACTTCCTGAAAATTTCCCGTCCCCACTACCTGAGTGGCAACCTGACCTGTTAGGGCCAGTAAAGGTGCCCTGTCTACCTTGGCATCCCACAAACCTGTGAACAAATTAGTTGCCCCTGGGCCTGCAATGGTAAAACACGCTGCAGGTTTTCCAGTAAGTTTTCCATAGGCAGAAGCCGCAAACGCCGCAGCTCCTTCATGCCTGATTCCAAAAAATTTTAATTTCCCAGATGCTTCCTTTTTCCTTAAAGCATCGGCAAAGCCCAAATTAGAATGGCCAACCATCCCGAAAACACGATCTACCCCCCAATTAGTCATGGTTTCAACCATAACATCAGAAATTGTTGTTTGGTGTGGGCTTTCTTCTTCTAAGCCCACCAATATCTTCCCATTCTCCTCTTTCACATGATACGTATCAATCCCATCATCAAATCCCCCGGGTGGCTTTCCGGTACAAGGATCATAGTCCCATCCATGCCAAGGACAACGTAATAAACCGTTTTCAATGGACCCTTCACCCAAAGGGCCTCCCTGATGCGGACATTTATTATCCAAAGCAGAAAATTTCCCCTTATAATGTGTTAAACAAATCCCTTTGTGTCCGGCATAAACTGTTTTTACCCTTCCTTCGGGTAAATCTTCTTTGTGATCGAGCACACTGTACCAAATAATGTTCTTTTCTGAATTCATCTATTTATGATTTGTTTGAATTAATTATCCCTAAAAGATACCCCCCTTTTAAGAAATGTATTCTTCTTTAACTTCATTAAGGAAGTTCACAAATGTAAGAGGGTCTGAGCCGCTTGCTTCTAAAACTGCTCCTTTAAATCCATTTTGTATCCACTTCCCTTGTTCCAAAGGCCCAAAATCATTTGTGTCAATTACACCGTTTTGATCATACCCGCTTACATAGAAATAATGAGCATTTAACATGTCATCCGGAATGGCAAGACCCATTCCCAGTTGCTTATCATTATCTTTATTGAAGCTAAAAAAGATACCCGTATCAAAATGATGAGGCCAGATTCTGATCTCACTTTCAAAATGATTTTCTTTTAAAAAGTTAGTAAAAACTGCATGAGCCAGCCTCCTTAA
This sequence comes from uncultured Flavobacteriaceae bacterium, assembly GCA_964595535.1. Taxonomy (GTDB): domain Bacteria; phylum Bacteroidota; class Bacteroidia; order Flavobacteriales; family Flavobacteriaceae; genus Lutimonas. The sequence goes on along the minus strand of CAZQRD010000026.1, from coordinate 6,230 downwards.
TTTTAATAGTTCAGCCACTTCATCGGGCTCATCTATTTCAAATACAAAATCATCATCAAATGCGTATGGCAATTCATAATGCAATGAAAATTTATACTCAATGGATGAAATTACCTGACCACAGGTTTGAGTGATCCATGAAATAATTTCTTTATGGCTTTTTCCATGCAACAAGAGTTTTGATATATCATTAGGACCATGGAAATTCAAACTAAAATCCGTATAACTTAAGCTCAGAAAATAAGATTGCTCTCCAAATGATCTTGAATAAAGATATCCTTCTTTTACGTTCAAACCGAGATTGGTATGACTGTCATCGTCTTTGGCCGGTAAAAATCGAATAGCTGCCGTAGCCAAATACTGGGCTGCCATATGTATCATTTTTTCCATATATCTTAGTCAAACCGAATTCCGGCATAGTTAATTCCCGTTAATTTATGCATCTCTCTATCAAAAGTAGACAGGTCATTATGGTTAAATTTTGACAGATCATCATATCCACAAGATCTTGCGACTACTTTGATTAAGTTGTTTGTTGCATCAAAATAATTATGTAATTGTTTTGCCGATGCATCGATAATCAATCTAGCACGTAAAGATTCTTTTTGAGTTGCTATACCCACCGGACAATTATTGGTTCCACAGGCCCTCATACCCAAACAACCAATAGCTTGTAAAGCTGAATTTGAAACCGCTATTGCATCTGCACCCAACATCAAAGCTTTCGAAAAATCTTCCGCAACACGCAGGCCTCCAGTAATTATAAGAGTAACGTCAGTGGCTCCAACTTTATCCAGATATTTTCTTGCTCTGGCCAGGGCCGGAATAGTAGGAACGTTGATATGGTCTCTTAAAATAGTGGGGGCAGAACCTGTTCCGCCACCACGTCCATCCAAAATAATGTAATCCACGCCTGCATCTAAGGCAAATTGAATGTCTTTTTCTAAATGACTTGCTGCAATTTTAAATCCAATTGGAATTCCGCCGGTTTGTGCTCTTACTTTATCGCCAAATTCTTTATATTCTTGTGCTGAATGAAAATTTGGATTGGCTGCCGGAGAGATCGCAGTCTCTCCTTGTTTTAACCCCCTTACCCGAGCAATTTCTGCACTTACTTTGCTTCCTGGTAAATGCCCTCCTGTTCCGGTCTTAGCTCCTTGTCCTCCTTTAAAATGAAAGGCCTGTACCTTGTCTAATTTATCCCAGGAAAAACCAAATTGCGCTGAGGCTAATTCGTAAAAATATTTGCTATTACTGGATTGTTCTTCTGGCAACATTCCTCCCTCTCCTGAACAGATTCCTGTACCGGCCATTTCAGCTCCCTTTGACAAGGCAATTTTCGCTTCACGAGATAAGGCGCCAAAACTCATATCAGAAACGAATAAAGGAATGTCTAATTCTAAGGGTTTTTTCGCTTTTGGACCAATTACTACTTTGGTATTCACTTCTTCGTGATCTAATAAAGGTCTCGTTGCCAGCTGTGCTGGAAGAAACTGAATATCATTCCATTTAGGCAAGCTGTTACGATCAACACCCATAGAGGCCGAAAAACCATGATGCCCAATATTATTTAACCCGTTCTTTGCAAGTTCTTTAATATATCCTGTATACGGTTCAGTATCTTCAGGATGTGTGTCTGCAAAAGCCCCTAAATATTCATCTCGATTAAAAGGTTGAGGGCTATTCACTAAATATGCTTCGATTTCAAATTCATCTACAAACAATGCATCGCCGTCAATTTTTGTTGAAAATTTATGCAGCACCTCCTTGTTATTATATTCTGAGACTCCCGAATCTACGCGGTAATCCCATCCATGAACACCACAAATAAGATTATCTCCTTCTACATGACCATCAGACATTAAGGCTCCTCTATGAAGGCATCTTCCGTATAAAACGGAAATATCTTTATCAAACTTAATAACAACTAAGTCAAGGCCATTTACCAGCGCATGAAATGGTTTTTTGTTTTCTAATTCAGAAACTTTTGCGATTTTTATGGGTTTTCTCATATGGTTAGGTTGATTGTTTTTATTGTTTAGTGATTCTAATCCAGTTCTCATCTCCTTTCACAGCCAGTTCCAATGCTCCTTCCTCAATCCAACTCTCATAGGTATTGGTGAAATAAGCATTATAAAAAAGATATAATTTACCTTCTCTAATTTCAAACGTCTTTGGATTTACTTGAACCTTTTTACCTTCAGTCCCCATTGCATAAGCACACCATCCTCCATATTGAGGTAAATAATTCTCAGGATTCGTTTCGAATTCAGCCAAATTCTCATTGGAAGAGAATTTATATAAAACTCCCTGATATTTTGAAAAATACTTATCTTTTCCTTTTACCGCCTTCTTCTCTCCGAAGTAAGATACCAGATCATATCCTGAAGCAGCAAAATCGCTCTGAATATTGATGTTTTGACGCTGACCCATCAATAATAATGGAACACATAAGAAAAATAAGACTACACTTATATTCATGTTAATCTAATTTTCAGCTTGGTCGAAACAATCTCGTATATCTTGCAGAACAGTGTTAATTTTCTGGGGTGATCATTATATGGGCATTATACATGCCAGGAAACATTAGCCAGGGATGACTTGATTCATTAGGGGATAACGGAAGACCAGTGGCTTCCTGAGTAGCATAAGGAATATAAACTACATACCTGTATTTGGCATTTTCAATAGTACTTGTCTCTTCATTGAAATAGCCCTTATCGCCATAATAAATGTGTAATGCTGCCGGTGACTTTGGAAGTGTCATTTTACCCGAGGTAGCTTCCTTATCTCTGATCGCCTCCTTTTCTTTACGCGTCTTTCCTTCAGCTGCCAGTTCACGTCCTCTGGCCATCATAGGTTCCAAACTTTTATGATAACATACTACTTGGAAACCATCTTTTTGAGGGTCATCTGCAATACAGATAAAATCATTCAACCCTTCTCTCAACATCATAAAATCTCCCGATTCACTATAACCATAAACCATTGCCTCATTCCTGCCCTCAATGGGAGCTGCTAAAATAGCTGAGGCAATTTGTTGATCAGCATTTAGTTTTTGATTGACAGGAGCTTCAAAAAGTGAAGATTCCGAGGTTTGCTCCATTTCAGTTTTGATAATATCATTTTTTTTATAAGAAGGTTTTGTGCATGCAAATGCCAATAGGCTCAAAACAATTAAAAAGCTTGTGATTTTCATGTTGATTTTGTTAAAGTGACAAGAGCTAAGATAGGCTTTTTAGGTAATCCCGCAAAACTCAAGAAGGTGGTTCAAAAAATTAGGATTGTAAAAATACTCTTTCCACAATAATTTAAATTGCCGGGCGTTTATAATAGTATTAAGTTCTAAACTTAATTAAAATTGCTAAAATTATCCGGGTAATTTGAACGGATAATCATCAAAAAAAAGTCATAACGAGCAAAATAGCCTTGAGGGGGGCTTATGATCAAACAAAAAACATTTAAGATCTAAATGTTCAACTATTGAAACTCGTTATGACTTTTTTTATATGACCAACCCAAAGTCTTTTAAAGGCAACTTTCTATATCTTTTTCCTGTGGCGTTGAATATCGCATTTATGATTGCGGGCGCTATAACCGGAACACCTGGTTCACCTATTCCCGTTGGAAGCTCAGTACTTTCAACAATTTCAATATGAACCTTTGGTGCCTGATGTATTCTAAGCATTTGATAGTCGTGGTAATTGCTTTGCTTAACTTTTCCCTTTTCCATACTTATATCACCGTAATACGTCAAAGACATCCCAAAAATAGCGGCTCCTTCGAGTTGGGCCTGTACAGTATCAGGATTGACCACCGTACCACAATCAACAGCTGTAAAAACATCATGCACTTTTAGTTTATCATCAATCACTGAAACTTCTACTACTGTAGCCACATACGAATAAAAACTATAATGAACAGCAAGTCCCAACCCGTGTCCATCAGGGAGTTCTCGGCCCCAACCTGCGTTCTTCGCAGCCATTTGTAGCACATTTTTAAGCTTGGCCGTATCTAATTTATAATCATTGTCTGAAGGGTAGATTCTGTTTGACCCAATCATATTCAGTCGGAATTCCAGTGGATCTTTACCCGCGGCATTGGCAAGCTCATCAGCAAAAACATTTACCGAGAAACCATGAATGATATTATAGACCGAACGAAGCCATCCTATTCTTACATAAGCAGGAGCCTCACCATTCTCGTATCTTACATCTGAAATCTCATAAGGCATATTGGTCATTCCTTGTTGAAATTCAAATCCAGCGCCATGGATTACCCCAGGCATAAACGTTGAAGTAATAGATGGGTAAGCAGTTCTATGCAACCATCCAGTCACTGAATCTGATTTCAATGAAGCCTTTAAGTATTGAGAACTAATTGCATGATAATAACTGTGTTGAATATCATCTTCTCTGGTCCAAACAACTTGTACCGGCTGTTCAGTCATCTTAGACAAAGCTACTGCCTCAAGCACAAAATCAGGTTTTGATTTTCTTCCAAACCCACCTCCTAAAAAGGTTACGTGAACTGTGACTTTATCAAGATCGATTCCTAAAAAATCACTGATTTCCTGCCTCGTTGTTTGAGGTGCCTGAACCGGGGCCCAAACTTCACAACTATCTTCCTTAACATGAGCAGTTGCATTTGGAGCCTCCATGGGAGCATGCACCAAATGTGGTAATTGATAGGTAGCCTCAACGAGTTTATCTGCTGTATCAAAAGCTTTTGATAAATTGCCTTCCTCTCTTATCAATTTTCCCTTCTTATGCACATTTTCAGTAAGCTTTTCCATAAAGTCACTACTTGAATAGGTTTCGTTTTCACCATAATCCCATTCAACTTTTAGAGCCTTTTTCCCTTCAATAGCAGCCCAGGTATTTGAGGCAAGTACCGCAACGCCACCTAATGCTCCAAAAGGTTTTTCAATTCTATCGATGGTTTTCACACTTAGAACTCCAGGCCTATTCAAACTGACACTATCATCATATGACCTAAGCGTTCCAAACGTCACCGGGCATCTTGCTATGCAAGCATAGACCATGCCTTTCAATTTAATGTCGAGCCCATATTTTGACGTTCCCGTTACAAAATCCTTTACATCAACGCTTTTCAGTCCTTTTCCAATGTATATAAACTCATCGGGCGATTTAAGTTTAGGTTTGTCAGGAATATCCATCAAGGCGGCTCCAGAAACTAAATCGCCATAAAATATTTTTTCTCCTGAATCACTGCGAACCACATAATGCAATTCGGTCTTACAAAGATCTTCTGGAATATTCCAACGTTTTGCTGCAGCTCCTATAAGCATAGCTCTGGCCATTGCTCCCATTTTCCTCATGGGTTCATATATCGTTCTGATACTTCTGGAACCATCCGTGTTTTGATTTCCATAAGCGTCGTCTCCAGGCGCCTGTCTTACGCTCACTCTAGACCATTCAGCATCCATTTCATCTGCGATAACTGATGTTAAAGAAGTCCTCACCCCTTGTCCCATTTCACTCCTTGAAGCCGTAAGAATTAAATCTCCATTCGATTTGAGTTCAACAAAAAGGTTGGGAGAAAAATTTCCATTGCCAGCAATCTCAGTTGCACTTTTGTGTTCCTGCCCTACATCACAGGCCAGCACTAACCCCCCGCTAAAAAGACTAATGTTCCTGATAAAAAAACGCCGTGATATCAAAGGTAAGTTCCTCATATTTCATCTTTAATTGTTGATTGATTTTCAAAAGAAGCCGCAAGGTGAATCGCTTTTCTGATTCTAACATAGGTTCCGCAACGACAAATATTACCGCTCATTGCAGTGTCAATATCATCGTCAGTAGGATTAGAATTCTTCTTAAGTAATGCCAATGTACTCATCACCTGTCCTGGCTGACAAAAGCCACATTGAGGTACATTCAGTGCTTCCCAGGCATTTTTAATATTTGGGTTTTGAGCCAAAGCTCCTTCTATACTTACTATATGCTTATCCTTTACAACCGAAATCGGTGTCATACATGATCTTATAGGACTCCCATCGAGAAGTATGGTACAAGATCCACAAACTCCTAGACCACAGCCATACTTTGTGCCGGTTAACTCAAGAACGTCTCTTAGAACCCATAAAATTGGCATATCAGGTGAGACATCTACAGAATAATCCTTATCATTTACTTTTAAATTGACCATAAGTCATGTTTTAATTTTTGATGCTTTGTAAAGTTAGTATTTTTAATTAATTTCGTTAA
>CAZQRD010000025.1:0-33098 GCA_964595535.1 uncultured Flavobacteriaceae bacterium | reverse complement strand
ATAAGCTCATCTTGTCTTTAGATCAAGTTTTTTAAAAGTAACGAAGCCTCAAGCCCAATAGTTAATTTCTAAATTAATTTTAGAATCAGTCAACAAATGGATTTAAAATGACCACTTGAACCTAACAAAAATTGCGGTTCCACTGCTTACCAAAGCATTTCCATTCTCATCCTCAACTTCGTCCATGCTATAGTATTGACCTATACCTGCTAACTCCATAGTGTCAGAAATGGAATAGGTCAAGGTAGGCCCAACATACATAAAATTACCTTCAGGGCCATACATACCAGCTAGCATAACTCTAAATAGAGGGCTTACATCATAAGCGCCAGCTCCAAAAAAGGCCAGTTGGGTTGGAAACAGATTTTTCGGACTAAGGTCTTGAAACAAAATATCTCCTAATCCGCTTGAAAAATTTTCTGCACCAAAACCATTGTATAAGGTCTCAAACTGTAAATTAAGCGAGCTTTTAAAAGTATAGTCATAATGTACAGTAGCTGTGACTTTCCCGGTTTCATCTGCATCATCCATTGGATGGAAATATGTTAATTCACCACTGAATCCACCGCCCGCAATACTTCCAGAAAAACCTCCTCCCAACACATAATCCGTTTCCGTATAAACGCCTCCAAGAAATTGAATATCGTATCCCTTGGTATTGAATCTATACAAAAGTACGGAGGTTAACTGACTGTCAGAATTCAGGGAAGTTGAAAGTTCAAGCTTACTCGACTCACCGATATAATACTGCAAGCGAAGTGCATCACTGCCGGGTTTTTCCTCATAGTCAAAATCAAAGTACGAATAGGTATTGAATAAATCATTAGGGTTCCATACAAAGGTCTGCCCCCAGTTGATCCTCTGTCTTCCTAAAGTTATCTGAAGATTTCCAACGGTGTAATCGAGCATAAACCGGTCGAGTTGGGAAACACCAATCCAGGAGGTTTCATCTGCCCATACCCATGTAAGATCCAGATAGCCGTTATCTCTGGCTATATACTCACTGTAACCGGGAATCAAACTCACATTATTTCCAATGATGATTCGATTCCTTAATCCTGCTGTAAAAGTCAAGTTATTGCTGATAAACCAATTGATGTCAAATCGGTTATGCACGACGTTTTCCAAAGCCATTTCTCCATCCTCCCCTATTGTCTGCATTGTGGCAAGCCCTTTAACATAGCCCTTTACCATCCAGTTATCCTGACCATAAACGGCCATAGTTATCAACAAAAAGGTTGCTATAATTCTTTTATCCGGCATATATGACCATTTACATCAAAAGTATTCCAAATGAGCCTGACTAAGCCTTTGTAATATCCGATACGACTTTTCCATCATCCAAGGTAACTACCCTTCTTGCCTTGTCCATGACCCGTTGATCATGGGTGGCAAAAATAAAAGTAATGTGCTCCTCCTTATTGAGTTTTTCCATGATATCCAAGAGCTGGTTTGTAGCTGTTGAATCTAAATTTGCGGTGGGTTCATCAGCCAAAATAAACTTAGGCTTTGAGGCCAGAGCTCTTGCCACAGCCACTCTTTGCTGCTGTCCGCCTGAAAGCTGATTGGGTTTACTGTTTAATTTATCTCCCAGACCAACAGATTCCAAAAGAGAAACCGTTCGAGCATCCATCTCTTTTTTGTTCCAGTTTTGCAGTTGCATGATGAATTCTACATTTTCTTTGGCAGTAAGCACCGGAATCAAATTGTAGGCCTGAAAAACGAAACCTATATTTTTTAATCTAAAATCGATAAGGTTATTCGAAGATAATTCAGACATAATACTTCCGTCAACCAAAACCTTTCCTGAAGTCGGTTGCTCTAAGCCTCCTATCATATTCATCAGGGTAGTTTTTCCGCAACCGGAAGGCCCTACAACCGCCGCAAACTCTCCTTTCTCAAAACTAAGATCTATCCCATTCACGGCATGAACCGGTATTTCGGTATCATGGTATGTTTTTGTTAAACTACTGATCTGTATTATACTCATAATTTTCTTCTTTCCTGATGATGATATCTTAAACTGACCTTATGGCCTCCGCGGGATGTAACTTAAGCGCCTTCCAGGCCGGATAAACAGATGCTACAATACCTGTAACAATGACCAAAACAGTGATTTGAATATATCTGTAAGCTTCCAACATTGGGTAGGTAATGGCGGCATAACCCACCGATTCCATTCCTTCACCCACAAAGGAGAGGTCTATTCCTGATTTGTTATAATAAGTGATGAGGGCCATACTTAGAATTTCGCCTAAGATGGCACCAACAAGGGCAAGAAATATGGTTTCAAGCATGATCATCATAAACACTCTTTTCTTTGTCATTCCAATAGCCATGAGCATACCCAGCTCTCTTGTTCGCTCCAGAACAACCATTAACATGGTGTTTACAATTCCAAATCCCAGAGCTCCTAAAATGATTACCATAAATAAACCCATCATGGTATCCATATATCCTGACATCAAACTTAAATAAGGTGAAATCTCGGCCCATCCTTCCACCTTGGTGTCAGGATATTGAGCCTGCATTTCGGGCTCAAATAAAGCAGCTTGTTCAAAATCATCTAGTAGCATTACAATTTCATGCGACTCATCCTCAGGCAATTCCAAAACCCTTCTAAGATCATCATTTCTCACAAATACATGCATTTTATCCCAGGGGTTGTTGTCGGTCTTATAGATACCAACTACTTTAAAAGCTGCTCCTGTAATTTCTCCTTTGTAATCCTGAAAAGTAAGCACGATCTTGGATTTCATTTTGGCTTTGAGCTCCTGTGCAAGTGCTTGTGAAATTACAATCGCATTTTTCCTTTTGGATGTAAAGAAATTTCCCGAAGCCGAATCTATCCTTTTATAAATCTGAAAAACCTGCTTTTCCTGTTCCGGATCCACTCCAACAATGTTTACACCCATATTCTTATTGGCCGTGGCTGACATTCCGGTTACCAGAACTCTTTCTGTAACTGCCTTGACACCAAGTGTTTTTTTGAGTTTTTCAATTTTGTTTCTGGTTCCCTTAATTGTCTTTTTTACATCTTTATTCTCAGCGTACCCAGGATGATGCATTTGCATGTGCCCGATTTCATATACAAAAGTATTGTTCACTCTTTGCTGAGCCATCCCATTCATCCAGGCGCTTGAAAACAGGCCTCCTAATAAACCGGATGCGATGGCTAAAATTACCACTGAGCTTCTTAATTTGCTCCTCCAGATACTCCTCCAAGCTATTTTTGTCAATACCATACCTTAAGATCTTAAGCCTTTTACAACATCCAGTTTCAATATTTTTATTGTTGGATATGACATAGCGACCAGACTAAGAATACTTATCGCAATACCCTGAAAAACGAAAATACTCCATTCCATGCTCATAGGCATAATGGGTTCAAAATTAAAATCTTGCATCACCTCTACGGCATCACCCGAAAATTTTATGGGATTGTAATAAAAGTAATACATAACGGGAAGGCTGATGATGACGCCTGCTACAACTGCTAAAGCAGTCAAAAAGAACAATTCTACAATCACTACAAGGGCCAGTTTTCGTTTTTGCATACCCACTGAGACCATCACAGAAAACTCTCTGATTCTTTCATTGGTCATCATTAAAACGGTTCCAAATATTCCAAAAGCGATTACCATATAGAGAATACCGATCATGATTACGCCGCCAGCATCATCGGTTTGAATCATTTGCAACAGCTCCTTATTCATTGCTTCCCAGCCCATGACCCTGTATTTATTGCTATCAATTTTATCAGCTATCTCATCTTCAACCGCCCTAACCTGATTCATATCGTATAGATCGAAAACAAGTGCGGTATAACGATCATAAGCTGAAAATAGATTTTGGGCCTCTGATATGGGAAGGTATACGGTACTGCGATTCATTTCGGGTGTCGGAAGTTTAAGAATTCCTTTAACGGGATATAATCCAGCGGCCGTCGCTCCGTGATAGCCAGATGAAAATAGCACAAGCGTGTCATTGACCCCAATACCTAAAAATTTGGCAAGACCTTCAGAAAGCATGATACTTTTATCATTTTCCTCAATAAATGTTCCTGATTGCAAATAGGATTTTACCTTGGTCATCTTGTCTTCCTTGTCTGGATCTATACCCATTACCACCACTCCCTTAGTGGATTCTCCGGAAGAAGCGAGCGAAAAGGATTCTAATCGTGGAATGATCTCCTTGACTCTATCGTCTTTAGCTAATTCAATCGCCATTTCATGACTAAAGGTCATCGTATTATTAATATTCTTATCGTCCCAATAATCCTTGTGCTGAACTTGCAAGTATCCTGAATAAGATTCAACTGCATTTTCTTTCATTTTGGCATAAGAACCCTTTTGAAAGCCACGCATTATAATCGCGAAAAACAAGGCAAACATTATTGAAGCGACCGTAATAAGAGTTCTCCGCTTATTGCGCCAGATATTTCTCCAAGCTATTTTTAAGATGGTTTTCATTGTAGAATGAATTTGAAATTATCTGATACGCTTCATATTTTGCTGAGAAAAGAAGGACTTCTCCAATTCAACATTAAATTTGATTTCTTTGATATACAAAATGGTTTTTTTACCTTCTTCCCCTGCCGGAACAATCTCAATTCTCGAAGGGATCAATCTGCCGTCCATCTCTTTAAAGTCATAACCAAAATCACTCTTTACCAGTTCATCGTCTTCATCGTAATATTCTGATTTGATCTGAATAAAATCGTTTTTTGTGATCCATTTATAGACTTTTGACCATATCACCGCTGCCTCTTCTTTGGGCAACATTTCAATTTTATAGCAATCAAAACCCTCTACATTTTCCTCCGCAGAAAGGCTGTGTTCGTAATCAACTACAATTGAACTTTCCTTGAGTATGTCATCGTTGGTGTAATCGGAACCCATCCAGCCCTGAGACATCATAGATGCGGGTATTTTGATCATTCTGCCTATGGAAGGCATCCAATTCCACATTTCCGTTTCTCTTTTCATAAAAACCTGCCCTTTATCGCGTGCAGGCCCCGTGATATAGGTCATGGAATAATCGAGACCGTTGGCCCAGCTTTTCATAGATATATTTCGTTTCCAAGTAGGCCGAACTATTTCCATTTCCATTACTGATTGATTGGTTTTTCCCCTCACTTTATCATCAGCTTTCTGAATTATTTGTACAGCTGTTAACTGCTCTTGAGAAAATACTGAATGTTGAATGGAAAAAATACAGAGGATCAGAGTAACATAAAGTGTTTTAAACTTCATAGGGTTTTCCTTAAAATAATGAAGTATAAAATTAAGGGTTTAAGCGTTGAATTCCAAGAGAATTAGGTGATTATAATTATGATTTGGAAGCGTCAGCGAGGCGATGGGAGGTGAGACCCTCAGTCGTGAAGCCCTCGGAAGTGAGGCCCTCACGCGCGATACCCTCACGTGCGATACCCTCAGAATAGAGGCATCCTTAATTTGAATTACTTATAAAAGCAACCTTTTTACTATCAGGTGACCAACTGGGTACATTGATAGTGCCCTGCCCTCCGTACACATAACTGATGATTTTTGGCTTTCCTCCATCAACAGGCATTATTCTCAAGTATACCTGCTTATAAAAGGGATGATCTCCCGAATCAACATCAGTTCCAAAAGATAAAAACACTATTTTTTTCCCATCAGGTGAAATATGCGGGAACCAATCGTTTAATTCGTCAAAGGTGAGTTGCTCTACTTCATTTCCGTCGGGCTTCATCCTGTAAAGCTGCATTGTTCCAGTTCGATTTGAATTAAAATAAATATACTTTCCCTGAGGATCGTATTCCGGTCCGTCATCCAAGCCCGGAGTATTTGTCAATTGCGTTTCAATGCCTGTTTCAATATTTACACTATAGATATCAAATTGCCCTTTTCGACTTCCGGTAAACACCAATTCTTTGGCATCAGTTGACCAGCCGTGCAGATAAGATGCTCCCAACCCTTTTTTTGTAACCCTATAGGGCTCATCGCTGCCTTCCAAAGGCAGGGTATAAATAGCAGAATCGTCATTATCATCAGCGTCATGGTGGCTAATTGCCAATTGTTTTCCATCAAATGACAAGACATGATCGTTATTATTATTTTCAGCAAAACCTGTATTGATCATTTTGGTTTGCTGATTTTCCAAATCGTATCGATACAAATAGCCATTGGAATTATAGATCAGTGCCTTACCATCGATCGTCCAATTTGGCGCTTGCAAGGAATGTCTTGAAGAAAACAAAATTTTTCTTTCAAGACTTTCAACATCCAGGATTTCCATATTACTTCCCAAATAGTCCTTGGATGGCTCTCCTAATTCATTAAAAGGTTTAATGATCCTCACATTACTAAAGATCGCCTTTTCAATCACCTCAGGATTATGTGAACACACATAGAGCCCTACGAATATTTCATTGTTCAACTCCATATTGTCAAGCACCACATGAACAATTGGCTCGCCCATTTTTGCCGTTCCCATGATAAAGGTATTGCCTTTCCTTTCAAGTTGAACGATGTCAGGTGCCGTATCAGTTGAAGTCAACTCTTCTGTTTCACCTCCCTTTTGATGTCTGTATTGCAGGGCAACCAATCCATCACCTTGAACCGCAGCATTTACATGTTCTGAATCAGAATGAAAATTATTTCTCGCCATCCAGCCCATTTTTCTGTGTGGATCAACTCCATCTCCAACGAATTTGACATGAGCTCTCAGGATAAAATCTCCCTGTATGCTTTTCCAGAGGAAATGAAACTGATCGTCTGCAAACCACATATTAGCTCCTGAACCTTCAATCAGGTATTCCTGATCAATACTGTGATAGGATACTTCTCCGGGATGCTTTACGACACCAATATCGGAGTGATTATAAAATATACCTGTCGAATCAGTTTGGCTCATTATATTGGTATTACTGAACATAAAAAATAGCAAAGTTAAACACGTCAGAAGATTATTTTTCATCACTAAAAAGTGTTTGAAAATGGCATGTTGAGATGTCATTTATATTGAGAGATATAAAAGTAGATAAAAAATATCAGATTGAGTGAATGCGTCAATTAACCAAAACAGCATCCTCCACAATAACCGGATAAACATAACCCGCACCAAATTCCCTATCAATGGCAAGTATACCTTCAAAAGTTACTGTATCACCTACCATTACCACTTCTTTGGTTGTGAAGGTAAGATCAGATCTGTTGTCTCCTTTGGTCCCATCCATCAGATGCACCCAGTTGCGATCCATGATTGCCATATTCACTTTTACCACTTGGCCCCTGACTTTCACAGTTTTCTTATTAAACTCTTTGGAATTCGAGTATAATTCACCAATGCTGTAACCATCAGCTGCGGGGCTGATCTTTATGCTGTCAAGCAATTTCTGCATTCCCTCCTGTTTTTTAGCGATCACCTCTGCCTTTTTTGTTTCGGCGTCGATGGGTTGTCTACTGATCTGATCGGCAAAAAAGATCTTGTCAAAAACCTTATTTAGTTCCTTGCTTTCAAAATTGTTCATTTCCATGGCTTCAGTGAAATAAATCTTTTCTCCTACCTCGGCCTCTGTTTTTGAAACTGCCATCCAATACTCCTGATTCGATTCCTGAACCAATAAATATGTATAATCACTCGTTTGCTGTACCTCTTTAACCACTACTTCATTTTGCGCAATTTCCTTCTTTAGCGGCGCGTAATCCTTTTTTTTGCTTTCACATGACATTAGTAATGTGATACAAAATATTAAAAACGTGATTCTCATTTCTATTAAATTTAATTGGTTATTTCTTTTTAAAACGACAAAATACATAATTCTGTGTTGTATTTGTTGGTGTTCTATGAACTGTTTCAAAATTTTCCTTCAATTCGTATTCTCCTGAAAAAAGCTGAGATAATTCGGTACTATTGTATTGACGTATTGGCAGTCCGCTGCATTTCCTGGGTCCTGTTTTAGAAAATGTTCCCAAAATCAGGGTTCCGCTTGCTGCTAAATGCTGCCCTACTTTTTCCTGATATAATATCAATTCGGCATCACCTTTTAAAAAGTGAAGACAGGCTCTATCATGCCATAAGTCAAAAGTAATATTAGTTTGAAGATTTGTTATATCTGAACAGATCCAATTGACTTTTTCTGCCAATTTTCCAAGCCTTATTTTTGCCTTTTCAATAGCTCTCTGAGATATATCAAGAACAGTAATGTTCTCATATCCCTTGCTTAACAAATGATCAACAAGTAAACTATCGCCGCCACCAACATCAATGATCCGGTCTTTTTTGGAGAGCTGTGAAGCGGCTATCAATGAAAGAGAACTTTCGGGAACCGGCTGATACCAGCCAGATTCTATCAATGATCTGTTCTCATGGACACTTTCCCAATACTCCTTGTTATTTTTTGGATTGCTTAAAGATTTCGAATCAATCATAGCTTCATCTCTTATTATTGTACCTGAGGCAGGGCCACCACATGGGCATGTACTTCAACCCCATTAATGGTCACTTCCAATCTTTTATCGTACATTTTTATCCCTTTTACATCATTGAGCTTTCCTTTCTGAGAAATGGCTTTGATACCGTAAAAAGATCCGTCTTTTGCTACAGCTTTAATATGAATTATATACCCTGATTTACGTACTCCACGTACTTCCAATAAGGTTCCGTTTTTAGAAATTGCCACGATCTTATACACCTTTCCTTCCTGAGTTATGGCGGCTACCGGTTTATATTGCGCTTCACTTACTAAAACTTTTACAGGTAATGCATTTTGACCAACAAAAGCCTTTACATCCATAATGTATCTTTGATTTGAATCTTCCAAGGCCTTTACATCATAAAAATTGCCTTCAGTATCCAAAGCTTTTACATCCATGGTGTAACCTTCAGGATGAATGGCTTTAACGTGCCATATGACTTCCTGTTTATTTGCTTCAGGAGCTTCGTAAATAACATTATTCTGTCCCGTCAGTATAAGGCAGGGAGCGAACAGTAAGCATAAAAACCAAATTCTAATTTCTATTTGCATTTATATAGTATTCAATATTCAAGACAAATGTACTTATAGGAAATCAGCCCGACTATGATTTTGGTTAGCTTTTCTTTCAACTTTAACTTAAAAGAATCCATAATTTAAAAACAAAAAAACCTCAAATAAATTTGAAGTTTTTTGTTCGTTTCTAAAGTGATGATTTCATTAAATCATTGGGTAGTCAACACATAATCATTATTTCGATCTTCCCCTTCATCATGATATCTTTTTCTGAGAGTTTTTATATCAGTATTTCTTTCGCCCGTTTCAATATAATATTTATAGGCTAAAAGGCTATCCATACTTGCTCTTTTCATTTTCCTTTTTAAGAACTTTGTATTAAGTGCATTATTTAACTTGTAAAATGTTTTACTAAATAGCACAGTCCTTCCTTTAGCATCTAACCTTACCCCATACGTAACCTGCATTATTTTGTTTGGGAAATTTTCAGATTCATACACTTCATAGGTGTAATACACTTCTTCTATATAGGTTATAATCCGCTCTTTATTGATGATATTATGAATTCCATCCGGAATCTGAATTTCTCTTTCTGCTCCAAGCCGTGCTTCTTCTTCAGTTCCATTAAGCATCACGGATTCATCAATAGTCGTGTGAAAACTACTCACATTTCCAAAGGAGGAGAGCGCTTTCCAAACCGCTTTATGAGAATTTTGAACAATCACCTGATTCTCCAAAACTTCCATTTTTTCACCATCAATGACTTGCTGGGCCGATAATGAACTTACCAACAGCATGACTATCCAGATATGGATACTGCTTTTTATTATTTCTTTAGTTTTCATCATTTCATTTTTAGGGGCATCATGAAATAAACTTCTTGTTTTATTTACTAGGTACTTTTATTATTTAGGCCAATTGCTTGACCCTTTGGCTTAATCTTTCCAGATAATTACCAGATTTTAATAATACGCTTTCCGAGCCTTCAGGCTCATAAAACCAGTAGCAGATAAGAGATCAGCAGAACCATCAAGTTGAAAAATAAAGCAAGCTTCATTCTCCATTGGATTCGCTAAGCTAAGAGCTGACTTTACAACTGCTTTTTCGAATAGTTGTTTTCCAAATAATTCAAGGAATTTATGTTCTAAAATCATATCTGATTGATACTTCGCATTGATTATATACTAATATGACGACGACAAGCATAATATATTACAGTTTTTCACCAGCTATTTTTGAAAAAAATGTAGATTCTTATTATATGACTATAGCAAATGATTTAATTTTCACGCAGATGTCATAGATTTTGAGTAATCGCTTTTTGAAAGTTGACAATGTATCTTTAAATACTAATTCTTATACATATCAATATATTTCTGATCCAATTCGGGAGAGTCTTTGTACTGCACCCTAAGATCATCCAATTTCAAATGAAGTTCTTTGACGACATCCGCATAAGCAGGGTCTGAATACACATTATTCATTTCCTGCGGATCTCTAAGCCTGTCATATAACTCCCACTCATCAACGTCGTAATAAAAATGCACCAGTTTGAATTCTTTGGTAACTATTCCATAATGTGCCTTTACCATATGTACCGCCGGATACTCGTAATAATGGTAATAAACCGCATCTCTTGTAAATTGCTCTGTATCTCCTTTTAGCAATGGCACCAGACTTTCTCCCTGCATATCGGCCGGCGCTTCTATTCCAGCAGCTTCTAAAAAGGTTTGGGCAAAATCAAGATTTTGCACCATTTCATCATTCGTAGTACCTGCCTTGATTTCATTAGGCCACCGCACAAGCAAAGGTGTTTTAAAAGATTCGTCATAGATAAATCGTTTGTCGAACCAACCGTGTTCTCCCAAATAAAATCCCTGGTCTGACGTATACACAACTATAGTGTTCTCAGCCAGCCCGCTTTCATCCAAATAGTCTAAAACCCTTCCAACATTATCATCTACCGAAGAAATAGTGCCTAAATAATCTTGCATATATCTCTGATATTTCCAACGCATTTTATCTTCCTTGGTCATAGATGGCCAATTGTTTTTAAAATCTTCATTGATCGAATCAAGAATCACATCGTACATGGCTTTTTGCTCAGCATTTGCCCTGTTATAGGGTCCGTAGAAACCATTTTTAAATTCTACTATCTTGGGTTCGACTCCTCCCATGGCTTCGATGGTTTCTGGCCTGATCTTACTGTCGTGATTGTACATCATATGCTCGTACAAATTCATTTCGGCTGTTTTAGCAGCTGTTCCTCTATTGGAATAATCATCAAATAATGATACAGGTTCGGGAAATGTCTTTCTTGAATATTCAGCAAACTTCTCAGGGCTGGGCCACCAGGCTCTATGAGGTGCTTTATGCAAATACATCATCATAAAAGGCTTGTCCTTGTCTCTTTTTTTATCCAACCAGCCTATGGTAAGGTCGGTGATGATGTCTGTTACATAACCGGTAATCGTGGTATCGCCTCGAGGTGTTATAAAGTCGGGGTTGATATAATTTCCCTGGCCCGGAAGAATCATAAAATCATCTACCCCTTTAGGTTTGTTACCAAAATGAAGCTTTCCGAACATGGCGGTTTGATAACCCGCTTTTTGAAATAGTTGAGGAAAGGTAACCTGAGTGGTATCAAAAGGTGTTCTGTTATCGATCTTACCGTTGAGATGATTGTGTTTTCCTGTAAGAATCGTGGCTCTTGACGGCGCACAAATCGAATTGGTAACACAGGCATTGGTAAAAAGCAAGCCTTCGTTGGCAATTCTGTCAATATTTGGCGTTTGAATCAATTTATCGCTATAGGCACTAATGGCCTGATATGCATGATCATCAGACATGATAAATAAGATATTGGGCCTTTTAGGAGATACTTCTTCTTTCTTAGTACAAGAGCTAAAACTTATCAATATCAAAAGAGAAATCAGGATTTTACTAAAACAATTCATAAGAATGGGATTATATTAAAATTCAGCTATAACAAAAGTGCCTGAGTAGCTCATACTTTATCAGCACCTATTGAATCAAAGATATAGAAATCCATGCTTCTCTTAAAAAATAGAGCAATTTAGTTTTAACAAAATTTTATAGATTCACGTTTAAACCTAGATGGGTAATTCGGGTCTTAGAATTAAACAAAAATTATAAAATCATGAAAAAAATAATTATTATTCTATTTCTGGGAACCACGCTCCTGAGCTTTGGTCAAAATGAGAATAGACAAAAAAAAATGGATGAGGACTTCAGTTCTGAACAAAAAGCGATTCTTAAAACTAAAAAGATGGCTCTTGCATTTGATCTGAACGAGACACAACAAGGTCAGATCCTGGAATTGAATAAGAAGTGGGTAGAAGAAAGAGCCAGCAAAAATACAGCCTATAAATCGATGAATAAAGAAGCGTTGACATCAGATCAAAAGTTCGATATGATGAACAAGGTTCTTGATACAAAACTGGCTCATCAGGAACAAATAAAAAAGATCCTCAATAAAGATCAATACGAGCTTTGGAAAGATGCATCCAGAAAGATGCATTACAGGTCAAGAAACAAAGAAAATCAAGGGCACAGAAAGGGCCGGAACAGTTAAAAAACTGAGTTTAGATTAGTAGATTAATTTTGAGTTGAATGAGAACCGCCTTTTTTAGGGCGGTTTTCTATTTGGTCACCAGCAACTTCATCCCGATACTGATCTCATTGGAATCAAGGCCATTGATCCGTTTTAGTTCGCCCACCGACAAATTATTGTTTCTTGCTATAGAATACAGGGTATCGCCTCTTACCACCGTAATAAAGACATCAGAATCATCCACAACATCGTTGGCAATGTAAGGGTCATCATGATCAAGCTCCCTGTCATCAACCCTAAGCGATTTTTTATACGTTTTCTCATCAAGTACCAGCGCGTCATACTTATATAGTTCAAAGGTCTCTATAAATGAGATTAGTTTCTTTGGATATTTTCTATCAGTCGCGTAGCCCGCCTTTTTAAGTCCCTTTGCCCAAGCCTTGTAATCATCCGGTTTTAAGTCAAATAAAAATTCATACCTCCCCCGACCTGTCAAAAATACGGAGTGATCATTAAACGAACCCTCTGGTGTTGGGTATTTTCTAAAACATTCTCCCTTCTTATCATCATCATGGTAAACCCGTTTTCCTTTCCATCCTGAATGGCATTTAATACCGAAATGATTGTTGGATTTTTTTGCCAGGGTACTCAATCCATTTCCGGATTCCAGGATACCCTGGGCTAGCGTAATACTCGCAGGAATCTTATATTTCTCCATTTTGTCAATGGCGATATTTTTATAAGTACCGATGTACGTTATAGTAAAATCATTGACTTTTCCTTTATTGCTTTTTTTATAGGAATCAAAAACAACATCACTCTTGGCATAGAGATACTGTTCTCTTGTTTCAAGCTCTTTCTTTTTTCCTTTATCAGCAGAGGAGCGGCTAGAACCGCAAGCTGAAAGCAACATGAACACAACAACTATGATTGAAAATTTACAAACCTGTTTCATACACTGATCAATGGTAATTTCTTTTTTAATAACTGTTTATTCATGCCTTCAATGCCCTGAAGTCCTCCGGTATGAATAGCAAGTATCCTACTGTTTTTCTTAAAAAAATTCTTTTGTATTAGATCCATGATACCGAACATCATTTTTCCGGTATAGACAGGGTCTAAAGGTATGGTTGTTTGTTGATAAAAATCGTTGATAAAACTAATCAAAATTTCATTGATTTTCGCATATCCTCCAAAATGATATTCATTGTTCAAACTCCAATTATTTCTTTTCATTACGCTGTTGCGGATAAGCTCCTCCAAAAAATTACCTTTCAAGCTAGGGAAACCAAGAATAGTCTGGTGATCAGAAGCTGAATTTATAAGGCCGGAAATCGTACCCCCTGTGCCAACAGACACACAGATATAATCGTAATTCTTGTCGGTATCCAACAAAATTTCTTCGCAACCACGAACTGCAAGAGCATTGGTTCCGCCTTCCGGTATCTCGTAAAAATCACCAAATTCTACCCTTAAAGCCTCTAAAAAGTCCACTTCTGTTTTTCTTCTATAAGCGCCTCTTGAAATAAACTTGAAACGCATACCATTCTCATGAGCAAATTTTAGCGTCGGATTGACGTCAAGAGTGGTGCCTAAATCGACTCCTAACTCTTCACCACGAATGATCCCTATGGTTTTAAAACCATGCATTTTTCCTGCATAAGACAAGGCACTGATATGGTTAGAATAAGCCCCGCCAAACGATAGTAATGTTGTAAAACCCTTTTGTTTGGCAAGAAGAAGGTTATACTTTAACTTTCGATATTTATTACCTGAAATAAATGGATGTAACTCATCTTCTCTTTTAACCGTGAGGCTTATGCCTTTTTCTTCCAGGTCTTTTAACTTTACCAACTGATTTCTACTGCTCGCCATGGACCGATATAATTAATGAACGACCAAATGCATTCAATGAGAACAACGACACTAGGAAATTAAGGTCAAAACCCACTGCTTGATATCTGAAAGGAAAGGGAAAAGAAGTCTTAAGAGATCGCCTATAATTCCTTATTTTAGCCGATTGAATGTAAGAATCAAAATATGAGTGCTTGATCTGCATGAAAGGGAAAAAAGAAAAAACGATACTTTAAGCATGCAATTTAACAATAATAAACTAGACCCTGAAGATTTTTATTACAGCGAGGAAGGTTTTAAGGTTTTTACCAAAATCTATCATTTAAAAAGAGGGCATTGTTGTAAAAATAATTGCCGTCACTGTCCTTATGGATACGATCCTAAACGCCCCTAAGAGCGATTTTGTCAAGTTAAAATTCACAAGTATTTGACTGTGAATGCATTATTTTTTATACTAGAATCCAGCTTCAGCTTATTCATTTCTTTGGTATGATTCTTGATAATATTTACAGAACCGTTCTGGTTTTATTAAATACATTTATATGAAGAATATTTACTATTTAGCTTCACTCTCGTTATTGCTGATCGTTCTTTCCTGTTCTTCTGTTAATGTGTATTCAGATTATGACAAGGGAACCGATTTTTCCAATTTCAAAACCTATGCCTTTTATAAAAAAGGTATTGATAAGGTGGAAATTTCTGATCTTGATAAAAAAAGAATCCTAAGGGCCATTGAAAGAGAGCTTAAAGGAAAAGGAATGGTTCCATCCGATAATCCGGATCTTCTAGTCAATATCTTTACAAAATCACGCGAAAAAATTGACGTTTATAATAACAACTATTACGGTTGGTATCCATGGTATTATGGTTATGGATATGGTCCCGGATATGGATTTGGCTATACAAATGTTACTAGTTCTACCGAAGGAACGCTCTTTATAGACCTGATCGATGCGGGAAAAAAAGAATTGACCTGGCAAGGTATCGGGATTGGTATACTTTCCTATTCTAAAAATATAGAAAAAAAAGAAGCACGGATCAATGAAATCGTCACCAGCATCATGATGCAGTATCCTCCTCAACTGGAGGTCTCTTCAAACTAACAGGATAACTTGATATAACAAACAACTACAGGGCTTCAATTTGCCCTTGCACCTCTTCCCACTGGGTCATGAGTTCTTCAACCTTTGATTTCTTTTGCTGATAGGCTTTAAAGAACTGCTCGTTTTCCTTGACTAATTGAAAATTTTCTGCGATTTCGGCATCATCATTTATGATCTTCTTTTCCAGATCTGAAATTTCAGTTTCAATTTTACTCAAACGGTTTTGTAACTTTTTCTTTTGCTTTTGATCGGCGTGATTTTGCTTCCCTCCCTTTGAGGAACCTCCTGAACTCTGTTCTTTTTTGGTCTTCATTTCAACAGCTCTCATGTCTTCCAATTCGTGCTGCTCGAGAAAATAATTAATGTCTCCCAAGTACTCCTTGATACCACCTTCCCTAAATGAATAAACGGTAGCTGCAAGATCCTGTAAAAAGTCCCTGTCGTGAGAAACCAGTATTAATGTTCCGTCAAATTGCTTTAAGGATCTTTTAAGGACATTCTTTGAAGCTATATCCAAGTGATTCGTGGGCTCATCCATGATCAGCATATTGAAAGGATGCAGCAACATCTTGCATAGGGCCAGGCGATTTCTTTCTCCTCCTGAAAGCACTTTAACTTTCTTTTCAACTTCATCCCCTCTAAAAAGAAAGGAACCGAGCATGTCTCGAACTTTTACCCTGTTTCCATCCGCGGCTTCATTTTCCATGGTTTCCAGAATAGTCAGCTCCCCATCGAGATACTCTGACTGGTTTTGAGCAAAGTACCCTATCTGAACATTATGTCCTAATTTTAACTTCCCGTCAAACGGAATCTCTCCCACCATAATCTTAGCAAGCGTTGATTTACCCTGACCATTTTGCCCAACAAAAGCTATTTTACTGCCTCGTTCGATCAGTAAATTCACATCCTCCAAGACCTGATTATCACCATAGTTCTTTGCAATTTTATCGGCTTCCACCACAACTTTTCCGGGAGTTACTGACGTCGGAAACCTAACATTCATCACAGCATTGTCTTCAACATCAACTTCTATACGTTCTACTCGATTCAGTTTTTTGATCAATGATTGAGCCATTGAGGCCTTGTTAGCCTTGGCCCTGAATTTCTCAATGAGTTGTTCGGTATGTTTGATTTCACGTTCCTGATTTTTTTGAGCCTGAAGTTGCTTCTCCTTTATTTCATTTCTGAGAAGCAGGTATTGAGAATATGGTTTCTTATAATCATAGATCTGACCTAAAGATATTTCAATCGTTCTATTGGTCACATTATCCAGGAACATTTTATCATGTGATACCATCATAATGGCTCCACTAAATCCTTTTAAAAAATTCTCAAACCATATAATTGATTCTATATCCAAATGATTCGTAGGCTCATCAAGCAATAGTATATCGTGATTCTGTAATAATAATTTTGCCAATTCTATTCTCATTCTCCATCCTCCTGAAAATGTATTGGTCAATTGATGCATGTTTTCCTGCTTGAAGCCAAGTCCCGCAAGGATTTTTTCTGTCTCTCCCTGATAATTATACCCTCCTATCAACTCATATCTATGAGATAATTCATCAAGGTCATGCATCAGATCATGGTAGTACTCACTTTCATAATCTGTTCTTTCTGCTAATTGGGTATTGACCTCCTCCAGTTTCTTTTCAATACTCTTAATTTCCTTAAAGGCTTGATAAGCCTCCTCGATCACGGTTCTCCCTTCTTCAAAATCAATATCCTGCTTTAGAAAACCCAGGCTGATATCTTTGTCGAAGGCCATTGAGCCCCTGTCGTACTCCTGTTCTCCGGCAACAATTTTTAGCAAGGTGGATTTTCCCGCTCCATTTTTACCAACGAGTCCTATACGATCTCCGGCATTTAACTTAAAAGTAATTCCCGAAAACAATTCTTCTCCTGAAAAGGATACGGTAATATCGTGGGCATTGAGCATTAGTATGGTTTAAAAATTTATCTTTGCAAAAGTAGTTGAAACTTCTTAATCTGCAATGCTGAAAAAAGGCTCCAAATTCTACAGTGTTTTTAACAATAAATGCCCTCGATGCCATGAAGGTGATTTCTTTGAATATGGCATCACTTTGAATTTTAAGAATAATTTAAAAACGCATACAACCTGTAAAAATTGTGGTTTTAAATATATGATCGAACCTTCTTTTTTTTATGGGGCAATGTACGTGTCCTATGCCTTAACTGTGGCCTTTGCCGTTGCTGTTTTTGTGATTTCCTATCTGCTTGGTTTAGGGCTGCTAAGCTCACTCATTGCCATCATCGTTATCCTCATCGCTATGACGCCTCTCACTATGAGAATTTCCAGACTAGTGTATATTAATATGTTCGTACACTACAAAAAGGAAAGCAACTAGTTTTTTTGTTTAAACCTGTTGATGTTAATCTCTTTATCCAAAGGTAGCTCGTTTTCCAGAAATTGATAGAGCTTTTTAGCCATCAAAGGTGCAACCATAACGCCTCTTGTACCCAGCCCATTTAAAATGGCCAACCTGTGATTATCCCTATGGACACCCAACAAAGGTCTTCTATCGCCAGTTGTTGGTCTAACACCAGCCTCATGATCAGTAATTTTATAGTCACAAGTGATTACCGTCTTTAATTTATCTTCAAGTTCCTTTCTCCCTTCAACCGTTGGATCATTGGTTTTATCTGACCAGTTAAAAGTAGCCCCTACTTTATAATGATCATTGCCCAGGGGCATTATAAAAACAGCCGATTTAATGACATAATCCAGTTTTAGTTCAGGCGCATAAATAGTAAGTAATTCTCCCTTGGTGCCGTTAAGGGGTAGTTTTTTAAAAAACGGATTACTTTTGACACCGTTTCCTTCACAGAAAACAATTTTGTTTGCCATAATATCTCCATAGTCAATATGGGTATCCCAAGTGATGACTCTATCATGTCTGAAGGTTTCTTCAACCAGAATACCTTGCTTTTTCAGATATTCCCTATACACAGATACGAGTTCTCTTACCCTGACCCTTCCCGTGTGTTTGAGCTTCCCTGCCCGATAAGGTGCCACAACACTTTTAGATTCAACCTCCACTAGCTCGGGATGCATGTATTTCTGAAGTGCGACTTGGTCACTCGCTATAAACCAATTGTTTTGTTCTTCAATACTTTTAAATGTTCTGTATATAGCTAATGGTTGATCAAAAGATCCTGAAAGTTCTTTTTCAAGAGACAAATAAAAAGGCAAGGCAACATCTAATTGTTCCTTGGCATTCCAAACCGCAGTGAAACGCTTAAGAATAACGGGGTTGTACATACCTCCGGCAACCAAAGATGAAGTTTGTGAATTATCTTCAAAAACCAAAAAGGATTTACCCTGTTTTTTAAGTTCCTCGGCAAAAGCAATACCTGCCAGGCCAAGCCCTACTATGATATAATCAACGGTTGTACTCAATTTACTACAATTAATAAGCTGTATAGGGCAAAGATACTATTTAGAACGGTACAAGAGATGCTAATTTCCGAAACCCTGGGAGGTGAAACCCTCAACTGCGAAGCCCTCGGCACTCAAATCTAGTCCATAAAAAAACCCCTGCTTTGCAGCAGGGGTTTTTGTTATTAACTCAAATAATTAATAATTCCACATATCGAGCTCCCTATCTCGAATGTCTTCTTTAAGTTTATCTGATTCTAAAACTTGAAAAAGTGAATTTCCTTTTATATATTCTGCAACATCACGGTTGCCATAAATATTTTCTTCTCTGTAAATAATCGCATTAAATCTTCTGGCATTTAGCAAATGATCATAAGACAATGGATAGGCTGAATTCTTTTGATTGAACACCTTCATGTCATGTGTAGTGTATCTGGCACCTGGATACCATACCCAAAACAATTCGATTAATTCATCCATAGATCCATCACTATCAATGAAGTTTACGTCAGGAGCTACAGGAGCAACTCCAAGTAATCTGTACTTTAACTCGCCTTGACGCTTATCAAAATACCATACTCCTTTGACCCTGAATCCTTCAATATCGCCTGCAGTAATATCTCTTCTGTCAACATACTCATCAGTAAGAATTTCTCCCGCATTCAATCTTTCTATACCGGCATCAGAGGTATCAATCCTAGCCAATCTTCCTGAGATATCCTTAAGAGTCAGCTTGTCTTCAAAATAAGAGTCGTCATATACATCGATGATCTCTCCACTTTTGATTCCTCGTAACAACGTGTCATACAATGACCTTCTTGTTGAGCTTATGTTACTAGTATCAACAGGGTAGTAGAAAGGCATGTTGATCTTTTCATTAAGATCGACGTATTCCCATACTACCTTAGACCACAAGATATCTCTGTCATCTATATACCCATAAGGTAATGGACTATCATTGTCTGCAGCGAGCTGCTCAGGTGTTTTCATACCAACCTGCTCCGGGATCTTTGCGTTCAGTAAATTTGCCTGAGCACTTACTGATCCTACAGATAGTAAACCTATTACCGCAATTATTAAACTTCTCATTTTCATAATTCTATATGGATTAATTTGTTATTTCAACATTTACCGGTGAAGCATTTTTCAAGTAATACCCTGAATTCCCCACTAATTTTTGTTTGACATCAAAAATGATCACAACATCTCCTCTTCTCGCTTTATTCAATACTCTTATTGCTGCAGCATCAAATTTATTACCTTTAACGATAACGGTTGGTTGTCCTGGCACTTTGACACTGAAACCGCTAGTACTGATCTTAAGATCGAATACAAAATCAGGTAATATTGAACTTATAGTTGCCTTTTGTAAAGTACTTTTTGGCATTTTGATCATTCCATACTCACCTCTTGCTGCTGCAACAGGGGCAGGGATATCTTTAATTCTAAACATCTGACTTGAGGTAATTGGTGTTCCGTCAGGTAATTTTGCACTTACAGTGATTTTTACCTCTCTCCCTTTTCCAGGAGCCATTTCATATTTACCAATTCCTTTTACTTTTTTCAAACCTGGAGCGCTCGCTTTTACAGCGTTATCAGCAACACCCGGAACAGAAACAGTAATTGGATTTTGAACCCCTCTGTATACCACATTCATTTTGTCTGCAGAAATTACAGCACTGTTTGGCTTCGCAACCACAGCATATGAAGTTTCAACCGGTATCTCAACAGGTTTTCCATTTTCCATAAAGATGAATTTACCTTTGATTTGATTCTCTCCAACGTTTCCTGAAGGAAAATCAAGGATCGCTCCACCATCTTTAATATTGGTAATCACTTTACCATTGATCACTACCTTAGTAGGCTTAAGTGATCCATCATATCTACCTAATACTATTTTACCCTGGAAATTTTCTCCTTGCAAAGTAGCCGGTGAATTCGGAATTAAGATCGCCTGATAGTTATTCATAGATACATCAGTAGCCATCTGCCCTTGTAACATATTTCCAAGAACTTCTGTTTCTGTAGTCTTAATATCTGCCTGGATCTGAGTCATCTTTGTTATAGATGCCACCAAAGGAAATCCTTTGTAATTGTAATCCAGCCAAAAGATCTCTATTCCTTCTCTATTGGCAACTTTATCAGTAGAGAATCTTGATTCCACATCCTTTTTGATATTTTCACTTCCTTTGCCCATTACTGAAGCAAGATCAGCACGGTAATTGTTCATTCTATCGACAAACTCCTGACCAGACTCATGATAAACTCCGTCATTTCCTTTAAAGAACTTGTCATCTAGAAATTTACCAGAATCCATAGTCTCATAATCTGTTGGGTCGTCAACAGTAGCTTTCATTTCTTCTTTTATATTTTCGATATAGGTAAAATAATCATCAGATAATTTTTGAATTTTATCCGCTTTTACTGCCTCATCTCCATACTTTTCAGATTGCTCTACTGCTTTTAGCGCCAGATCCTCATAGGATCTTTTGTTTCTGGATGTTGCAGCATCGTTTGCTGCGACCAGTTTGTTGTCCATTAAACCAAAGGCCTGTAAAACTTCCTTAGACATATTCATTGCCAACATAGCGATGAAAATCAAATACATCAAGTTAATCATTTTCTGCCTTGGTGATTGCGTACCTCCTGCCATTATTATTAGTTTTTATAGGGTTAATAAATTGAGTTTGTTAAATATTAACTCTATGAATTTGTATTTGACATAGCAGATAGCATACCTCCATAAACACCGTTCAATGAAGATAGGTTCGTAGCTAATGATTCCATTTGCTCTTTTAAACGCTCTGCGTTTTCCAATGTTTCTTGATTCAATGTAGCCTGACGTTCTGCATTCTCCTTTTGGATGATATACATACTGTTCAACGATTCTAATTCGATGGCTGCAACTGATAATTGTTCTGCATATCTGTTAGAGGCTGCGATAGAATCCGTTGCCGGTTTCATTCCCTCCGCCGCATCTGCAAAATTGCTGATACTAGCTGATAACCTTGTTATTTTTTCTGAGTCTAAATTAGCCTCCTGCAAAAGATCATCTAATTTTTGTGACAACAATCCCTGAGCGTCTTCCGCATCTTCTTTATCTTTTGATGCTCCTCCTGATAATTCAGGATATACGTTCGTCCAATCCAAATCTTCTTCAACCGGTTCAAAAGCTGATAAAGCAAATACTGCTGCTTCAACGATCATCCCAATGGTTAACATTTCCGTTCCTCCAGGATAGTGAGCAATCTTAAAAAGAGCTCCTAAAATTACTACTGCTGCTCCCAGACCATAGGCCATGTTGAACATTTTCTTTTTGGTTCTTGATTGTGCCATAATTTTTGTTTTTTTTTAATTATTGATTGATTAAGCTATTTTCTTATTTATTCTTCTCGGTCATTTTTGTACCCATATAGTCCTGAACAGTTCTAAAGCCAATATAACTTCTCGCTGAATCACCATACTCATAGTCTCTGGTTCCTACTTCAAGGAAATAGGCTACATCTTTCCACGAACCACCTCTGATCACTTTTCTTTGGTTTTCATTGTCAACCACATTTGGATTGATCGTTGATCCTAAGTAATAAGATGATGGGTTATAAGCTGTGTTTGTCCATTCTGAAACGTTTCCAGACATATTGTATAATCCGTAATCGTTAGCGTTATATGATTTTGCTTCCACTGTATACAAAGCTCCATCGGATGCGTAATTTCCTCTTTCAGGTTTGAAATTGGCAAGGAAACATCCTCTGTCTGTGGTAGTATAAGGACCACCCCATGGATATTTGGCATAATCCAATCCTCCTCTTGCCGCATACTCCCATTCAGCTTCGGTAGGTAACCTGAAACTTGGCTCTCTGCCAGTTCCTTTCTTTTTACCGGCCAAAAAGTCATTTCTTTTTTCAGATCTGAAATTACAGAAAGCTTTTGCCTGACTCCAAGTAACTCCAACCACTGGATACTCGCTATAAGCTTGGTGCCAGAAATAGTCCTGATGCATCGGATCATTATATGAATAATTGAAATCCTTTACCCAAACAGCGGTATCAGGATATATCTCAACTTCAATTTTATTCAAGAAGTCTTTACTATTACCATTATTTTTTGCGGCCTTTGCTCCATCATAAGCAAGGTATACGTATTTTAATTTCTTCGTGTCAATTTTTCTTTTTCTTTCCATTGCCTCGTCCATTGGAATATAAAGGCTATCCATTGCTTCAGCATAGTATTCATCTGGGAATTCAGCAGTGTTCCACACCAATTCAACGTCCCAGTTCAAATAACGTCCTTCAGTAGGTGAGTTGATATCTCCCAAACTACCATAGTTGTCCATCATATATTTATAATAGGCATTATCTGTACTATCTTGTTCCTTAAATTTATATTTTGAGATCCCACTGATATCTCCTTTTGTTTGTTCAATTGGAGCTCCACCACCTATATCAGCCTCCTCGGCCAAAATAGCCAGTTTTGTTCTTAGAATAGAATCTCTTACTCTAAAAACAAACTCTCTGTATTCACTGTTGGTAATCTCTGTATCATCCATGTAATATGGTCTTACAGTAACGGTTCTGGAAGGCGCACTAAAAGAGCCTGCCACATCCTCCTGACCTTTACCCATAGTGAAAGCACCACCGGGTATAAGTACCATTCCGAAAGGCTTTTCAGGGAAAAATTTCTTATTTGCCGAAACACCTACCAACTGACCTCTGTCGTTGCCAGATTTACAACTGCTTAGGAAAGCAAAGACAAATAATAATAGGATTAGGGATAACTTTTTCATAATTTTTACTTTTCTAACAAGATGTTATTGTTACATTAAAACTTATTGTTACTACTATATCAGGCGTTTTTATTCAAAAAAATCAAATAAAATTCCATACAAAAATTAACCTTTTGTTCCCTAAGAACGCTAAAAAACCGAGTTTAGTGTGTATTAATTTAATTTTCTAAAGGTTTTTAACCATCTTTCTGGTAATCTCTGATTATTTGCTGTTAAATAATCCTGATACGTACATGGTATTAACGAAGATTTATCCAAATTATTATGACGAAATTCAATCTCCATCCACCATCTTTCACTCTTGTCACTTTTGTAGAAATTTATGGTTTCGTTTTCAACTAAAACGATGTACTTATTATACGTATCAATTGATTCGAAAGGATATTCCTCAATTCTTAAATTATATCCTTCCATAAAATACCAAATCATCTGAGCGATCAAATGAGCTGAATTTTCTCTTTGGTCAAATTTTGAATTGTACTCGTATATGCCGAAAGTCGATACCTTGCTACTGATACCGGCATATCTGGAAATCGCACAAATCTGATCTCCATAAAAACCGTTGGGAACCGCATTGTTATTTGCCGGCGCGTCACTCATTCTTACAGCACCCAAATCAATGCTTACTATATCTGCATCTCTGAGAACGGGTTCTACCGAGGTTATATCATGAGATACCTCTCCCAGTCTATGCGCATCAAAGAATAATTTGTCCATGAGGTCAATCTCTTCCTGAGAGTTAAAAAAAGTTTGAAAACCGATATTGCTGTAATTGAACAGATTATTCGGTTTATCCATAACGATATAGTGTAAATAATTTCGTGAATTTAACTTTGGATCCATTTCTCCAATATCGAAGCGATTATCTACAGATACAATATTCACAGGTTTTTGTAATCGGTCATATGCTCTGTAGTTGGCATAGGTAATATCCTGACTGCCACCGATGATCACCGGAGTAATGTTTTGTTCCAATAATTCACCCAGAATCTCCTGAACCAAAAAATAAGTATCCCCGGTTTCATTGCCAACCGGGAGATTACCAAGATCAGCGATTTGCAAATGCCAGTTACCGGGAAACATCTGATACAAGTATTTTCTGACTACATCCAATCCTTTTCCCGCTCCTATATTGTCAACGGCCCCTCTTGCTTCTGAAATCCCAATAACGGCTATTTGAACATGTTTAAGGTTTGGCAACCCGTCTTTTTTTGTATGTATCTTAATTCTCCTTCCTAAGGCAAGGTCCGATTGCAACGCAGTATGCGCTACTGCATTTTCTTCTACAGGTAAAAGAAGCTCTAGGCTCATATAATAGTGTTAAAGATATAAATTCCCGCAATGTAATTAAATTTCGACTTGAATAAAATTAGTGTTTACAAAAAGTAAAAAGTCCTTTCAGTTTTTACATTGAAAGGACCTCAGACAAAAAATATGCTTTGTTATTTCTTTTTTGCAGTTCGTTTCTTTTTAACAGTTTTCTTAGGCGCATTCTTTTCGATCATAGCTTTAACTTCCTCAAGAGTAAGTGCTTGCGCATCTACTGTTTTTGGTAATTCAATTTTCACACGTCCCTTTAAGATATTATGACGACCCCAGCGTGCTTTTTCAACTCTGATCCCGTCTTCTTCCCAATTGTGCACTACCTTTTCAATCTCCTTCTGCTTCTTTGCTTCTATCAATTCAACGATATCATCATAAGATAAATTATCAAAATCGTATTTTCTGTTCACATTGATGAACATACTGTTCCATTTAATAAAAGGTCCGAATCGACCAACTCCTTTTTGCACCGGAAGATTTTCATACTCAGCTATGGGTGCATCCGCCTTTCGCTTCTCCTCTATTAATTCTATTGCTCTGTTCAGCTCAACTACCATCGGATTCTCATCCTTTGCCAAAGAAACAAAGGCTTTTCCAAACCTTACGTAAGGGCCGAACCTTCCAATGGCCACAACAACCTCCTCACCTTCATATTCACCAAGTGTTTTAGGTAATTTAAAAAGGTCCATGGCTTCTTCATAAGTAATATTCCCTAGGGTTTGGCCCCCTTGCAAACTAGCGAACTTGGGTTTTTCCTCATCGGTTGCTTCCCCTATTTGTACCATGGCTCCAAATCTTCCCAGCCTGGCATAAACGTTTTTACCCGACTCCGGATCCACACCCAATAGTCGCTCTCCTTTTGCCCTCTCAGCATTTTCAGAAACATGCTCCACAGAATCGTGAAATGATCCGTAAAAATCCTTGATCATTTCGATCCAGTTTCCATTCCCGTCTGCAATATCATCAAACTCTTTTTCTACGTTAGCCGTAAAACTAAGGTCCATGATAGAAGAAAAATTGTCGACTAAAAAATCAGTTACAATCTTGCCTATATCCGTAGGTACCATTTTTCCTTTATCAGCACCAACTTTTTCTATCAGCGTTTTAGAGGCTATATGCCCATTTGAAAGGGCCAATTCTGTATAGCTTCGGTCCTTTCCTTCAATTGTACCTTTTTCGACGTATTCTCTTCTCTGTATTGTGGAAATGGTCGGTGCATAGGTTGACGGACGACCAATCCCTAATTCTTCAAGCTTTCTAACCAAAGATGCCTCTGTATATCTATATGGAGCTTTGGTATATCTTTCAGTGGCATTGATATAGGAATTATCCAGTGCTTCATTCAGAGTTAATTTAGGAAGCATACCCGCCTGATCCTCATCTTCATTGTCATCTCCTTCAAGATAGACTTTTAAAAACCCTTCAAAAGTGATCACCTCTCCATTAGCCGTAAAAACTTGTTTGTTTTTGCTATTTGTTACGCGAACATTCGTTCTTTCAAGTTGGGCATCACTCATTTGTGAAGCAAGGGTCCTCTTCCAAATCAAATCATATAATCTGGCCTGATCGCTTTCAACCTGAACGGTTCTGGTACTCATGTTGGTAGGTCTGATCGCCTCATGAGCTTCCTGTGCCCCTTTTGATTTGGTAGTGAAATTTCTTGGATTACTGTATTCGGCTCCATATGAACTGACAATCTCCTCCTGAGCGGCGCTTTTGGCATCATCTGATAGATTCACGCTATCAGTTCTCATATATGTAATAAGTCCTGCTTCATATAAGCGTTGAGCCACAACCATGGTCTTAGCCACGGGGAAATATAATTTTCTTGAAGCTTCCTGCTGCAGTGTTGAGGTTGTAAACGGCGCTGTTGGTGATTTCTTTGCCGGTTTGGTCGTTAAGTCATCAACTTTAAAAGCTGCTCCAAGGCAGGATTCCAAAAATGTTTCTGCATCTCCCCTGGTGCCGAAGTTCTTGGGCAACTTTGCCTTAAATTTTTTACCATCCTGATTGATAAATTCGCCAACTACTCGATAAGAAGCTTCTGGTTCAAAATTCTCTATTTCTCGTTCTCTTTCCACGACAAGTCGCACAGCAACTGATTGCACCCTACCTGCCGACAAGCCTCCTTTTACCTTTTTCCAAAGTACGGGAGAGAGTTCGTATCCTACCAATCTGTCTAATACCCTTCTCGCCTGTTGAGCGTTAACCAGATCATAATTGATACTCCTTGGATTATCTATGGCTTTAAGAATAGCTTTTTTAGTAATTTCATGAAAAACAATCCGTTTGGTATTCTCTTCTTTTAATTTCAACTGTTCGAATAAATGCCAGGCGATGGCCTCTCCTTCACGATCCTCATCACTGGCCAGCCAAACGGTATCAGCTTTTTTGGCAAGTGATTTCAGTTTCTTTACTACCGCTTTCTTGTCAGTTGATACGATGTAATTGGGTTTAAAATCACCATCAACATTTACTCCTAACTCTTTGGATGGCAGATCAGCTATATGCCCAAAACTTGATTCAACCACATAATCTTTTCCTAAATATTTTTCAATTGTTTTTGCTTTGGCTGGTGATTCTACTATGACTAAATTCTTCGACATTCTTATCTTTTTTAAGATGGGTGCAACATAAAACGGTTTGTTTCCCGGAAAGTTGAATACCCTTTTTTGAGACTGCAAAAGTATATAGAAATTTTTAAACCAGAATTTTTGAAACGAAAATTCATTGATTTTAGGGATATTTTAACGTATTCAATCCTTGAATTTTTCTGTCAAAATGTCATATAAACAAATTTTGATCGTATCTTTGCAATCCCAAAAAAATGAAAATGGCAAGTGAAAATATCATAGAAGAAAAAAAACAGGGACAAGCTCTTGTTACCGATAAAATACAGGGAAATAGTAAGAAACTCTTTATAGAAAGTTACGGGTGTCAGATGAATTTGAACGATAGTGAGATCGTTGCTTCTATTCTTGCCAAAGAAGGCTTCAACACTACCCATTTATTAGAGGAAGCAGATCTTGTTTTGGTCAATACCTGCTCCATCAGGGAGAAAGCAGAACAGACTATTCGAAAAAGATTACAAAAGTATAATCGTGTAAAAAGAATCAACCCCAAAATGAAAATAGGGGTCCTTGGCTGTATGGCTGAACGATTAAAAACCAAATTTCTGGAAGAAGAAAAAATGATCGACCTGGTTGTTGGCCCAGACGCCTACAGAGATCTGCCAAATCTGGTTAAAGAAATTGAAAGTGGAAAAGACGCCATCAATGTTATTTTGTCAAAAGAAGAGACTTATGGTGATGTGACGCCGGTAAGGCTTAATAGCAATGGAGTTTCTGCCTTTATTTCTATTACCAGAGGTTGTGATAATATGTGTACCTTTTGTGTGGTACCTTTTACACGTGGAAGAGAAAGAAGTCGTGATCCGCAAAGCATAGTGGAGGAAGCTCTGGACCTTTGGGAAAAGGGATACAAAGAAATCACTTTGTTGGGCCAAAATGTAGATTCTTATTTATGGTATGGTGGAGGTTTAAAAAAAGATTTCAAGAATGCTTCAGAAATTGCCAGAGCCACTGCTACTGATTTCTCGAAATTATTGGAAATGGCAGCACTTGCTGTTCCAAAAATGAGAATTCGTTTTGCAACGTCAAATCCTCAGGATATGAGCATTGACGTGCTGCACAGCATGGCTAAATTTGATAATATTTGTAACTACATCCATTTACCTGTTCAAACAGGAAGTACTCGTATGCTTGAAAGAATGAATCGACAACATACGCGTGAAGAGTATATGGAGTTGGTTGACAATATTAAAAGAATTATTCCCGAGTGTGCAATATCTCAGGATATGATTACTGGATTTTGTGGTGAGACTGAAGAAGATCATCAAGATACGCTCTCATTAATGGAATATGTGAAATATGATTTTGGATTCATGTTCGCTTATTCTGAACGACCTGGAACTCTTGCTGCAAAAAAAATGGAGGATGATGTGCCTCATGAAATCAAAAAGAGAAGACTCTCTGAAATTATTAACTTACAACGGATGCATGGCTTATATAAGATGCAGCAGATGGTAGGTAAAACAGTTGAGATTCTTATAGAGGGCGAATCAAAAAAATCCTCCGAACAGTGGATGGGAAGAAACTCTCAAAATGCCGTAGCTGTGTTTCCCAAAGGAGACGAAAAAATTGGCGATCTGGTAATGGTGCATATCGAGGATTGTACCTCAGCAACTTTAATAGGATCAAAGGTCGTATAAAGAATTTGATAACATCCCCTGAGAAGATCAGGAATTAAATAGATCAGTTTGGACTCATTACAAACCATAAAACAACGATTTGGAATCATTGGTAACAACAACCAACTCAATTTGGCCCTTCAAAAGGCGATGCGCGTTGCCCCAACCGATATTTCCGTACTCGTTACCGGAGAAAGCGGAGTAGGAAAAGAAGTTTTACCCAAGATTATTCACAATTTATCTCATAGAAAACATGCCAAATATATAGCTGTGAACTGCGGAGCAATTCCTGAGGGAACTATAGATAGTGAATTATTTGGTCATGAAAAAGGTTCCTTCACGGGAGCTTCACAAGCGAGAAATGGTTATTTTGAAGTGGCCGACGGCGGAACAATCTTTTTAGATGAGGTAGGTGAACTTCCTCTTACTACACAAGTCAGGTTGTTAAGAGTTCTTGAAAATGGGGAGTTTCTTAAAGTGGGATCGTCAAAAGTTCAAAAAACGAATGTTAGAATTGTTGCCGCCACAAATTTGAATATGATGCAGGCGATTCAAAAAGGAAAATTCAGGGAGGATCTTTATTACAGACTCAGCACCGTTGAGATTCATTTACCACCGTTGAGAGACAGGAATAATGATATCCATCTTTTATTTAGAAAATTTGCGTCAGATTTTGCCCAAAAATACAATATGCCAACGATTCGTCTAGATGAAGATGCCGTTGAAGCTCTGGTGTCAAACCAATGGAAAGGAAATATCAGGCAATTGAGAAACCTGACCGAACAAATCTCTGTCATTGAACAAAATCGAAACATAACCGGAGCCATTTTACGTTCGTACTTGCCTGATTACAATCAAAATCTTCCTGCATTGGTTTCAGAGAAAAAACCTGAAAGTGACTTTGCGAATGAAAGAGAGATCCTGTACAAAATTCTTTTTGACATGAGAAATGACATTACAGATCTAAAGAAGCTTACCAAGGGACTTCTTAATGAGGAAGTTCCACAGAAACCTCAGAAACAGACTCAGTTACTAATTGACAAGATTTATGGCAAAAATGAGGATCTTGATGATAGCCATACCCTTGAGATCATTTCGAAGGATGAGGATGAGGGTTTTGAACCTAATCCTAAATTGGTATCCTTCGATGATGCTGAAACCATAGAAGAAACAGTTTCCCTGCAGGAAAAAGAAGTCGAAATGATTAGACAATCTCTTGACAGAAACAAAGGAAAAAGGAAACTGGCGGCTAAAGAGCTAGGTATTTCAGAAAGAACGCTCTACAGAAAAATAAACCAATATAATTTGTGATTTCAATCCTTTAATTGTTTATTTGTTCATGGTAAGCTGCTTTAAGAATTCTACGTATTCTTCTAAGTTTCGATCAGACTTTTACTTTATATATTTTAATAGCTAATGAAGAACATTCTATTTGGTTTGGCTTTTGTTATTGTCCTCCTACCCATAGGATGTGGAGTGTACTCCTTTACCGGCGGAAGCACCGGAGATGCCAAAACTATACAGATCGATTTTTTTCCAAATACCGCCATCCTTGTTGAACCTACTTTGAGTCAGAAATTTACTTTAGCGCTTCAGGATCTTTTTTTAAGACAAACCAACCTGAAACTAACGGATTCTGGCGGGGATTTACATTTTGAAGGTGAAATCACCCAATACAGGATCATTCCAATAGCGGCAACAGCCGAACAAACAGCAGCTCAGAATAGATTGACCGTAGGGGTCAGGGTAAGGTTCTACAACCGTCTTAATGAGGATGATGATTTTGAGCAGACTTTTTCATTTTATAGTGACTATGACGGAAATCTGCAACTGACAGGAGGAGTGCTGGATTCTGCCTATGAAGACATCTTCGAAAGAATTACACAGGATATTTTTAACGCAGCTGTTGCCAAATGGTAGTATATGAATCTGATTGAATTCAATAAAATATTATCACAACCAGACCAGATAAAAAAAGGTCAAATTCAAGATCTCTTCGAACTTATTCAAGAGTATCCGTACTTTCAAGTGACGCATTTTCTTCACCTCAATGGATTGAAAAATCAGCATAGCTTTAAGTATAATGATTATTTAAAAAAAACAGCAGCGTATACTACTGACCGGACGGTCCTTTTTGACAACATTACTTCTGATGACCTTGACATTCAAGCAGCTCCGGCAGATTTAATTGATCAGATAACAGAATCACAGGAAAATCTTACTGCTTCTCCGATTGCCAAAGATGCGCCTGCCATAATCGAAGAATCTTCTCCGGAAGAAACCCTTGGTATAGGACAACCTTTACAATTTAAACGCGATGAAACACACTCATTTAGAGAATGGTTACAATTGACCAGTTTTAGACCTATTGAACGAGGTGAGGAATCAATCAGTGATAAAACTACAGGAAAGACTGATCACGGTAAATCAGGCCCGAAAGATGATCCAAACAGGAATTTAATTGATAAATTTATCGCAACCAGTCCTAAGATAAACCCTTCATTATACGATAATTACACTGATGTCGCCATGGATAGTGTTCAAGAAAATGAAAGCCTGATGACTGAGACTTTGGCCCATGTTTATGTGGAGCAAAAAAAGTACAAAAAAGCGATTACAGCTTTTACGATTTTAAGTTTGAAATATCCAGAAAAAAGTAGTTTCTTTGCACTCCAAATTGAAGCAATTAAAAAATTGCAAGAAAAATAATATAGATTATGTCGTACTTTTTATTTTTAATATTGATTATTATCGTTTCAGTATTACTTATACTGGTAATCATGGTTCAAAACCCAAAAGGGGGAGGGCTTTCTTCTTCTTTCGGAGGTGGAGGATCTCAGAACCTTGGAGGGGTTCAAAATACAACAAACTTTCTTGATAAAAGCACATGGGCTTTGGCCATTGCCTTATTCGCATTGATACTTTTATCGAATTTTGCTATTCCAAGAGCTAATTCAGTTGACTTAAGATCTGAAACAGAAGGGATCATCAACAATAGAGAAGTGTTAGACACTCCACAAACTCTAGATACTGACAAAGTGTTAGACAGTAGCTACTAAGCAGAATAAAATTTAATCAAAAATGCCGACGTAATGACACGTTGGCATTTTTTTTTCCTATTTGTCAGTTTTTGCACAATGGCAGTGTTTTTGCAAGATTGAAGAAAATATTAATAACCTAAATATATATATAATGAGTAAATTAACAATTAAGCCTCTAGCAGATAGAGTTCTTGTTGAGCCATTAGCGGCAGAAACCAAAACAGCATCTGGAATTTATATCCCTGATTCAGCAAAAGAAAAACCGCAACAAGGTAAAATTGTTGCCGTGGGTAACGGAACTAAAGATGAGCCCTTGACTGTGAAAATTGGTGATACCGTGTTATATGGCAAATTTGCGGGTACCGAATTAAAACTGGATGGAAATGACTATCTGATCATGAGAGAGAGCGACATCTTCGCAATTCTTTAATTCTAATTTAAACCAAAAACTTAAAACCAAAAAAAAATGGCAAAAAATATAATTTTTGATATCGAATCGCGTGAAGGATTGAAGCGTGGTGTTGACGCATTAGCAAATGCAGTTAAAGTAACTTTAGGCCCAAAAGGACGTAATGTAGTTATCGGTAAAGCTTTTGGCGGACCTCAGATCACCAAGGATGGTGTAACCGTCGCTAAAGAAATTGAATTGGAAGATGCACATGAAAATATGGGCGCTCAAATGGTAAAAGAAGTTGCTTCTAAAACCAATGATCTTGCTGGTGATGGAACTACTACTGCAACTGTTCTTGCACAAGCAATTGTAAAAGAAGGATTGAAAAATGTTGCAGCTGGAG
>CAZQRD010000024.1:5223-35336 GCA_964595535.1 uncultured Flavobacteriaceae bacterium | reverse complement strand
TTCCTTATTCTGTTCTAA
Organism: uncultured Flavobacteriaceae bacterium; assembly: GCA_964595535.1. Lineage (GTDB taxonomy): Bacteria > Bacteroidota > Bacteroidia > Flavobacteriales > Flavobacteriaceae > Lutimonas. The sequence continues at coordinate 35,318 of CAZQRD010000024.1, read as the reverse complement.
ATTATTATTCATAGTTATTGGTTTAACTTGCTGCCAAACGGTTTGATTATGATTATTTGTGGTTAAAAACTCTTGTGGGCGACACCTTATGTCTTATTCTTTTTACCGATCTTTTTCATCTTTTTCGTCGCCTTTAAGTGATTCTCCGGATTTGAGCAATAGTTTATCAGATATTGGGTGGCCTGATCCTGGATCTCTTCATCAGTATATTGCACTGTTGAGTTTTCAAGTGACACTTTTGCAACAGAGGCAAAGTAAATGGTAATAAGCCTATTATCATTACCTGTCAATTCCACAATTTCAGCTTCAAGGGAAAAAGTGTGTTCGGGAGTACCGTCCATCCATTTGAACAGAAACGGAAAGATCGCTTTTCTGGTGAGTATGTCCTTATCAATCGGATTGGATAGCAGATAATTCGCACATTCAAGAACTCTTTCTTCTGCATTTTTAAAATCCTTTTCCGTCTTAAGGCCTTCCGGATCTAAGCCCAAAAAATCTTGGGCATTAGTACTTACTGAAGATAAAATAACGGTAAACAGAATAGCAAGGTAATGTCTTGTTTTCATAAGAATTTTGTAAAGTCTAATACATAATTGAAGGTAATAGTCTTATTTTCAAAAACTGTATTTGGCCTGATGAAAGCCAACATACACTCAATTTTTTTTTGAGAAAGATATGAAAAAAAATAAAGTCAGCTTTGATTAAGTCAAATCTCACTCAATTCCTCGATCAATTCACTGCAACCGCCTTGTTGTAAAAAGTCGGTATGCTCTTTTACCGAATTGAAATGTGTTTGACTGATGTCATCACATAGAAATTTGTCATCGGTGAGTAGCCTGAATTCATAAAGGATCTCTTTGGCCTCAGGATCCTTGTATGCCGATCCACTCTTATGTTTGCGGCACCATGAAAGTGCATTCATCCAAATTGCGGCGCTTAAGGCCCCGCATCCACTTCCACTAAGACCCAATCCACCGGCAAATCCCGCTACCATGACCATTTCTTTTTCAGATGCACCCATTCTTCGAGCCACTTCTGTGGCACAACTCATGGTCCGCTCAAAATCATAAGGTTTATCTTGAAAAGCCTTCTTAGCCATCGATACAGCCTCAGGTGCCCAGTCTTCGGCCAATTGAAAACAATGCAAAAACCGTCCGCTCAACATATATTTGGCTAAACTCAGATTATTATTAAAATCGCATTTGGTAATTTCCCTGCATTGGGTGCTGCTCTCATGTGTTTCAAAATTATCCATAAGCAACCTGGTAGCCTCTATTGACACGGCTATGGCCTGTGACCTATGCGTACAAGTTTTAAAAGCTTCTGCTCCTACCGCAAGTGAGGCTCCCCAAAGCATACCGCACTGATAGCCTTCTTTCATTATTCCTCCGGCCAGAGGATCGGCAGCCCGTTCCTCAATTTCCAAAGAGTTGCCAAATTCACGGTTCAACAAATAAAAAAAAGTACGAGAGCATGTTCCTAATTTTCTAAAAACTTTTTTCGCATCTTGTACCAAAACCTCTGATTCGTGCTTCTTTGAGTTCATGTCAAATGATTTATAATTTCAAAAAATAAAATTATAAATCAAACCACAAACAAGCAATGATTTTCATCAAGCTCAGCGTTGATTTTGGTTACAATCATTCGTGAAAAGTTACTGCCCCGGTGGCAACATCATACATGGCTCCAACAATATCTATTTCGCCATTTCTTTCCATCTCGGCCAGAACATAGCTTCCAGATCTGATGCCTTCAATAGAAAAATCTACATTTTTACTGGCCACCTCATTAACAAAGTTGAGGTTTGCCGAAGTTCGCTGAGACGCATCCGTAGGGTTAACAACGGCATTAACAGCTGGCTTAATTTTATCCAGCATTCCAGTTAATTTACCCAATTCTGCTCCGTCACAGGCCCCCTTAACCGCTCCACAGGAAGTATGCCCCATAATTACAACAACCTTTGAACCCGCAAGTTTACAAGCAAATTCCATACTTCCAAGAATATCATCATTTATAAAATTTCCCGCAATTCTGATACTGAATAAATCACCAATCCCTTGATCAAATACCAATTCAGCAGGGATACGAGAATCGATACAACTTAAAATAGTGGCAAAGGGAAACTGTCCATTTGTCGTATCCTTAACTTGCTCTATAAGATTTCTGTTTGCACTTAAATTATGTTGGAATCTAATATTTCCTTCTTTTAAGGCTTGTAATGACGTTTCGGGAGTCATTGATGCCTGAGTTTCTTTGGTATGTGCTTTCATAAGATATTAGTTTAAGATTAACTTGCTTTGCGTTTGTCGTTGAAAAATTTGAAATAGCTTTCCGGATTCACTACAACGCCTCTTTGGGACACTAATTTAATGGAAATATTTCTTTCTTCAGCTTTAATGATAAAATCATCAAGGATTTCGATAATATCATTGTCCAAATATTTAGTATTGGTCACGTCCAACTCCAACGTTGAGTTGTGAGGCAAAAGATCAAGTTCCTTTAAAATGGCACCCTTATTAAAGAAGGTCACTTCTTCGGCCAAGGTCATTTTCACTTTTCCATCATCCACATCTTCGCCTTCCTTATGAAGAAAATGTGAATTCTGGTAACTCTTAAAGAGGATGACAATGATACCAACTAACAGACCTAATCCTATACCTACCAATAAGTCGGTAAAAATGATTCCAAGTACCGTTACCATAAATGGAACAAACTGTTTCCAACCCAATTTATACATGCTTTTGAACAAGCCCGGCTTTGCCAGTTTAAAACCAACAACCAACAAAACTGCCGCCAGCACAGACAAGGGTATCATATTCAACAGATTTGGAATCAGGATGACTGAAATTAATAAGAAAAATCCGTGAATTATAGCCGACATTTTGGTTCTTCCCCCCGACTGAATGTTTGCCGAACTTCGAACGATCACTTGCGTGATAGGTAATCCACCGATCAGACCCGAAATTATATTTCCCGTTCCCTGAGCAAGGAGCTCTCTGTTGGTAGGGGTTACATTTTTATGAGGATCCAGTTTATCTGTGGCCTCCACACACAGCAAGGTTTCCAAACTCGCCACCAATGCTATTGTAAAGGCGACCACCCAAACATCGGTATTGGCGATAGCCCCGAAATTAGGGAAACTAAATTGGGCCAGAAATGACGAAAAGTCATCAGGCACAGGAACACTTACTAAATGTGTTGAAGAAATATTGAGAGAGCTACTTGAACCCGTCGCTACAAAAAACACGATACCCGCAATTACAGCTACCAGAGGTCCTTGAATCACCTGAAATATTTTAGCTTTCTTGGCCAGCACATGCTCCCAAAGAAGTAAAATAGCCAGGCCAATGAGTCCGATAAGGGCCGATCCGGGTTGTATATAATTGAAAGAATTAAAGATTTCAGAAAAAGTGTTTTGCCCATCCACTTGTAAAAAAGCAAAATCACCTTCCGGATCTGCATCATATCCAATAAAATGAGGAATCTGTTTTAAAATAATAATGATCCCGATACCCGTAAGCATGCCTTTGATCACTGAAGAAGGAAAATAATACCCGATTATACCAGCTCTTAAAAGTCCGAAGATTAATTGAATGACACCTCCTAAAACAACAGCTAATAAAAAGTTCTCAAAACCGCCAAGGGTACCTATAGAAGTAAGTACAATAGCTGCAAGTCCTGCAGCAGGTCCGCTGACCCCGATCTTGGAACCACTTAATGCCCCAACCACAATACCACCTACGATACCTGCAATCAAACCCGAAAAGAGTGGTGCCCCGCTCGCAAGTGCAATACCCAAACACAAGGGTAGTGCTACAAAAAACACGACAATACTCGCCGGAAAATCGCTCTTCAAATTACTAAAAAATCCTGTTGTTCCCATTTTGTTTAAGTTTTTAACGTAGCAAATATAACATAATTTTTATGAATAATAGTATTACTATTATATATATAAGCTATAATATCATTAGATATTGTAATAGTATTAATATTAATTACTTAACTTTGAACTTTTAAAATACGTAAATCGTCTCTCAATGGCTGTAAATGTTAGTATTTCCTTAAATCCTGGGCTCTATATAAAAGATCCTCAACATTCTGATCTGGGCAAACGCATCATCAAGCACAGTATATTATTGATTGATAAAATCGGTTTTGAACAGTTTAATTTTAAGAAACTGGCCGAGGAAATGAAATCAACCGAAGCTTCGATTTACAGATATTTTGAAAACAAACACTTGCTTTTGACTTATCTGGTGTCCTGGTATTGGGAATGGCTTAATTATATGATTAAGATCAAGACCTTTAACATCGAAGATCCTAAAAAGAAACTGAAAATTATCATCCATACCTTTGTACTGATCAGCGAAGAGAACCCCGCTATTGAATACGTCAATGAATCATCTCTCCATAACCTGGTCATTGCCGAAAGCACCAAAGTCTATCACACAAAGGGTGTTGACGAAGAAAATAACAAAGGTTTTTTTATGAATTATAAAGAGATGGTATCCAATGTTTCTGATGTTATTCTGGAGATAAAACCAGACTTCCCTTATCCCCATGCTCTGGCCAGTAATTTATTTGAAATGACCAACAATCATTTTTATTTTGCCGATCACCTTCCCAGACTCACCGATATTGACCATAAAGCAGATCAAAAGGAAGAAGTTGAAAAAATGTTACTGTTTTTTATGTCAAAACTTCTCAATTAATATTTTCCCGCTATGCTAATGTTCGGATAGTTGTAATCCAAATCAGCATGAATTACATTCACTACCCAGTGATTGAAGATTCTCCGTGTTTAAAAATAGCTTTTTACAAAAGATTCCCTTGTTTTTTATAGGTCTGTCCCAATGTAAAGAATAATATCTTTAATATTGTATGTGTTATTTCAGGTATGAAACTAATTGACCCTACATTAAAATATACTACCCATCAAAAAATCTTGTTGGCAGTTGACTGTATTATTTTTGGTTTTGATTCAAAAAATCTCAAATTACTTCTGTTTAGAAGAAAAGTGGAGCCCCTCAAAGGAAATTGGTCTTTGATTGGCGCATTTTTGCAAAATGATCTTTCGATCGTTGATGGGGCCAAGCGCATTCTTTTCGAATCTACAGGAGTAAAAAACATTTATCTGGAACAGCTAAAAACCTATGGTGAAGTTCAAAGAGATCCGGTTGAAAGAGTTATTTCTGTCGGTTTTTATTCTTTGATCAGGATAGATGATATCGACATCCTTTCGGTAGAAGATTTTGACGCCAAATGGTTCAATATTGATGACATTCCCGAATTGATTCTCGATCATGGCACCATGGTAGCCGATGCCATCGCAGCCTTACGACTCAAGGCCCGTCATGAACCCATCGGTTTTAATTTATTACCTGATTACTTCACGCTCCCGCAACTTCAGGCCTTGTATGAAAGCATCTTCCAGTCAAAAAGAGATTCACGAAATTTCAGAAAAAAGGTACTCTCACTGAACATACTTGAAAAAACTGATATGAAAGATAAAAGCAACTCTAAAAAGGGTGCATTTTTATACAGGTTCAGGAAAAATGAGAAGATGGTAAAAGACAGGCGTGACTTCTTGTTTGATTTCTAAAATATATTAAATGTATTTTGTACGTTTAATAAATATTGCTAACTTTATAAACAGATTAAAGTCTGTAATTAGGATACCTACTATCAATACTCTGTTTTTGTATTTATAGTTATATGTACTAACTGGTGAAATTGTTTCCGATATGATAGAACAACAAGTAGCTTCTGTATTTCAAAAGACCTACAAAAAGAAACCAATGATGGTTTTTTCGCCAGGTAGATTAAATATTATCGGTGAACACACTGATTATAATGACGGTTTTGTCTTTCCGGCCGCCATTGATAAAGGTATCTATGCGGCCTTTGGCCAAAGTGACTCTGAATTTTGCGTAGTTCATGCACTTGATATGAAAGAACGCTATGAATTCACATTAAATGACCTGTCACCATTATCCAATGGAGGCTGGAAAAATTATATCCTAGGCGTTATTCAAGGAATTCTAGATTCTGGAAAAACTCTAAAGCCGTTTTATTTGGTATTCGGAGGCGATATTCCTGGAGGCGCCGGACTATCTTCTTCAGCCGCTTTAGAAAATGCCGTGGTTTTCGGGCTCAACGAATTACAGCAATTGGCTTTGAACAGAACCGAAATGATCCTGATCTCCCAAAAGGCAGAACACGAGTTTGTGGGAGTCAAATGTGGTATCATGGACCAGTTTGCCAGTATGTTCGGTCAAAAAAATAAAGCCTTGCTGCTTGATTGCCGCAGTATTAGTGCCAAAGTCTTTAGCATCGACCTACGCGACTATCAACTCCTTTTGATCAATACTAACGTAAAACACAGCTTGTCAGACAGCGCCTATAACAACAGGCGCGAAGTTTGTGAAAAAGTTGCTGCTCTTTTACAAATAAAGGCCTTGAGAGATGCAACGGCAGCCGAACTTTTAACAGTATCAGGAGAAATAAAAGACGAAGAATACCAAATGGCCCTCTATGTTATTCAGGAAAATGAAAGAGCCCAACAAGCCGGAGTGGCGATGCAGGAAAATGATATTGCCGAATTGGGCAGGTTGATCTACGCTTCTCACCATGGCTTGCGTCACCAATATAAAGTGAGCTGTGTGGAACTCGATTTTCTGGTTGACCTTGCCAAAACAGCACCTGCCATTGCAGGGTCCAGAATGATGGGAGGTGGCTTTGGAGGTTGCACCATCAATATCATTAAAAAAGATGCTGTACAAGCTTTCACAGAACAAGCCACGGCAGCCTATCGAAAAATGTTTGATAGAGACTGTTCGGTATACGAAGTAACATTATCAGAAGGAACACATCTTTTGGCCTCTACCTAAATCCCTAATATTCAACAAAATTGTTTAAGTTTAAACTCCATTAGACCTTAGTATTATGAACGCAAATTTTGAGTTACTCGATTATATCATATTTATAGGCTATGCCCTGCTAATCTTAGGGGTTGGTTTGTGGGTATCCAGAGATAAAAAAGGGCACGAGAAAAATGCTGAAGACTACTTTCTGGCGGGTAAATCCTTACCCTGGTGGGCCATTGGTGCCTCCCTGATTGCGGCCAACATCTCGGCCGAACAGTTCATCGGTATGTCAGGTTCAGGATTTGCCCTGGGGCTGGCCATTGCCTCTTATGAATGGATGGCAGCCATTACCTTAATCATTGTTGGAAAATATTTTCTACCCATTTTCATTGAAAAGGGTTTATACACCATCCCCGAATTTGTTGAACAACGTTATTCCACCAACCTAAAAACCATATTAGCTGTTTTCTGGATCGCCTTATACGTTTTTGTAAATCTGGCCTCGGTGCTTTATCTGGGCTCTCTTGCGCTGGAAACCATCATGGGTATACCCATGATCTATGGCGTGATTGGTCTGGCCTTATTTGCTGCGGCTTATTCGCTCTATGGCGGATTAGCTGCCGTGGCCTGGACGGATGTAATACAAGTTATTTTTCTTGTTCTTGGAGGTTTGTTTACCACCTACCTCGCCCTGGATACGGTTTCTGGTGGAGCAGGACAATTGGAGGGTTTAAAAATCATCTATGAAGCCGCTCCAGACCGATTTGCCATGATACTAGACAAATCAAATCCGGAATACAACAACCTTCCCGGAATTGGCGTATTGGTAGGAGGACTGTGGGTTGCCAACATCTATTACTGGGGTTTCAACCAGTATATCATCCAAAGAACTTTGGCCGCCAAATCACTAAAAGAATCCCAAAAAGGTATTTTACTCGCTGCCTTTTTAAAACTCATCATTCCTTTGATCGTTGTGATCCCCGGAATCGCCGCCTATGTGATGGTGAATGATCCTGAAATAATGGCGAGACTAGGAGAAGCCGGATTAAAGAACCTGCCTTCACCTGAACAGGCAGATAAAGCCTATCCCTGGTTGCTTCAATTTCTTCCCACAGGTTTAAAAGGTGTTGCTTTTGCGGCTTTAGCTGCGGCTATTGTATCATCTCTGGCCTCTATGTTGAATTCAACCTCGACAATTTTCACCATGGATATTTACAAACAATATATCAACAAAAACGCCAGTAATAAGGCTACAGTAAACACCGGTAGAATTTCGGCCGGAGTCGCCTTGATCATCGCTTGTATAATGGCACCTTTACTAGGAGGAATCGATCAGGCCTTTCAATTTATTCAGGAATACACGGGTGTGGTTAGCCCTGGGATTTTAGCCGTATTCTTATTGGGTCTTTTCTGGAAAAAAACCACCAACAGAGCTGCTATTTTAGGCGCATTGGTATCGATCCCAATCGCCATGTATTTTAAAATAGCTCCTAAAGGCTGGTCTACAAGCCCCATTTTTGTTGATGTTCCTTGGATGGATCAAATGGGATATACCGCAGTCTTGACGGGTTTGGTGATTGTAGTGGTCAGCCTGTTGCAAAACAAAGGCAAGAACGATGAAAAAGCAATTCCAATCAGCAAGGCATTATTTAAAACAAGTCCTGGATTTAATATAGGAGCTTTTGCGGTCATGATTATTTTAGTAGCACTTTATTCCCTTTTCTGGAACTAGTTTTGGCGCTTAGAAACTAAAAAAGCGAGTATACATAGTAGCACTCGCTTTTTTATAGGCTATCAACTACCTTCTGCAAAAGCCTTGAAAAGATCCAGAGATTTCTGCGACTGCTTTTTAAAGGCTCCAGACATAAAGATACCCATCAACTTCATAAAACCACTAAACTCAAAGTGCGAATGTGAACGCCATAGAGTAGTGTTGGGGTCGATCTCTTCAAAGGAATTCTTCATCTCGTTCCAAACACCTTTGGCCTCATAGATACCCGAAAATTCTTTAGGAAAATCTTTAACGGTAATCGTCTCTATCATTTCAACCTCGCTATTGCCCATTTTATATTTCATTTTAGACTTAGCTCCTACGGCACCTTTTTCACCAGATATGTGCTCAATACTGATTAGTTCGGGCTGCCATTTAAACAAATTCTCTTCACTGTCAAACAACTCAATCACCTTATTCAAAGGCAGGTTCAGGATTACTTCACTCGAATATTTCATGATGGTTGATTTTGGATTCTCCCCTAAAATTACTAAAAAATAAAGACTTTAAACCGTAAGGGAATCACCTATAGTCAACAAAATCAAGTTTTTATCTGCATTTTTAAAAGCGATTTGGGCTTCATCATGATCAATGATGATATAGCCAAAAGTATCGTAATGATAGCCCAGTACCTGATTACACTCAATAAAATCAGAAGCTATGACAGCGCTCTCTACTCCCATGGTAAAATTGTCTCCTATGGGAAGTACTGCCAAATCTATTTTGCATTGCATGGGGATCAGTTTCATGTCCATGGTCAAAGCAGTATCGCCGGCTATATACAAATTACCTTCTGCTGTTTCAAGTATAAAACCTCCGGGTTGTCCGCCATAGCTTCCGTCTGGAAAGGAGCTGGTATGTATGGCGTTGGTATAGGTCACTTTTCCAAAATCGAATTGCCAGCTTCCTCCGTGATTCATCGGATGTCCTTCAATTCCCTTTGCAGCATAATGATTGACAATCTCAAAATTCGAGACGATCTTAGCCCCGGTGTTCTTTACAATGACATCCACATCTACAATATGGTCCTCATGTGCATGGGTAATAAGAATATAATCTGCTTTAAGCGCATCGATATCTATGTCTTTTGCCAATTCATTCGGGCTTATAAAAGGGTCTACAATAATTTTGGTTTCACCAACTTCAATAGAAAGGGCTGCATGCCCCAGATAGGTAATTTTCATGATAACTAGTTTTGAGACTAAATTTACTGAATAATACCCATTGATACAATATCCATAAAAAAAAACCACGAGACGCTAGAGCGTCTCGCGGTCATTCATATAGAAATTTCTTAAAAATTATAATTGATATAAAGCGTAAAATTTCTTCCAGGCTCGTAGATACGGCCACCTAGTAAATCGGAGTTGCGGTATGAAAAATTTAAATGCTCATAATAGGCGGTATCAAAGATGTTCAAAACTGCAGCGCCCACCGAAAAACCTTTAAAGGGTTTTACGCCCGCACTAAGGTCAAAGGTCACAAAACCCGGAGTGACAGTTTCTCTAAAAGATTCGGATATCCTGTTCTGTTCAGCCACCCATCTCGATTTAAAATTGAACCAGTAATTTTTCTTGTCATAGTTCAGGCTCAAATGACCGGTCAAAGGCACAATTTGAGGTAAGGGCTCATCTAGTTCATGATTCTGCCCATAGGTATATGCCAGGTCTGATAAAAAGCTGAATTCTTCAGTAAAATTAACATTGAAATACAGTTCAAATCCGGTTTGCATGGCTTTGTCTACATTGATAAAACGCTTGGCGAATTTAGGCTCCAGCATCGGCATAAATTTTCTGGGAATACTCTCGTCAACCACAGCTGTAATATAATCTACTAAAAAGGAATAAAAAACGCTGGCCCCCAATTCGATCTTTTCAAAATTCTGATTAAAAGAAACTTCAAATTGGTTATTTGCCTCTGGATTTAAATAAGGATTTCCCACATATTCGTAAGGATCTGAGTTGACATTGAAATGGTTGATATAACGTTCAACAATAGATGCGGTTCTTACTCCATGGCCAAAAGAAAATTGTAGTCTGGTGTTGTTCAAACTGTAAAGATAAGATACATTACCGCTAAGGTTCACTTCTTGTTGGTCTTCGATCTCGCCCCCATAAAGGTCGAGAAAGTCCTGCTCCGGGTCATTGATGGAGGTGCTGATAAAATCAGAACGTAAACCTGCAGTAAAAGTAGAGCGCTCAGAAGTTCTTATTTTTCCTTCAACAAAAAGTCCGATGTCGTTAAGTTCAGAATCCTGCCATATCTTATCTACCTTGACGATGGGTTCGGGCAACATGTTGCCATTCATTATTTTGATGGTTCTTATTCGGTCACCTTCTCTACTTATTATATTGGCATCAAGGCCTAGGAATAAACTTGAACGATCACTTGGGTTCAAAGCCATTTCAGCCTTACCACCCCAGGTGGTGACAAAAACATTTGATTCTGCTCCCATCATCATAAAATTTGGTCGGTCTTCATTTGTCATCAAATGATCCACATAAGAATAATAGCCTTTAAACATGATACTGCTTATCGTATTACTAATGTTCCTGATCTTATAATCAAGCCCCATGAGATAACTGTTGTCATAGGGTGAATCCATCGGTAATCCGGCGTGTTTGATATCCCTTCCAAAAGATTGTCTCCAGGTCAATCGAAGTCTTTGCGCTTCAGTTGGATTTACACCAAACTTAACCGAATAATCTGTTGAAGTGAAAGATGAGGGTACTTCGTCGCCGTTTCCATCAGTATAATCACCGTAGTTTCTATAAGATCCGTTTAACTCCAAATCAAACTGTTCTTTTTTATACAATACGGCTCCACGTCCTGTAAAATTATTGCCGTTGGTCTCATATCCCGTTTCCAGATTACCACTTACCCCATCTTTTTTGGAATCAGGTGTTTTTGATACCATATTAATCACACCGCCAAAATTCTGTCCAAACCTTACAGTAAAAGGTCCTTTCACCACTTCTATCCTTTCGATCTCCTCCGGAATCACATGAGTCGTAATAGGGTCCATACGGTTCGGGCAGGCATTGAGTATCTTCATCCCGCCGTCATACTGCACATTCAATTGTTCGTACTTAAATGCCCTGAAAACGGGTTCCGAAGCGTAGGCGCCTCTCTTTTGTATACCAAATCCGGGAATGTCTTTGAACAGATCACTCACGTTTCGAGGTTGGGTAACAGCCTTGATATCGTCATAAACGATCCTGCTCTGGGCCAGATCACCAAAAGGGTCGGCAGTTACGATAATATTGTCCAGATCAAAAGTCTGCTCCTGGAGCATAATATGTATATCATTGGTAAGGGCTACCGTTTTTGATCTGTAAGCCAGATGCGAAATACTGGCCTTAGTCCCTTCATTTGCCCGTATAATAAATTGTCCTTCTTGATCAGATTCAACGTATCGGTCTTCGTCGGTCAATTTTACCACGACATTTTCAAGGGCTTGTCCATGTTCATCTTCAATGGTTCCATGGATTTCTAATTCTTGCGTATATCCCGCCCAGCCATACAATAGCAGGGCAAGAAATAACATGTATTTTCTTTTCATTATGATGTTAATTGTTTAAACAAATAGGTTTGTCTGTGAGGTGTGTCACAGGGTATACGATCCATATGTAACGGATCCTAAATCAAAAATTGTTTAAACGATGGGAGGACGCAGAAGAGAAGAAGTAAATAAGTTGTTCTTCAGCTCTTTGACAATAATTGGGGTCGTTAAAAGAGCTTCATCTATTGGGGAAAGTTCAGTTATTATTGCCTCACTAAGACTTATAAATTTCTCAAAATCTATTTTTGGAGGCATGGGGCTTCGCTGGTCATGATCAAGATCAAGTTGTTTCTCAACCTGACCACCAAGATAGCATTTCCCATTACAAGTCATGATGGGTTTGTCCCTGTTTTCACAAAGTTCATTCACGATATAATCATAATTAATCAGATACTCCAACACAGGCAAAGCAGGCTGCACCAGCACCAAAAGGTACAAGTTCAGTAGCATATGTGTTATAATGAGTTTCTTCATAATGATTAATTCGTAAAAGTAGACAAATTTGTCTTTTATTAATATGACAATTGTCATCTCACAAAATCAATCCAATACCGAATAAAATCGCAAACAAAAATGTACTCAATGCTAACTTTTTTAACTCAGGGTCTAGGGCTTTTGGATTCTTGTTTTTATAAACTGTGTGCAAATGTTTGAAAATAGGAATATAAGCCAGTACAAATAAGAATTGATAGGCTGTTCGAAAGATAATGACTGTATAGAGTAAGGCAAATAAAAACGAAGCTCCAAGAAGGTAAAAATGATAAAATCTGGCAAATTCATTCCCGATTTTTACAACAATCGTATTCTTCCCTGATTTTTCATCCGATTCACGATCACGCATATTGTTTAGATTTAAAACCCCCACACTCAGAAGCCCTATCGAAAATGCAGGTAAAAAGACAGCAATATCAAGTGCTTTGCTATACAGAAAATAGGTGCCGCAGACACTTAGTAAGCCAAAAAACAGAAAAACAAACAGGTCTCCATATCCACTGTAACCATAAGCATGATCTCCTACCGTATATTTAATGGCTGCCACTATACAGCTGATTCCCAAAATAATGAATAACAAACTATAAAACACGTAGTCGGTACCAAAGGCAACAAAAATCAAGCTCAATGCCAGTGCGATACTCACTATCCCTGTAAATACAATACCCTTCTTCATGGATTCAGGGCTGATTTCCCCACTTTGAAGCGCCCTTTTCGGCCCAACACGATCCTCATTATCAGTTCCTTTAATTCCATCTCCGTAATCATTGGCAAAATTCGAAATAACCTGAAAACCGATGGTTGTAAAAAGTGCCAAACCACAAATTATGGGGTCAAAGACTCCCTTGGATGCAGCTATAAACGAACCGATAATAATACCTGATAATGACAAGGGTAAAGTACGCAGACGTGCCGCTTTTAACCAAATACTAGCTTTTGACAAAATAATTGCTGTGTTTAATTTCTAGTTCCTCTAATCCACTTTTCACCGCTGAGTTGCAGTGCTTCGCTTATCCCTACAGGCATGCCATATGATTTGGCAATAACAAAACAATCTTTAAAACCTACACGTTTCAAATCATCCCTGAGCATGACCGATTCTTTATAGGTTGTGAATTTCCCTATAGAGAATTTGTTAAAACCGTTTTCTTCAAATTCCTCTAACTGTGTAATATCATCTGAGATCAGATTAGAACTGAAGTTGGCATAGGCCCCGATTTGAATGCTGTAAACAATACTCATATCGATCAATGAACTTTTTACGGAGTCTATCACAATCACCTGCCTCGCTTTTCTTTGTATCTTATGAAGCGAATCTGTATCGATCAGACTCAAGTTGTTCTTGATCAGGTATTCTTGCTTATACTGTTTTGATTTTGGCAAAAAAGACCATAAGAACAACGTCAACATCACTAAAGCAGCAACACCCAAAAGGATTCTGTGCTTTTTTAGAATAGAGTTATTCTCTTCTTCATCTCTTAAAGCCGTAGACAAGGTCTTGATTGTGCCGTTGGCCTTGTCAATTTCCTCGTATATATTTACTAAATTCTTATCTCTCACAAATGGCATATTCTGATTGTACTATTTATAGATCTTTTGCATGGACGATCAATTCTGCGATATCCATTACTGTGATACTATGTTCCTTTTCTTTGTTTTTAATTCCGTCAGTCATCATCGTGTTACAAAATGGACAACCTGTTGCAATAAGATCGGGTGCGGTCTCCAAGGCTTCCTCTGTTCTTTCCACAAAAATTTCCTTGTCACCCTGCTCAGCATCCTTAAACATTTGAGCACCTCCTGCGCCACAACACAATCCTTTTGATTTGCATCTTTTCATTTCAACCAACTCCGCTTCCAGCTTTCTTATCAGGTCGCGCGGTGCTTCATAAATTCCGTTCGCCCTACCAAGATAACAAGGGTCGTGAAACGTTATGCGTTTCCCGGCAAACTTTCCTCCCTCTATACTTATCCGGCCTTCGTTTAACAGGCTTTTCAAAAATTCTGTATGGTGCATTACCTCATAAGTTCCTCCCAATTCGGGATATTCGTTCTTTAAGGTATTAAAGCAATGCGGGCAAGTCGTAACGATCTTTTTTACTTCATAGGCATTCAACACTTCGATATTGGTGACCGCCTGCATTTGGAATAGAAATTCATTCCCTGCCCTTTTTGCAGGATCACCCGTACAACTTTCTTCAGTACCAAGTACCGCAAAATCTACCTTTGCTTCTATCAGAATCTTTGCAAAGGCCTTTGTAATCTTCTTGGCCCTATCATCAAAACTTCCAGCACAACCAACCCAAAACAAGACTTCGGGAGCCTTTCCCTCAGCCATTTTTTCAGCCATTGTTGGTATTACCATACTAATTTAATTTAAATATTTTAAACAATTATGTTTCGCTTCAATTTTATCTTTTTAACAAGCTATTCATCCTTCCAGTTCAGGCGATCCATTTGACTGTATTGCCAAGGTGCCCCATTATTTTCAACATTGCTCATCATCAGGTTTAATTCCTGTGGTGCTGCAGAATTTTCCATGACCAAATAACGCCTCAAATCAATGATGATCGACAAAGGGTCAATGCTCACCGGGCATTCTGTTACACAGGCATTACAACTTGTGCATGCCCATATTTCGGCTTCCGAAATGGTATCAAATAATGTTTTGCCATCACCTTGTTCCCTAAAAGTGGCTTCCCCTTTTTCATCAATGAATTTTCCAACCTCCTCCAAACGGTCTCTTGTTTTCATCATAATCGCACGAGGCGACAACTCCTTTCCTGTTTGATTTGCAGGACATTCATCCGTGCAACGCCCACATTCTGTACAAGTATAAGCATTCATCAATAGTACCCAATTGAGATCGGTCACATCGCTTGCCCCAAATTTTTCAACAGTCTCTTCCCCATTTTCTGGCACGGCATAAGGATCAGCCTCCGGATCCATCATCAATTTCACCTCCTTGGTCACCGAAGCCAGATTATCGAGCTTACCCTGAGGTTCAAGATTTGCGTAAAAGGTGTTTGGAAAAGCAAGCAGAATATGCAGATGCTTCGAATAGTACAAATAGTTTAAAAAGATCAGGATCCCTGTGATATGCAACCACCAGGCTCCTCTTTCTATATAAAAAAGTGTTAATTCATTTTGAGGTAGCCAACCTGCAATAAACTGACTCACAGGAAAACTTCCGGCATGAACATAGTGTATGGCTCCTATCTGCTGCAAGGCATAATCAGCTCCATTCATGATCAGAAACAAACTCATAAGAACAATTTCAAAATACAAAATATTCAAGGCATCATTCTTGGGCCAGCTGGTCATTTCTTTATTCCAGAATCTGGGGATCTTTAAGACCATCCTTCTTATCCAGAAAATGATCACCGAAACGAGTACCAGAAAGGCAAGTATTTCAAAAGACCCTATTAAAAAGTCATAGAATCCACCGGCAAAAGAAAAAATTCTATGTGTACCAAATAAACCGTCGATAACGATTTCCAGTACTTCAATATTAATGATCAAAAATCCGGCATAAACTAAAATATGCAACAAACCTGCAATAGGTCTTCTTACCATTTTAGATTGTCCGAGGGCAATTTTAGACATATGAGCCCAGCGTTCCGGTTTTCGGTCGTTTCGTTCTGTATTTTTCCCCAGACTGATGTTTCGACTCAGTTTCCTTATGTTCTTCACAAAGAAACCTGCTCCAAGAACGAGCAGTAGTGCAAACAAAATATTAGGTAAATAAGACATACTCTATTATCAATACATGGCTTAAAATTCAAAGCATAAACCGCTTTTTCAGAAAATAAAAGTAAAGATAATCAAAAAGGAAGGAAGACAAAATTATTACAAGTTATTAACTACTCTTTTATCGGTTCTTCGTAGGCTTTTTCCTTCTTCCCAAAAACAGATACATGTACAAATCTTTTAGGATGTTCCTTGACTTCACGAAGTAATTCTTCCAACTCTTTGGCAGAGTTGTTCAGGTTGGTATAAAGGGCTTCATCCTGCATCAGTTTACCCAAGGTACCATTACCCGCATTCATACTGTCGAGTATCACATTAAAACTCTTCAATGAATGTTGCAATTCAGCAACCGTAGCTCCGATATTGGCAGCTTGTATAGAATCAGAGATCTGAGCAAAATTAGTCATGGTTTTATTCGCACCCGTCATGATACTGTCAATCTGACCTCCTTCTCGAGTCATGACTTCCAAATTACCGGCCGTACTTTTGAAGGTTCTAAGCACTGCATTCATACTGGCCAAAGACTCTTTGATATTCTTTTGATTCTCCTCATTCATGAGTTTATTGATATTCTGCATCACAGAATCTGTATGCACTACAAAATTTTCAACTTTCGATTGCAACGGAGCGATTTGCTCATTGATCATACCCATAATGCCCGAATCAACTATCCCGATCAGGGTGTCACCGTTCATGGCCGTTTCTCCCTCATCAATCGCAATATCGATCTTCAGAGACTTCCCGCTTATAAAATCAGGACTGTAGATTTGGGCCACAGAGTTGATCGAAAACTTTATATCATTACTAAGTTTTAGATGAGCCACCAATATCCCTTTTTTTATCGGATGAAAGGAAATTTCAGAAACCGTTCCAACCTTTAGCCCATTGATGGTAATAGGGCTTTTTGGAGCCAAGCCCTGAACATTGGTGTATTCAGCATAAAAAGTTCGGGTTTTATCATACAAACTTCTGTTTTTCATAAAGTTATACCCCCAAACAAAAAGGACAAGTATCAGAACTACGATAACGCCGGTTTTGAATTCTCTTGATATGGTCAAAATAGTGATATTAGTTGAACAATATTACTCATTATTTTTTTGCTGGTCCTAAGGGAAGAGATTTCTTTTGAGCGTATCTTCACCTGGCATCAAAACACAAACGCATCTATGCGTCATTTATTTTAAAGCGACTTATCCATCGCTTCAGATACCTTAATTCTTTCCTCATCCTTAAATGCGACAACAAAAGCTGTTGTATATCCAGCATTTCTTGCTTCCGTTTGCATTTTTACAATTTGATCATAATCAGAAGACTTGCCATAATAATACTTGTAAAACCCTCCTACCTTTCCACGGTCCACTCCTTTTAATCCTTTGAAATTGTATGATTTGGTCTCAAGTTTCTTTTTCCCTGAAGCGATCTGTACCCTAAAGTCTACCCCCGGATAAACTTTTGGAGAACTTTTTACAATGGCTACTACTGGTACTTCCTCTACCACAAGGTTCTCATCCAGACTCTTTTTATAAGCCTTTATAGCATTAAATATAGATCGTGCTAACTTGTCTTGCCCGCTCTTTGAATTCAAAAAAGCACCTTCCTGTGTATTTGTAATAAAACCTGCTTCAATCAATACACTTGGCATATATGTTTGGTGCAACACAACAAAACCTGCCTGTTTAACACCTCTGTCTTTTCTATTGAGAATATCTCTGAAATTGGTTTGTATATTACTTGCCAGGCTCAAACTCTGATCCAGAAAATCTTCCTGCATCAAGGTCATTCCGATCACAGCTTCGGGTGAGTTGGGATCAAAACCCTCGTATTTCTCCTGGTAATTATCTTCCATAAAGATTACTGAGTTCTCCTGTTTGGCTACTTCAAAATTCTGTTTGTTCGCGTGCAAACCCAATACATACGTTTCTGTACCGTCTACCTGGGTATGAAATGCATTGCAGTGTATCGATACAAAAAGGTCGGCATCCGCTTCATTGGCAATTCGTCCCCTGTCTTTCAAATCGACAAAAACATCCTTATCCCTCGTATATACTACTTTGATATCGTCAATGGATTCTAGTTTTTTACCCAGCTTGAGCACGAGACTCAGTGCAATGTCCTTCTCGCTGTAATTCTTGGCGGGCCTGCCGGGATCCTTTCCTCCATGACCAGCGTCCAATACCACTACAAAATTATCCTGGGCATACATTTTTGTCTGAATCAGCATCAAAAAAACCGAACATATCAGCACCTTGAAAATTACAGCATAATCCCTATTTTTTACTTTATAAACCATGGTTCTTATCCTCCTAGTTTTTCTTTTATTAATTTATACCACTGAAAAAATATATGTAAGTTTGTATCTTTCAAAAAGTAACATTTTTTTTACAAAAATACTATTTATAGCATTGTATACAAATTTAAGATACTTACTTTTCATTTCCTTATTTTTTTGTTTTGTAAATCAAGCGGCCCTTGGCCAAGTAAAACAAAATAATGACGATGCAGAAAACTATATAAATAGGACTGACAGTTTATCTGTCTTAAGCAGCAATGACGTTGATTTAGTGGTGATTGACACAACAAAAATCGATAGTATCCCGATCACTCCCGAATACCTAGAAGACAATATCATTCACAAATCAAAAGATTATCTTTCCAATGATTTTATCAACCAAAGAGCAACTCTTTATGACGAGGCAGAACTGTATTATCAGGATATAGAGCTCAAGGCAGGTAAGATCATCATCGATTACAAAAATAGTCTGGCCTTCGCCACAGGGATATTTGATACAGCCGGAGTGTATGTACAAAGGCCTGAATTCAAACAAGGTAACCAGGCATCTACACAGGATTCACTGATCTACAATTTTCAGAATAAAAAGGCCCTGATCTATAATTCAAGAACAGAACAACAGGGTATGATCATTACCGGTGATGTTTCAAAAAAAGAGAACGACAGTACTTTTTATATCAATAAAGCTCGTTTTACAACATCGCTAAAGGAAAATCCCGATTATTATGTTCAAACCAAAAATATCAAGATCGTACCTGATAGCAAAATCGTTGGAGGCATGAGCAATCTAGTAATATCAGATGTACCTACTCCTTTGATACTTCCCTTCTTTTATTCACCGCTAACAAGTGGCCGGGCCTCTGGATTTGTCATCCCCACCTGGGGGCAAAACAACAATCAAGGTTACTTTCTGCAAAATGGAGGGTATTATTTTGCTATAAACGACTATTTGGACCTGGGGATTTTAGGAGACATATATACCAACGGCAGCTGGGGGCTTCGGGCCGAATCGAATTACAACCTCCGATATAAGTTTACAGGGAATTTTAGTTTGCGATACGAAAACCTTATCAATAGCCAAAAAGGCTTTCCCGATTACAGCAAGTCGAATAATTTCTTTGTGCGTTGGACGCACAGCCAGTCTGCAACCTCCAATCCGAATTCCAGAATCTCTGCCTCGGTCAATTTTGGTAGTAGCAGCTTTTTTCAGGAATCAATCAATGAATCCAGTTCTCCCTATTATTTGACGAATACGTTTGCCTCTTCTGTATCCTATTATAAAAAATTCGTTGGGACGCCTTTCAATTTGAATGCCTCCCTTACCCATACACAAAACACGAACACAGAGAGAATCGACATGAACCTGCCTTCAATGGTTTTGAATATGGATCGTATCTATCCTTTTGCACCCAAGGTTGGATCAAAAAAGAATTCTCTTCAAAATATTGGGATGACCTATAGTTTGAATGCGCAAAACCGTATTTCTACCACTGATGAAGAATTCGGTACGGCTAAAATGTTTGATGAGGCACAATCGGGAGTCAGACATAGTGTTTCGTTAAGCACGAATGCGAAGGCCTTGAAATTTGTAAGCCTTGCTCCTTCAATAGTTTATGAAGACGTGTGGTATTTCAAAACCATTGATAAATACTGGGATGAAACTTCCAATGAAGTGGTTACGGATACCATAAACGGCTTTGATTCGTACAGACAATATTCGGCAGGAATATCAGCAAGTACGACGGTTTACGGGATGGTTAATTTTAAAAAAGGCAGATTACAGGCACTTAGACACGTTATGAGGCCTTCTATATCTTATAGTTACCGACCTGATTTTAGTCAATATTATGATGAATACCAGGCGAGTATTGATCCTGATGATATCAGAGAATTTTCACGTTTTCAAAATGGCATTTATGGGGCGCCCTCCAGAGGCCTTTCCAATTCCATTGGATTGTCGTTGAACAACACCCTTGAAGCCAAGGTAGCGGCTAAAGACGGAGAAGATGAAGATGAAGAACCAAGAAAGGTTAAGATCCTGAATAATCTGAATTTATCAACAAGTTATAATATTGCCGCTGATTCATTGAACTGGAGTCCTTTGAGAATGACAGCGGGTACACAAATGCTCAAAAACAAACTCGGCATCAATTTAAATGCATCTTTTGATCCCTATGCCTTAAATGCTAATGGAAGGAGAATCAATATTTATAATATCAACAACGGAGGGAGCTTGTTACGGTTTACCGCTGCCAACCTAACGGCCAATTATTCCATTTCGAGTACAGACCTTCAAGAAAGAAAGAAATCTTCTGGAGGAACGGGTTCAGGTGGCGGTACTAACGTTGATAGTTCGTCAAACATGTTTGGGGAGAATCTGACCAACCGGAACCAAAAAGTCAATACCGACGAGGAAAAAGTCAAAAAGGCTACCTTGTACAAAACGGAAATGCCCTGGGACCTGAAGTTACGATATTCACTCACCTATAGTAATTCTCAGGCTCAGAATGATATCACGGCAAATTCTGTTCAGCTATCTGGAAATATTGAATTCTCACCTAAATGGCGCGTAGGCGTTTCTTCAGGTTATGATTTTGAAAATAGCGGAATCACCTATACCCAACTTCGTTTTGAAAGAGACCTGGATAGCTGGCGTTTTAGTTTTAACTGGGTACCATTTGGAGACAGGGCAACCTATTACTTTTTTATCGGGATCAAATCGGGGCCCCTCAGTGACTTGAAATATGACCAGCGTAAGGTTCCAGACAGAAGGTTGTTTTAATAAAGGCAATTATTTAATGATGTAGTGATTTAATGATGTAATGATCTAATGATGTATTGATCTAATGATATAATGATGTAATGATATAATGATGTATTGATGTAATGAAACATTGAATTAATATTGGTATAATTACATTTTAAGATAGATATCAAAAAAAATAAAACAATGAAAAAAATAATCGAAACTCCCAATGCCCCTGCTCCTATCGGCCCTTATTCTCAGGCTGTTTTATATGATGACACGTTATACACCTCAGGGCAAATAGCCATTGATCCAAAAACCGGGGATCTTGTTTCTGGTGATATCAGCAAAGAAACCGAACAGGTTATGAAAAACATTGGTGCAGTTTTGAAGAAAGCCCAAATGAGCTACGAAAACGTACTGAAGACTACGATCTTTATAAAAAATATGAATGATTTTCAAAAAATAAATGCGGTTTACGGATCCTATTTTGATGAAGCAACAGCACCGGCACGTGAGACCGTTGAAGTCGCCAGACTACCAAAAGACGTTAATGTAGAAATCTCGGTACTCGCAAGAAAATAAGTTCAGGCCTTTTAAAGAGAAGAATTTTCTCTCTATTTTGTGAGCTTACTGGCATGAGCCGCAGCCAGTGTCATTATAGGATGTCTGACAATCTTACCTAATTTAAGTTTGTATTCACCTAATACTTCAACAATTTCATCATGTAGAAAATGAGCGATGGACCCCACAAAATAAATGGGTACATTTTTACTCTCTTTAAACTGTAATATTTGGTTTTCTATAAAGAAACGCAAGCCATCTTTAATGACTTTCTGAGCATAGTCACTTTGCTTATTCTCAATCAAAAACCTTCCAACGCTTGCCAAATATGTATTGGGATTATCCTTTCTATAGATGTTTTCTTTGATTACATCAGGCCTGAGATCATGTTGCGTTTCGAATTTTTTAGCCAAATCAGAAGGCATCTTACCATAAGCATGGTCTTTTATTATTTGTTTTCCATAATAGTTTCCACTGGCAGAATCCATCAGCATATACCCAAGAGAAACAATCTTCTGATGGGTTTCTTTTCCATCAAAGTAACTACAATTAGAACCTGTCCCTAAAATACACACCACGCCGGGGGTATCAGTTTGAAGCGACTTTACCGCAGCAATAGTATCTTCATAAATTTCAATATAGGCATTGGTAAAAATATCTTCAAAAATGGTTTTTAAAAATTGTATGGCATTTTGAGTTCCGCAACCGGCCCCGTAAAAATAAATCTCCTTTACGTCATCCTTGATATCCCTGAGCTCTTCTTTTGTAATGATTCGGTCATACAAATTCTTCTTCGAGAAAACGGCTGGATTCAATCCTTCTGTATCAATTTTAAAAAATGTTTCTCCTTTATCGTTAATGGCGATCCAATTTGTTTTGGTCGAACCGCTGTCGGCAACTAATATCATGCTGTAAAAATTTGAATTCGTAAATTTAAAAAATGCTTCTCAATAAAAACTGATATTTTCTATAAATTATCTTAAAGTTTTATTTTTGTTACTAAATCGTTTCCGTTGGTCTAAACTAAAAAAGAGCGAAGTGCAAGTTCATAACTCTTAAGTCCAAACCCTGTGATGACCCCTATTGAATTAGGCGCTATAAACGATGAATGCCTAAAGGATTCTCTTTGATAGACGTTGGAAATATGAACCTCAACTACCGGAGTCTCTACTCCCTTTATAGCGTCTCCAATACCCACAGATGTATGCGTATATGCAGCTGCATTTAGAATGATACCATCATATGAAAAACCAGTTTCGTGAATCTTATCGATAAGTTCCCCTTCTATATTCGATTGAAAATAAGATAATTCGACTTCCTGATGACGCTCCTTTAATTGATTAAAATAATCCTGAAAGGTTTCAGCTCCATAAATAGAAGGTTCTCTCCTGCCGAGCAGGTTCAAATTTGGACCGTTGATAATGATGATTTTCATGAATAACCTATTTTTAGAACTTTGTTTCGGCCTCAACAAGACTTGTAAAGCATGGAAACAAATAATAATTGATTCTTGTTTCCAAAAATAGCATAATTTTACACATCGCATAAGCAAATTGTATGAATATTGATCGAACAAGCTACTTAACGTCATGACCTGGAAGGATGCCTTAAAGGATTATCAATATTTTCTCAAGATCGAAAGGGGTCTTTCTCAAAATTCCATTTCGGCCTATAGCAGGGATATTCTAAAACTCATGAATTTCCTCGCAGATCAAGATATAGCCATATCTCCCGTCGAGATAAGTACCGAACTTGTAGAAAGGTTTGTGTACAGCAGTTCCAAAACCATTGCCCCCAGATCACAGGCCAGGATGATATCAGGCTTGCGAAATTTCTTTGATTACCTCATCTTTGAAGATTATCGCAAAGAAAACCCCACCGATTTACTAGAAGCCCCAAAAATTGGCAGAAAACTACCCGATACCTTGTCTGAAAATGAGATTAATAAAATCATTGCCCAAATCGACCTTAGTAAACCTCAAGGGGAACGAAACAAAGCCATGATGGAAACCTTGTACAGTTGCGGACTTAGGGTAACCGAAATGATCGAATTGAAGATCTCTGACCTGTTTTTTGAAGAAGGGTTTATCAGGGTTATTGGCAAGGGGAACAAACAGCGATTTGTCCCGATCAATCCATATATGATCAAACTCATTGAAGCATATAAAAATCTTATTCGTACCTCCATCAAGGTTCAAAAAGGACATGAAGACACCCTTTTTCTAAACAGGCGCGGAAAGCAACTCAGTCGAAATATGGTCTTTATGATCCTTAAAGATTTGACCTCAAAAGCGGGTATTCATAAAACCGTAAGCCCTCATACGCTCAGACATTCGTTTGCAACTCATTTACTTGAAAACGGAGCCGATCTCAGGGCCATACAGCAGATGCTGGGTCATGAAAGCATCACCACTACCGAAATATACATGCATTTGGATAAAAGTCATTTAAAGATGGTGGTAGAGAAATTTCACCCTAGGAAGTGATCAATGAAAAAATGATTTAATGATATAATGAATTAATGGTTTTGTAGATAAAAATTAGTTCATTAATTTATAGATGTCGTTAAATGATAAATTTCTTTTTTCAAATTATTAGCGAATTTAATGTTTTCAATATGTTGATATAGCTTTCTCTTAATTTGAGTTTGAAACCCCTAAAATTTTAGAATTTATACATGCATATGTTTCTAAGTACCAGCCTACAATTTCGAAACTAATGCCGCGATGTTAAAACAAATCACCCCACTTTTTCATCGTATCAATATATCATTAAATCATTTTTTCATTGATCACTACTCCCCGTACATCTTTTTCCTCAACTCCTTGATAGTATCATTCTCAAGATATTCATCGAAGCTCATATACCTGTCAATCACGCCTTTTGGTGTGACCTCCACGATTCTATTTGCAACGGTTTGCGCAAACTCATGGTCATGAGTAGAAAAGATTACCGTGCCTTTGAAATTCTTAAGGGCATTGTTAAATGCCTGAATTGATTCCAGATCAAGGTGGTTGGTAGGTTCATCCACAAGAAGTACATTAGCTCTCTTCATCATCATTCGTGACAACATACACCTCACTTTTTCTCCTCCTGAAAGTACGTTGCTCTTTTTAAGTGCCTCGTCTCCACTGAAAATCATTTTCCCAAGAAAACCTCTGATATGAACCTCTTCCCTCTCTTCTTCTGTTTTAGCATATTCTCTTAACCAATCCACCAGACTAAGATCGTTCTTAAAGAATTCTGAATTCTCAAGCGGCAAATAAGCCTGGGCCGTGGTAACGCCCCATTTATAATCACCAGAATCTGGTTCTTTCTCACCAGAAATAATCTCATAAATCGCCGTAGCTGCTCGGGAAGCTTTTGAAAGCAACATCACTTTATCTCCTTTGGTTAGGTTTAGGTCAATATTGTCAAAAAGCAATTCACCGTCAATTTTTTTTGACAGATTCTCAACATGAAGAATCTGATCTCCGGCTTCTCTTTCCTGATCGAAAATAATTGCCGGATATCTCCTGCTGGAAGGCTTGATATCGGTTATATTCAGTTTTTCGATCATCTTCTTTCGACTGGTTGCCTGTTTTGATTTGGCCACGTTAGCAGAAAATCGTCTGATAAACTCTTCGAGTTCCTTCTTTTTTTCTTCTGCTTTTTTATTTTGCTGAGCTCTCTGTCTGGCGGCTAATTGACTTGACTCGTACCAGAAGGTATAGTTCCCTGAATACTGATTCATCTTACTAAAATCAATATCCGAAATATGTGTACAAACCGCGTCTAAAAAGTGACGGTCATGAGATACGACGATCACCGTATTGTCATAATTGGCCAAAAAGTTTTCAAGCCATCCAATAGTTTCAAAATCAAGGTCGTTGGTAGGTTCATCCATAATCAACACATCAGGTGAACCAAACAAAGCCTGAGCAATAAGCACCCTTACTTTTGATTTACCGTCAAGGTCAGACATTAAAGTATAGTGCATGTCTTCGGTAATTCCCAAAGATGATAAAAGGTTAGCGGCTTCGCTTTCGGCGGTCCACCCTCCCATTTCTTCAAATTGACCTCCCAATTCACCTGCGAGTATTCCGTCTTCATCAGAAAAATCAGGTTTTGCATACACCTCATCTAATTTTTTCTTCAGTTCATATAAAGGCTTATTACCCATCATCACCGATTCTAATACCGGATACGCGTCAAAAGCAAAGTGATCTTGCGAAAGTACAGACATTCTTTTCCCTTTTTCCAAACTTACAGAACCCGAAGTTGGGTCGATATCACCAGAAAGGATTTTTAAAAAAGTCGATTTTCCGGCACCGTTGGCACCGATGATACCATAGCAATTTCCTTGATTAAATGCAGTATTTACTTCATCAAATAAAATTCTCTTCCCGAATTGAACGGATAAGTTGGAAACAGTTAACATGTGTTTTTAATTTTTTTTGCAAAACTAAGTAAAATAGCGAGATATA
Source organism: uncultured Flavobacteriaceae bacterium (assembly GCA_964595535.1). Lineage (GTDB taxonomy): Bacteria > Bacteroidota > Bacteroidia > Flavobacteriales > Flavobacteriaceae > Lutimonas. The sequence continues at coordinate 8,811 of CAZQRD010000024.1, read as the reverse complement.
ACTACCAAACCATCCTATAATATTTTGGCCCTGAAGACTGTTAAAAACAAAGGGAATTACCCTTTTTTTTTTAACCTTTTACTCCAAAATTTTTAACATGCCATTAACAAGACCCCCTAAGGTATATTAGTACATTTGTTTATCATGTCTAAATCATTTTATTTGAAAAAAAATTACTTTTCGCAGCCTTTTACCTTAGTTGCGCTGTTTGGTTTGATCTTATCCTTTTCCAGTTGTAATGATTCTGAAGAAGCTGCATACACGTATTTTGGAGGTAAAATAAAGAACCCCAAAGACAAGTATGTATATTTGACTAAAGGGAAGAAAGTACTGGATTCTGCAAAACTCAATGATCACAATAAGTTCTCCTTTAAACTTGATTCACTGGAACTGGGTCTTTATACTTTTAAGCATGCAGCGGAATTTCAATATATGTATCTTGAGCCAAAAGATAGCCTTCTTTTGTATCTTAATACCTGGGATTTTGATGAGTCTATAATTTTTAGCGGTAAAGGCAGTGCAAAAAACAATTATCTAATCAATCTCTACTTAGAACAGGAGCGTATCGAGAAGAATTTCAAGCAAAACTATAGATTGGATGAAGTTGCCTTTTCCAAGGTTGTGGATGAAGGTGTCAAAAAGCAGTTAGAGTCTTACAATGAATTCCTTTCTACTCAACAGGAGAAACCCTCTAAATTTTTCGACAAACTGGTTAAGTCAGGTATTTATATGCCTTCCTATTTTTATAAGGAAAGATATGCTTATAATCATAAAAAAATCTTGGGTTTAGATACTGCTCCCGAAATAAGCAGTGATTTTTATGCGTATCGAGATCATGTGGATCTCAATGATGAGTCCTTGCTTGACTATGGATGGAACCTGGCCTTTATCAATAATTTTTTATACAACCTGGCGTATGATGAAAAAATGAAAGATCCTGAAAACAGAATCTTTGAACTCGAATTCATGAAAATCGTAGAAGACAGAATTAATGTAGATGATTTCAAAAATTCTTTGCTGGCCAAAGGTGTTTGGGGTTCCTTATCGAATAAGCATTTATCAAAAGAAGAAAACGAAAAGGTATATGCCTATTTTTTTGAACATTGTACCGATGAGAACTATAAAAAGGAGTTGAAAAAATCGATTGATCAGAAAGAAAAGCTTTTATGTGGAGAAGATCTTCCAAAACTTAAGGCATATAATACTGAACACGCAGAGGTGGAGATCAACTCACTAATCAAAAATTCAAACGCCGTTATTTATTTCTGGCCCACCGATTTAGGACGTATTGAATTACTAAACGAAAAGTTACATTATTTAAAAAAACATCATCCTGAAGTTGTATTTATAGGTATCGAACGGAACAAAACAGATGATGAATGGAAAAAGTTTGTAACCTCAAAAAAATTACCGAAAGAGTATCAATTCAAAATGGCTAAAAATTCTGAAACCTATGCCTGGTATGAAGGTGATATGGCAAGAACCATTATTGTAAATAATCAGGGAAAGGTCGAAAATGGCTATATATTTTTCCTTGATAGTAACCTGAATTACTACCTAAAAACCATTAATAAACACTGATTTATAGCAAACTTCATCAAATTAGTGTTATTTTTGCAAACTCTTAAACATAAAACACAGTATTTATTTGCAAACCAGAGCTTTACAAATAAATTGAGTTTTGCAAATAAAATATATGTCGATATTTAAAACGCTTGGTTTAAGCCAGGCAATTGTTGATTCATTGACCGAATTAGGCTATGAACAACCCACGGAAATTCAAAAGATTGCTATTCCACAAATACTTGGTTCAAAAAATGATCTGAAAGCCTTTGCTCAGACAGGAACCGGTAAAACAGCTGCCTTTAGTTTGCCCATACTTGAGCAAATTGACTCAAACAACAAGAATACACAAGCGATCATTCTTTCGCCAACGAGAGAGCTGGCCATTCAAATCGCCAACAACGTCAATGACTTTTCTAAAAATTTGAAGAACCTCAAAACTATAGCGGTTTATGGAGGGGCTAATATTGAAGAACAAATCAGACCCTTAAAAAGAGGTGTTCAAATCGTTGTAGGAACGCCAGGAAGAACTCTTGACCTTATTAAAAGAAGAATTCTGAACCTCGAAAGTATTCAATGGTTGGTATTGGATGAAGCAGATGAAATGTTGAATATGGGCTTCAAGGAAGAATTAGATAATATTCTTGAAAAAACCCCAAAAACGAAACAGACCTTGTTGTTTTCTGCGACTTTTCCTAGAGAAGTGGAAGCCATTGCCAGAAATTACATGAACAACCCTACCGAGATGTCGGCAGGTCAGAAAAATATAGGAGCCGTTAATGTGGAGCATGAGTTCTTTCAGGTAACCGAGCGTAATCGTTATCCGGCTTTGAAAAGGATAGCTGACGTAAATCCAGACATCTACTCGATTGTCTTTTGCAGAACTAGAAGAGAAACTAAGGAAGTTGCAGAAAAATTAATCGAAGACGGTTATAACGCAGATGCCCTGCACGGTGATCTTTCACAGGCCCAACGCGACCTGGTTATGCAGAAATTCAGGAATAAAAACTTGCAGATTCTTGTTGCCACAGATGTTGCGGCCAGAGGTTTGGATGTGAATGACTTAACACATGTGATCAATTACAAATTACCCGATCAAGCTGAAAATTATACGCATAGAAGTGGAAGAACAGGTAGGGCCGGAAAAAAAGGTATATCTATTGCGATCATTACGAGTAAAGAACGCAATAAGCTAAAGCCCATAGAAAGAAAGCTCCAGAAGAATTTTCTTCAGAAACAAGTTCCTAATGGGAAAGAAATATGTGAAATTCAATTGTTTAAACTGATTGATAAAATTCATGATATAGAGGTCAACGAAAAGGAGATCAAAGAATATTTACCTGATATTTATGAAAAACTACATGAACTTGATCGTGAAGAATTGATCAGAAGATTTGTATCCATTGAGTTCAACTCATTTCTTTCATACTATCAGGATGCAAGAGATTTGAATAACGCTGATGCCCCTAGTAGTGACCGAAAAAGACGCGGTGATGATTCTCTAGCGCGTTTTTATATCAATCAAGGGAAAATGGACGACTTAACTCCTGCCCGATTGATTGGATTGATCAATGAATGCCTGCGAAAAAGAGATGTAGAGATTGGACAGATAGAAATCCTTAAAAGCTTCTCTTTCTTCGAGATAGATAAAGATTTCACCCAGGATGTTCTTGAAAAAATGAATGAGGCTGAATTTAATAATCGATCAGTGATTGTTGAAGTTACAGCAAAACCAAAAGGTAGATCAAACAGAGGATCAAACAGAGGGTCGTTCAAAAGTTTTGATAAAAGCAATACAAGAAGTAACAGAAAAGATTCAGGAGGTCAAAGAAACGATGACTTCAAGCCAAACAGAAAAAAACCTGCAGCCGGAGGAAGACGCCGAAGACGCTAGTCTGTTTTCTTAATTGATTTAAGCCATTAAAAAAGGTTGAAAGCATGATCGTATATGGATCAGACTTTCAACCTTTTTATTTGCTTTAAATTGTGAGACAAATCATTGCATCATTAAATCATTATATCATT
>CAZQRD010000024.1:0-5123 GCA_964595535.1 uncultured Flavobacteriaceae bacterium | reverse complement strand
AATCATTATATCATTACATCATTGCTATCTACGCGAGTAATTCGGCGCTTCTTTGGTAATGGTCACATTATGAGGATGACTTTCGGATATACCGGAAGATGTGATTCTCACGAATTTAGCATTTTTATGAGCATCAATAGTTGCGCTTCCGCAATATCCCATACCTGCCTTTAATCCTCCTAAAAACTGATGCATTGTTTCATATACCTCTCCCTTATATGGAACACGTCCTACAATACCTTCAGGAACCAGTTTTTTCACGTCGTCTTCCACATCCTGGAAATATCTGTCTTTTGATCCTTTTTGCATGGCTTCAATGGAGCCCATCCCTCTGTATGATTTGAATTTTCTTCCTTCAAAAATAATAGTTTCTCCGGGTGATTCTTTGGTTCCAGCCAACAAGGATCCTAACATTACAGTATCGGCTCCTGCTGCAATGGCTTTAGGAATATCTCCGGTATACCGAATCCCTCCATCTGCGATAACAGGAACTCCCGTACCTTTGATAGCAGCTGACACCTCCATAACTGCAGATAATTGAGGAAATCCAACCCCTGCAACTACTCTCGTGGTACAAATAGACCCAGGTCCTATACCGACCTTAACGGCATCGGCTCCGGCTTCAACCAAAAATTTTGCTGCATCTCCTGTGGCAATATTCCCTACGATGATATCAACAAGAGGATATTTGGCCTTGATATCCTTTAATACCTGTGCAACTCCCCTACTATGGCCATGGGCAGTATCGATAACCAAGGCATCAACGCCTTCCTTGATCAAGCCTTTTGCTCTCTTCATCGAATCGCCGGTAACTCCTATGGCTGCGGCTACCCTGAGCCTTCCATAAGAATCCTTATTCGCATGCGGATTTTCAATCACTTTAATAATATCCCGATACGTGATCAAACCAACTAATTTTCCTTTAGGATTGACTACGGGTAGTTTTTCAATCTTATGATCCTGTAAGATCCTTTCGGCCTGTTTCAGCGACGTTCCTTCCTTCGCCGTGACTAGATTCTCTGAAGTCATTACTTCAGAAATAGGGCGATCATTATTGTTCTCAAAACGCAAATCACGATTGGTGATAATACCAATCAACTCACCTGATTTATTGACCACGGGGATGCCACCAATCTTGTACTTGCTCATCAAAGATTTGGCATGAGCCACGTTCTTATCTTTGGTAAGGGTAATTGGGTCTATGATCATTCCTGATTCCGATCGTTTTACCTTTTTTACCTCAGCAGATTGATTTTCAATGCTCATGTTTTTATGTAAAATACCAATCCCACCTTCGCGGGCCATGGCAATGGCCATATCAGATTCAGTCACGGTATCCATGGCTGCTGAAATAATGGGCGAATTAATGGTAATATTTCTTGTGAATTTGGTTTGAATGTTTACTTCACGGGGTAAAACTTCTGAATAGGCAGGAACCAACAATACGTCATCGTAAGTAAGTCCTTCAAGCAAAATTTTGGGAGTAGTCATAGAACGCAATTAGAATTTAATTGCGTGCAAATTTACGACTTTAAATCGGATAGAAAAAACATAAGACTGCTTAAAGTATCCTCTTTTGATTTATCCTTCTATTCTTTTGGGAAAAAGGCAGCACCAAATCACCAAACCGCTCATGAGTAAGAGTGAAAACACCATGGCAATGCCTGAGAACATGATCACAAATTTAAACCAAATAACGCCTTTCCAAAGAATATAGATTCCTCCAAAAGTAAGAATCAGAGACACAAAAGGTTCAAATAACAAAAATGATTTTAGCTTGCTTGACACATTGGTCATGTACAACAAAGTCCCAAGAATAAAAAAGATCAAACTAAGCGAAAGAACATGGTTATGGATTAAGGTCAAAATCTCCTGCTCAGATTTTTTAAAATGCATCTCCTCTGCGTCCTCATCCTCTTCATTACCCAAATAATTTTGTTCTATCCCACTGGAATTCAAAGAAGTTGTGACCCTCACAAAACTGAATCCGGTAAAAAAACCAAGGTTAAGCACGAGTACAAAAAAGATCACAAATAACCTGAATTGTCTGGGCATTGAAGCCAATAAACCTTTTAATATCATACTCGTTATTCTTATAAGTCTAATTTTGAGAGATTGGCCAAGAGGTCATTCACAGCATAGGTCATTGACCGAGCCGAAATAGTGGCGCCTGAAATTCCTTTAATATCAGACCCGAATTTCAATACAGTCTTCGTATTGAGACCATCAAATTGCCTCAGCCATCGCTTGCTACTAATCTCTCCTCCGTAATCTTCTCTGTAAGCAAGTATTTTGATTTTCTTAATAATCATTTCCCGATCAAAAATAACAACAAAATCAAATTCATCTGCTTTACTGGGTGCCTTACCAAAATAAAAGTATCCAAGTTCGGTCTCCTCCTTACTAATCTTAAACAAACCATCAGGCCTAAAATTGCCAGACATTTGATCCAATACCTCCACATTTATCTCCACCGGAACTTTATCGTAAGAAGTGATATCAAATATGGTTAGAATTTCCTTATCAATCTTCTTAAGATAATTCTTAGGGATATCTATAAAAGAACTCAGGCAGATCAGAGCGAGTATGTAGGTCAATAATTTCATATGAGTCAGGCGTCCTTTCTGTTCCGAAAGAATGGCCAAATATAGTATTTTTAGAACATTACGCCGATACCGGCATTAAATAGGTTGGTTCTGTCACTTTCTTCAACAGCATCAGTCCTCCACTGATAATCGGCCTTGATTGCAACTCCGGGAGCAATTTTAAAATCACATCCAAAGGTAATATCAGTACGGTCATAGGCTTTGTTTTGTACAAGATCTCCGGCAATTTCCGCATGAGTATTATAGGTCTCATATCTCGAAAACAATGACAATTGCTTCGTTGAGTTTGTATTGATTAAAGGCATAAAATCATAGGCAGCCTCCAGATAGAACCCATCCATCTTCGAACCAAGATCTTTATCTGTAAGGTCATTATAGGCCTCAGTTCCTGTTAAACTTGAATAAATATACTGGCCTCTGAAACCAAGATTTTTAACATTATACGAGACATTAAGACCAATCATCGATACGCCCACAGTTGACCCTTCTACAGAGGGATCGTCAGATTGAGTTTCTCCAAAATAGCCAGCTAAGCCTACTTTCAATCCTAAAACCCCATAATAATCAAATTTCATGGAAAGGTTAGGATTGTGTATAACTGACTCTGCTCCTTTTTGTCTTCCCTTTCTTAACCCATCAACTCCTCTTAAGGTTCCTTCTCCATCCTTATAGGAGATAAAGCCATTAAAAATATAAGCCTGGTATCGCAAAGACAGGTTTTGAAGGTTCCCCGTAGCTCCTATTCCCAATTCTCTCCAAGTAGTCGGAACTATGTACTTGTCAAGACCCGGGCGTTCAACTCCATAAAACACTGGTGGTTCATGGAATTCATTGACATAGCCCATTGGTACAAGCATCAAACCCCCACGTATGTTAAATGCAGTGCTTATATTGTAATTTACAAAAGCTTGTTCAACATAAACTTCCTTTACATGTTCGAGCTCAATTTCTGTTAAAAAACTTACTTTATCACTAAATTTATATCCAAAAAGCAATACAAGTCTGTGAACATCAAGTTTGCCGGGTTCGGCACCATCCGGTTCATTATAATCTATTTGGGCATAGCCTCCTAAGGTTAGTTTACTGGGGTTGTTATATCCTAATCTATTAGCGACTCTTAGAGAATCCTGTTTGGTATCTTGTTGGGCAAATGTTACTGTTGCTAAGAGCATGGCAGCAACGGATAATTTCCATTTCATAATGATTTATTTTGCTTATTCTTATTTAGATTAATTATAAATAGATATATCTGAGGCAAATGTAAATGGAAATATTTGATCTACAAAAGCTTATTTAGAATTATTTTAAATAACATGATAAATGTCATGTTTATAGGCCTTGCAAGCCATATTTTTAGTCTTAAAAACCTATCTTTACCCTATGTCAACCCTTTCTAAAATCCTAGTGCTTTTACAATTTTCATGTTTGGGCTATTTAGTGTTATTCACAAATATTATTGGTCAGGGAATTTTATTGGTCGTTCAAATTAGCGGATTCCTATTGTCGCTTTGGGCGGTTATTGTTATGAAACCCGGTAAGTTCAATATCCATCCTGAACTAAAATCAAATGCAAACTTTATCAACTCTGGGCCCTATCGCCTGATCAGAAATCCTATGTATGCAGGCATAATCCTTATATGTGGAAGTAGCGCCTTACATAACCTCCATTCTTCAGAGCTACTTGTATTTCTCTTGTTGATCATCGTGTTACTACTTAAAATTAATTTAGAAGAAAAATATCTCAGCCAATCTTTTGGTGAAGACTACCTCACGTATAAAAAAAGAACCTATCGTTTGATTCCTTTCCTATATTAATTCAATGCATCAATATATCATTGCATCATTATATCATTACATCATTTTTCTTTATATTTGCGAGCTTAAAAATTAATTATTGATGAAAAATATTTACACTTTATTAGTTGTTGCTGGATTGGTTTTGACTTTGAGTCAGACTGCAGTAGCACAAGAAAATCATGGTAAAGCCATAAATGCGTTTGTGAAATTTGGTGATAATTCGAGTCTTGGGGCATTTTATGAATTTCAGGTTCATCCTGACATTACAGTATCTCCCGAAGGCAGAATTTGGTTTGGAGATGATAAGAAAATAGCTATTGGCGCAAGAGCTGATTATTATTTTGACAGAATCTTTAAATTGGCCGAACCTTGGGATATTTGGGGTGGTGCAGGTTTAGGATTTGTAATACAAGACGATGATGATGATAATTTTGATTTTGATATTCACGTCGGTGGAGAATATAAATTTAATGAAACTTGGGGTCTTATCCTAGAAATTGGTGGAGGTAACGCTTTCTCAGGAGGTATAGGTGTAGGTATCCATTTATAAGAATTATATACTTTAAATTGATCACAGCCCTGCGAAAATCGCAGGGCTGTTTTTTATTTATTCTAGAATAAAATTATTAAGTTTGGGACTCACTTTAAAGCATTAATTCATGCACATTTTAGGTATAGACATTGGAGGAACAGGAATAAAAGGAGGTATTGTTGACACCA
>CAZQRD010000023.1:0-37076 GCA_964595535.1 uncultured Flavobacteriaceae bacterium | reverse complement strand
CAGCCACCGCATCAGCATCTTTCGCTTTTTCACCTGCTGCATAGGCATCTTCCATAGCTTGAATTTCGCCTCTAACCTTTTCCATATCAAGGACTTCCTCTTTTTCTGTAGTTGTGCAGGCGGAAAGGACTAAAGCCGTAAATGCTAAAAATCCAAATAATCTAATGTTTTTTATCATAATAGTTATGTGTTAGTTTGGACATCAAGATACAACTTAAACATGGGGTCGGTGCAATTAATTGCTTTTCACTAATTTAATTGGCCAACAAACTAAAGGAACACGTTAGAAGTGAATCCTTAGCTACACTTTTTTTTATGCAGTCAAAAAAACTAGTTACGATATACCTGGCACCATAGTTATAAATTAGTTATTGCGAATAAGAAATTAGGACAAAATACTATTTATACCTAAAAATAGTGCTCTTTGCTTATTTAGCCATTATTACTCTCAAATTAATGCAATAAATAGGTATTTTCGAATATTCGATTTAAATATAAAGTATGCCTCGTCATTTTGCCTTCTACTTTTCCATTTTTATTATTCTTGGAATCTTGCCGGAAAGCAATTTGCTTCAAGCTCAAGAATTAGAACCTCGTCTATTAAACAATATCCCCTTAAGATCTAATGTGCTTGTTGTAGGTTATGGATATGCCTCAGGTAATATGTTACTAGATCCTGCTATCCCCATAGAGAACTTTAATGCAAAAGTAAATTCATTTATGGGTGCCTATGCCCGATCTTTAAGTTTCTTTGGTATGTCTGCTAAGCTTGACGTGGTTGTCCCATTTTCCACTGCCGATTGGACTGGTACCTATAACGGTAATTATGAAGAGTCATCTCAAACAGGTTTCGGAGATATAAGAATGCGGTTCTCATTTGATTTTTTGGGTGCTCCATCAACTTCTATGTCGAAGTTTAAAGACTACAAGCCAAAAACCATAATGGGGTTCTCAACTCAAGTAATAGCACCAACCGGAGCCTATGATTCCAGCATATTACCAAACTTAGGTTCTAATCGTTGGGCTTTTAAAACGCAGCTTGGATTGGCTCAGCATTTTGATAAAAACTGGGTTATGGAGTTTTATTTGAGTACTTGGTTTTTCACTCCAAATTATAATTATCTAAATGGTCGCGTACTGAAGCAGTCACCCTTCCTGGGAATTAAAACACATGTCATAAAAACCTTTAACAACAGAATGTGGATTACTGCGGATGCTGGTTATGGGTATGGGGCAAAAGTAAGCGTAGATGATGTAAAAAGAGAAGTTACCATTTCATCCTTTATTTTTGGCGCTTCTGTGGCCGTCCCAATTAGCAATAGTCATACTATAAGGTTGGTTGGGAAATCAAGTTTACGTATAAAACAAGGACCTAATTTGGATGGAGTATTCTTATCTTATCAATACTTTTGGAATAAATCAAATGACAGCAAATTTTGATAGTTAAAATTTCAAATAAACAGCAAGCCCTGAATATTCTCCTACATAAGGCATCACCGACAGGTTTTCATTTTTCCGTTTGACAATTTTATGAAGATGGGGTACCAGAATTCCAGTTGCTGCACCAATAATGGTTCCGGTCATGACATCTGTTGGAAAATGTTTTAATGCTCTGTAGCGATGATAACCAACAATTGCTGGTGGTATCAAAGCGGCAGCAAATATCAGGTATTTTTTATTTCCCAGTTCAGGATGATAATCACTATAAACTTTGGCCATAAAAAACGATGCAGCTGCTGTGGTTGAAGTATGTCCACTAAAAAATGAGTCAGTTGTTCCGGTAACGGTTTTGTCATCCAGTGGAATTTCATCATAATAAACAAAGGGCCTTATTCGCTTTGTAAGCATTGGTCCACCATAGGCGTAAAGCGTTGTGTTTATTGCCTGTGTTTCAAGATATAATACCAGCAGATCTAACCAGTCATGACGAATATCTTTGTCGAGGGCAAGTAATGCCGGTAAGAATAATGAAAGATTCATTCCAACATCTGAAATTTTCTCTGCATCGAAACGTTGGGAAGTACCTTGAGTAAGGGCATTTCTGTCAAAGGCCCATACATCATTTTTATCGAGAGAAACTATTTGGAGGCTATCGAGAGTTCCCTTTCTATCTAAGACCTGAAATCCATAATAATTTAGAGCAAATAATCCCACGGTTAATGGAATCTCACTTTTCAAATTAACCTTATATATTTTTTGATGATCTGTTTTCGATTTTTGTGCAAACGAAATTGTTGCGATCAACATTATAATAATAAAAGGAATTATCTTCTTCAAAGGGTAATATATATTATATATCGAATTCGGGCTTCTACAAATATAATTGATCTAAATCATTAATTTTTAGTGACAATGTGTTTTTTTCTTTTGGAAAAGTTCTATTCTACCTCGTTACTTGTCGCTATTTCAATGGCATTTTTTTCAATTACGGTCAACATTTTAGTTATCAACGCCGTATTCTCTTGCATTCATTCTGGCTACAGGGAGGTATTGTTTTAAGTTTTCGATCCGGGTATCGTTTGATGGGTGAGTACTTAAAAATTCAGGAGGCGCTGCCGCCTTGGAGGCCTCTTTCATTCTTTTCCATAATCGAATTGACTCCTCTGGGTCATAACCTGCCATGATCATAAAAACCATCCCAAGTTTATCGGCTTCGGTTTCATGCGTCCTGCTATAAGCCAGCATCCCAACCTGCGAGCTAATTCCATAGACACTATTCCACAGCATCTGAGTTTCATAATTTTGTCCGGAGGTACCCAAGGCAACCGCCATACCTCCCAATTGTTGACCATAAGAACTGGTCATTCTCTCTTGTCCGTGTTTGGCAAAGGCATGGGCAATTTCATGTCCCATTACAGCCGCAATGCCATCTGTATTTTTACAAACAGGCAGCATGCCTGTAAAGAAAACAACCTTTCCTCCTGGAAGGCACCAGGCGTTCATTTGATCATCTTGAACAAGATTGAATTCCCATTTGTAGTTATTGGCCTCTTCAGTCATTCCATTAGACCTCATGAAACGGTCAACAGATTTTGAAATTCTTTGACCAACCTCCAGAATTTCTTTTGTCTTTGCTTTATCATCGGATAATTTATTTTCTTTTAGAAAAGTATCATATTGCGCAAAACTAGCCGGAAGAATTTCAGAATCTTCCACGATATTTACACGTTTCCTTTCGGTTATCGGAACTGTGCTACAGGAATAAAAGAATATAAATACAACGAAACATAGAGCTATTTTTTTCATAGATAAATGACTGATTAAACTTAGCAAAGGTATGAATTATGTACTATATAATTACCTATTTAGATTAGTAAATATACTTGTATAAGGAAAGTATTTATGACAAAAAGTAAAAAATACTTTACTAAATGATAAATATTTCATACATTTGTGTCAATATTAAATTCAATATTATGAAACTAAACTATTTGTTCCCTTATCGATTCAAACGCATTGGCTTGTTGATTTTGATTCCTTTTGTACTTTTAGGCCTCTATGTAGTTAACAACGATATAGAACCTGAAGTTTTTGATTTAAATGTTCCTGCCATATTTGTTGACGAGTTTTTGGGTGAAAAATTTGTTGCCGGAATGACTGAGAACAATGTGTTGAATGAAATTATTGGAGTGATCTTGATCCTGAGTTTCCTCCTGGTTGCTTTTTCAAAAGAAAAACAGGAAGATGAATTGATCGCTAAGATCAGGCTCGAATCACTTGTTTGGGCTACCTATGTGAATTATGCCATTTTATTGGCTGCTATGATATTTGTGTATGGAATATCTTTTCTTTGGGTGATGATATTTAATATGTTTACCATATTGTTATTCTTTATCATAAGATTCAATTGGCAGGTTAGAAAATTCAATAAATCGATGAGTCATGAAGAATAGCATTAAGGTTGAAAGAGCGAAAAAGAATATAACTCAGGCAGAACTGGCACGATTGGCCAAAGTGAGCAGACAGACCATTAATGCCATGGAATTAGGTAAGTACGTTCCCTCAACGGTTTTGGCACTGAGACTAGCCAGTATTTTTGAAACCGAGGTAGGCGAGATCTTTGTGCTTGAATCATCTGATTGGGACTGATGATTTTTTTAAGACCCCTAAAACAGGGGCTCTAAGTATCAGAAATGTATAGGCATTACCAAGACCATTTTTGATCAAGAATGTTCACATTTAGATCAGTGTACGACCAGCCAATGGCCTTTGCAGCTAAGGCAGTCAAGCTGTCCTGATCTTTTCTATGAATTCTAGATGATCCTGTCATATTGGGTTTCAGATTGAGGTCAAAGAGATAAAACCTGCCTTTTTTATCTTCACGGCAATCAATCCTTACAGGAGCTTTGGCCCCTATGAGCTTTGCGGCTTTTTCACAATGTGACATTGCTTCAATCAGTCGATTATTTTTTGTTTCCGAAGCCTTAAGAATCCTCGAATTGTTTATAACTGCTATATTTCCACTATAGGGAGCAATTCCATTGACATGATTAAATCTGAGTATTGGAGGGAGGCACCAATGTTTTTCCTTTACTCTTTTTAATCCGTCAATAGTATAAGTGCCCGGGGGCATAACAGTTAGTGTAATTTCTTTTCCAGATAAATAGGTTTCTGCATAGACCTTTGTTCCATAAAGTTTGGATTGGAACATTTTTTTTAATTCCCTTTTTATTTCTTCACGATCATAAACCAATACAACACCTTGACTTCCCCGACCTCTTAACGGTTTGAGCACGATTGGAAAGGAAGGCGGAATATGATAAGTATCACGATCATTCTCTTCAATAAGCCAGGCTTCAGGTACGGGAATATCATGATGTCTCAGCCATTCGTTTGTTATCCATTTATCGTCATACTTCTCTACCACAAAAGGCGACTGACCTACTATTTCGAGTCCCTGACCCCTAAAATCTTTTATGGGATGATCTTCATGCAGCACTGTGTTTAACCAAAAAATCCGAGCCTCCGAATCGAGGGCATTTTGTATGCCTTTATGAGTATCTGGAAACACCCAATCCATGTCGCTTGTTTCATTTGGCAATTTAGACGGAGTCACTACGGGCAGGCCTTTTAACTTTAAAGAATAGGCGAGGTCAGCCCCGCTGTCTGAGTAGCCCCCCGGTTTCATAGGTTTCAGCACTCCATCTTTTAAAGGTGCTGGTAAATCCTGATAAAGAATGGCTATTTTTTTCATAGCTAATCGTTTTTTGACTTTTCTCCCGGATGATAGGTGGAAACTGCTCTTTTGAGTACATCTTCTTTATAATAAGCAACCGTTTTGAATTGGGCATTAGCATAGCGTTCTGCCTGATCATCAAAATGTACAGATTCAGGGTTTCCACTCTGACCTCCGGCCAATAGGGTTTTGGCTCGCACCTTGTCACCAAACTCTACAACCGCTACAAAGCTATTACCTCCAACCCCATAGATGCGTTTTGTATGTTCTCCATGTCTGGTACCAAAGGAAGCAAGTGTTCCCCAATACCCGCTCGCCATCCCAACAGGAATACTAGCAAGACTATCGTTGAACTTTTGAACAATATCACCATTAAGTCTTTGGTATCTGTTGTATTCACCCCAAGGTATCTCCCAGCTTCCAAAATCAAGTTCAAGTTGTTCCAGAGATCTTTTGAATAGCTCAAGACGCTCCTTGGTTGAGGATGTTTTGCTCATATATTCGATCATTTGTATAAAATCGCGCCTTTGATATGTTATATATCCTGATTTTTTATAGGTATTCAGATAATATTGAGCCAAAGTCATAGCCACAGAATTTACAGCTACTTTAAAATCCCACGAACCTAATACCTTTAGAGCTGCTTTTTGTTTGGGGTCTGAAATAGTATGTGACTTTGCAGCTTCCAATAATCCGAAAATAAGATCCTCTGCTCCTGGAAGATAATGGTCATATGCCAGTTCAATCAAGGTATCAAGAGTGAGGTCATCGGCTTCTTTCAATAAGGAAACAGCATGAATTCCCCTGTAATTTTCAGGAAAGGAAGTCATATAGGCTGGATAATTTTCGCGTTTTGGACTATTTTTTCCTGCTGCAGTGAAGGGAGTGGAATTACAATTTTGTATCCAACCGTTATCCGGATTTACTATAAGAATGTTTTCATCAACTTCATGAAGACCATTCCAATCAGTTGCCGGATTACTGCCATCCACTGGCTGTGTATAGTCAAAATTTGTATTTCTTTCGGGGATGAAATTACCGTGGTAATAGGCAATATTTCCTTCAGCATCAGCGAAAACCGTATTGTTGGAAGAATTGGTTCTCAAGGTCATCATTTGCATAAAAGTCTTGTGATTTTGCTGTTTAGTTCTCAAAAACGATTGTTGCAAGGCTTGAACAGGCTCCCACATCAGGGCAGTAGCAACCCACTTTTCTTCATTAGCATGTGTGATAGGACCATGATGTGATCTAAACGCATTAAAAGTTTTTTCTTTAATTCCCTCGTCAGTTTTATAGTTTAAACTAACTGGGTATGATTCAAGTTTTCTTTTTTCATCGCCATATTGATATAAAGGCCCATTGACATCTTCGATGATGGTTTCTTCGAATTCATCTATGATATCGGTTCCTGTCGAAGTATGCATCCACCCAGTTTTTGCATTGAACCCTTGATAAACAAAGAATTGCCCCCAGGTAACGGCCCCATATGCATTTAGACCTTCTTCACTCACCACATGAACTTCTCCCCTAAAGAAAAAAGAAGTATGCGGATTAATCAATAACATACTTCTACCCGATCGGGTTAGTTTGCCTCCGATGGCCAGTCCGTTTGATCCTTGCAGATCTCCATAGTTCAATCGTAGCATTCCGTCATGGACCTGTGCCAGCGCTGATTCAGTATTTGAATCATAGAAATTTTGAATCTTTTTTGTAGAGACTCTTTCTATATCACCACCTATAGAGCCTTCGCTGAAATAAAAGGGCATCCAGGGTTCAAAATGATCTAATAACTTAGGCTGTACCTCTGGATGTGTTGCCATATAATAATTGATTCCATCGGCAAAGGCCACACATAATTTTTGCATCCATTCAGGACTTTCATTAAAATTATTCAAGGCCTCATCTTTGGTCATATACAAGCGGGCTCTAAGGTCACTGTACAAGGCTTTTTCCCCTTCGATTTCTGCTAATCGACCAATGGCCCAAATATAATTTCTCTCAACCCTGTTAAAATCATCTTCACATTGCGCATATAACAAGCCAAAAACTGCATCAGCATCTGATTTACCGTATATATGAGGCACACCAAAATCATCTCTTATGATCTCTACATTTTTCGCTTGTTCTCGCCAGCGTTCCAAGTCTTTGTTATCTGTAGGCTCCTGTTGGATATGAACGCAGCCTGCCAAGGCCAAAAGAAATAGAATAAATGATTTTTTCATATGCGTCTGATACGTTGAATACAAATCTGTTTGAACAAAGATAATTTTTTTTGCTTGGTTCAGTTAGAACACCTTTTTAAATGGAATGATTGGTTTTAATAGATTGTTTCAGGATCGAACCCATTGAAATTTTCAGTATTTTTAGGCATGCTAATCCTGTTTAATAGTAATTGCGTGAAAATTCTTAAAAGCGGAGGAATTCAAACAAGAGGTATTGGAACAAAGGGAATTACTCATGCGAAAACCCGATGATGTGCAATTAGTGTCAAAAGAGAGGGAATCCTTGGAAGTACTACTCGAAATAAGAGATATTTTAAAAGACATTAAGTCTAAGAAATGAATAAAACAAAAAAATTATGAAGATACTTCTCACCGGAGCTACTGGTTATATTGGCAAGAGGCTATTACCGGTTCTTGTGGAAAAAGGTTATGAAGTGATATGTGGGGTTAGAGATTTAAAAAGATTTAATCCTCCGGAATCCTTAAAATCCAAGATCCAAATTATAGAACTTGATCTTCTCGATCAAACAACTATGACAAATATTCCCAATGATATTGACGGAGCCTATTATCTCGTGCATTCCATGTCATCTTCCAAGGATTATGAACAGCTCGAATATCAATCTGCCCATAATTTTAAAGAAGCGATGAACCGAACCCAGGTAAAGCATATAGTGTACCTAAGCGGGATCATTAACGCTGAAGGATTGTCAAAACATCTGGAGTCACGTAAAAATGTCGAAGAAGAATTATCGAAGGGGAATTTCAAGTTGACCACCCTGAGAGCGGGAATCATAATTGGTTCTGGGAGTGCCTCTTTTGAGATTATTAGAGATCTGGTAGAAAAATTACCTATTATGGTTACCCCAAAATGGCTTGAAACTAAATGTCAGCCCATTGGAGTCACTGATGTAATTGCCTTTCTTGTGAAGACCATGTTTAATGAAAAAGGTTATGACAAAGATTTTGATATTGGAGGTCCTGACATTTTAAGTTATAAGCAAATGCTATTAGAATTTGCAAGTGCAAGAAATTTAAAAAGGCACATTTATATTGTTCCGGTCATGACGCCCAGATTGTCTTCCTATTGGTTGTATTTTGTTACGTCAACGTCGTATAACCTTGCCATCGCTTTGGTTAATAGTATGAAGATCGAGGTGATTTGTAGAAATAATACATGGGCAAAAACTCTTGGCATAGAACCTATAAGTTACAAGGAATCTTTGATCAGGGCTTTCAGTAAAATAGAAAGCAATGAGATTGTTTCAAGTTGGAAAGATGCGATGAGCAGTGGCACTTTGGAAATGGATATATCCGACTTTATTAATGTACCTTCTTTTGGTTGTTTTAAGGATCACAGAAAAATAAAATATGATGATTTACAAACCACTATTGATAATATTTGGAGAATTGGAGGCCAAAACGGATGGTATTATGGCAACTGGCTGTGGAAAATTCGAGGCTTTATGGACAAATTAGCTGGAGGTGTAGGGCTTAGAAGAGGCAGAACTAGTGAAATAGAGCTGAATTCGGGCGATGCTGTTGACTTTTGGAGGGTTCTATATGCCAACAAAAAAGAAGGTAGGTTGTTATTATTTGCCGAGATGAAGCTCCCTGGAGAAGCATGGCTTGAATTCAGAATAAAAAATGGGTACCTGGTTCAAACAGCTACTTTTAGACCAGTAGGGTTGATGGGCCGTTTGTATTGGTATGCTGTTTATCCCTTTCACGGTTTTATTTTTAGGGGTATGATGAACAATATAGCTTCTTCAGGGAAGTGAATAAATAAGAAAATGTAAAGTTGAAATGGGTAAAATAGTTTTTTGGTTTCGTCGTGATCTTAGATTTAATGACAATACCGGTTTATTAGCTGCTTTGGCGGAAAATGAATCTGTGCTACCTATTTTTATATTTGACGAACTCATCATCAATGAATTGTCTTCTGATGATCCAAGAATTAGCTTTATTCATAAGTCACTAAAGGTTCTAGATGATACCCTTAAAAAGCTTGGTAGCGGCATTTTGGTTCTTAAGGGAGATCCTCTTGAGGTATGGAAAGAACTCCTGAACAAATACAAGATTTCAAAGGTTTTTAGCAACAAAGATTATGAACCTTATGCACGTGAGAGAGATAAAAAAGTTCAGGAATTATTGCAAGCTTCATCTGTTGGGTTTTATCAGTTTAAAGATCAGGTAATTTTTGAAGAAGGAGAAATCGTAAAGGATAACAAGGAACCCTATCATGTTTTTACGCCTTATAAAAATAAATGGCTCAAACAATTTAAACCGAACTTTGAAGATAAGACAGCAAACTTTGAACGATTTTTAAAGCAGCAGAATACTTTTCCAACACTGGAGAGTCTGGGGTTTACCACTTCTGAGAAAACAGTTAATGATTTTGATGTATCACGGGCAGTTGACTATGGACGGGATCGTGATTTTCCTGCAAAAAGCGGAGGCACAGCTATGGGTCCTCACCTGCGTTTTGGAACAATCAGCATAAGAGAAATAGTATCAAGTCTTTGGTCAATAAGTGAAGTTCTGGTTAGTGAATTGATCTGGAGAGAATTTTTTATGCAAATTCTTTACCATTATCCAAAGGCGGTTCATCAGAATTTTAAGACGAAATACGATGGGGTAATCTGGAGAAATGACCCTGCTGATTTTGAGAATTGGTGTAAGGGGCAAACGGGATATCCGATGGTGGATGCCGGAATGAGAGAATTGAATAAAACCGGTTATATGCACAACAGGGTAAGAATGATCACGGCAGGTTTCTTATGTAAACATCTGCTGATCGACTGGCGCTGGGGGGAGGCATATTTTGCTTCTAAACTTCTTGATTATGAGCTTTCTTCAAATAATGGAAACTGGCAATGGGCCGCTGGCACCGGCTGTGACGCGGCACCTTATTTTCGAATTTTTAATCCTTCTGAGCAACTGAAAAAATTCGATAAGGATCTTGTTTATGTTCGAAAATGGATACCTGAATATGATAGCCTCGGGTATCGTGAGCCGATGATAGATCATAAATATGCGAGAGAAAGGGCCTTAAAGACGTATAAGACGGGCATTGAGTAAAAATGTTTTTAAACATTGGATTATGATTACACTACTGAGAACAGATTCTTCACATCCTGATTTTAGGAAACTTGTAAACCTGCTTGATGCTGAATTGGCCGAAAGAGATGGAGATGAACATGCTTTTTACAATCAGTTCAATCAAATAGATAATTTGAAATATGTTGTACTTGCCAGCGAGAGGGGAGTTTTCATTGGTTGTGGAACCATTAAAGTGCTGGACAATGAGGCCATGGAAGTGAAAAGAATGTTTGTTGCTAAGGAAGCGAGAGGGAGGGGTGTTGCCAGAATTATTCTGGCAGAATTGGAAAAATGGGCATCGGAACTGGGAAATTTGGTTTGCAGATTGGAAACAGGGAAAAGACAGCCGGAAGCCATTGCCTTTTATGAAAAGGAAGGATATCAAATAATACCAAACTACTTACAATATGAGGCAGTAGAAAACAGCATTTGTTTCGAAAAGAAATTAAAAGAACCTTCGACATAACATGTCGCCTCATTGTTGTTGTATTATACATAAATTTACCTATGAATATCATAATAGACATACAATGAAAGAGATTTTTAAAGTTTTAGTAGGCATGACAGTGATCATAGGGCTGTTTCTCGTTTTTAACACCATCACTCAATTCAATGCCCCCGAACTAGGGCTATTAGCTTCTGGTGTAAAAGGATTCGTTTATGTGACACTTTTCATGGGTGTTGTAATTATATCTAAATCCAGCATTGAACTGGTAAAAGGTTTTTGTTTCAAAAGATAAGACTGTTTTTTTTAGCAAAAGGTCTTTTATTCTTCAGGTGTTTTAAAGGGGCAACAAGCTCGTTTTCAGTAAATTTTGTTTAAAACAATTAATAATCCAAAGGTTAAATAATTTTATCTTTCAGGATAAATTTTTATGTTTGAGCGGTTTGGTGAAATTAATCTTGATGTAATGAAAGAAAAAATATTGATACTTTTTCTTGTGTTTTCGTGCGTTAGCATATTAAACGCTCAGGAAAAGGTGCACGTTTCGGAAATAGAAGAAAGGAATATAGACGGTAAAACATTACTTTATGCTAATGAGGTCCAATATGATGGGGTAGTTTATGAGAATTACATTATTCCAAAATTGAAATATTCGGTTGAGAATGGCATCAAAAATGGACCATATGAACTTTATTATGAAACCGGCAAACTAAAGCGAAAGACTTCCTTTAAGGATGACAAATATCACGGCCAATATGAAGAATACTTTGAAAATGGTCAAATAAAGATAAAAACCAGCTTCAATCAAGGTAAATACCATGGTCGGTTGCTCATGTATTACAAAAACGGACAAAAGGAAGCAGAAGGAAACCACATTGAAGGGACTTATGATGGTATTCAAAAGAAGTACTACGAGAACGGGAACTTAAAGTATAGTGTTACTTACCAGAATGGTATAAAAGAAGGTGCTTCTCTTAAATACTATGAAAACAGTGATTTAAAGGAAACTACCTTTTACTCCAATGATCGTCTCAACGGAACTTATGAGAACTTTTATGAAAATATGATGCTCTATGTGAAAACGGAGTATGAGAATGGTGAAAAGGAGGGCGTTTTTCATATGTATTATGAAAATGGACGTTTAAAACGAAAAGGTTATTACTCACAAGGCATAGAAAATGGACCCTTTGAGATTTATCATGAAAATGGAAAATTAAAAAGGAAGGGTTATTTTAAAGATGGCAGGTTGACCGGTGACTTTGAGACTTATGATGAGAAAGGACGTTTGGTGAATAAAACGACCTATAAAAACGGGCAGGCCATAGGTTGATACCCTCAGAATATGTTTATTTAGAATGATTATATTATAGACATAAATTACACTTAAATCAATTATTTCCTTTAAAATAGCCGTAACTTCATGAAGTAGATTTTCGAAAAACTAAGCGCATGTTTAAAAGTGATGAGGTTTTTTACAAAATTTGTTTTGATTCTCTTTTAGAAGGAATATGCATAGCAAATGAAGAGGGAAGAATTGTAATGATTAATTCTGCCTTGGAGGAAATCTTTGGATATAATAGAGCAGAGTTAATCGGTAAAAGCATAGACCTTCTCATTCCTCAATCTCAACACAAGATCCACCACAAACATTTTGAGTCGTATTTAAAATTCCCGAAAAAATATAAGAAAGGAAAAGGGCGAGAATTTTTTGGTTTGCATAAAAATGGAAGTATTCTCGATCTGGAAATCGGTCTAAATTATTTTGAACATGAGGGGGCGTTTTATGCGAAAGCACTTATTTCAGAAATAAGTACAAGAAAACAGAAGGAGCTTCTCATTAAAGAAAGGAATCGAAATCTGGAATTTGAGGTTGAAAAACAAACAGCTCAATTAACACTTGTCGTTTCAGAACTTGAAAGATCTAACTTGAAGTTAAAAGAAGAGATCAAAGACAGAATCATTGCCGAGAGTAGAGTCAAAATGGCCTTTGAAAAAGAGAAGGAACTCAATATCAAGCAAACAAAATTCATCTCTTTGGCTTCACATGAGTTTAAAACCCCCTTAAGTGGGATTTTGACTTCGGCAGGTCTGATAGAAAAATACAATGATAAGTTGGCGAATAAGAAAATTGCCAAACATGTTGCTACTATCAAAATGCTGGTAATTCAGTTGAACAATATCCTTGATGATTTTCTATTTCTTGAAAATACAGAAAGTGAAAACTACACGTTACACTTATCAAAATTTAAGTTTTGTGATTTGGTTAACAAACTTGCAAAAGACGCTGAGGCCATTCTCAAGGAGGGTCAAAGAATAGAAATTACACCTTGTAAATCAACCATTGAAGTATATCAGGACAGAAAAATAATTGATATTATTATTAAAAATGTCTTGTACAATGCCATTAAATATTCTTCTGAACATTCTGTGATCTGGATGAAAATCAAGAGCAACGATTTAGTAGAGGTGTCTATTGAAGACCAGGGAATAGGTATTCCAACAGAAGCTATGGCGCATATTTTTGAAAGATTTTACCGGGCTAAGAATGCACTTCCTATTCAAGGAACCGGGATCGGACTTAATATTGCAAAGCGCTATTTAGACAAGCTAAATGGCAGTATCAATGTTCAAAGCGCCGAACTCAAAGGTACTAAAGTGCTCGTTAAACTGCCTATCGATTACAAAAAATCGGAAACAAAGGTATACTAAAACAATAGTATGGATTGAATCATAAATAGAAGCTTATGAAAAAAAAGATTCTGATTATTGAAGATGACAAAATTGTTAGAGAGAACACTGCCGAAATTTTACAGCTGGCAAACTATGAAGTGATAACGGCAGAAAATGGTAAATTAGGCTTGGAAAAAGCTATTTTTTTTAAGCCGGATATTATAATTTGTGATATACTGATGCCTGAACTTGACGGCTATGGTGTTTTACAGATCATGATGAGAAACAAGTCACTTCAAAGGATCCCGGTTATTTTTATGTCTGCTAAAACCAAACATGAAGACGTTAGAAGAGGAATGGATCTTGGGGCAAGTGATTATATTACAAAACCTTTTGAAGAATCTGAATTACTCAGTGCCGTGGCATCCAGATTAAAAAGAAAAGGAATCATGGAAAGTGAGGGGCACAAGAGTTCTGAAATGCTTAAAAAATTACGAATAGAGGAGATTGAAAACGCCTTTAAGCAAAAAGACAGAATGGATTATAAGTCAGGAGCTACCATCTATTGTGAAGGAAATATAAGTAACCATATTTTTTACATACTTCATGGAGAAGTAAAAACATATAAAATTAACCAAGAGGGAAAAGAATTAATCACAGAGATATACTCAGATAAGACGTTCTTTGGCTTCACTTCTTTTCTTTCCAACGAGCCTTATATTGAAAATGCAGAAGCAATTAAGAATACGTTAATTATTAGAATTCAAAAAAATGAATTGTTACAACTGATCAAGTCAAACCCTCAGCTGGGATTAAATTTCATGGATTTACTTTCTAATGATCTGGCTCACATTAAAGACCATTTAATACACTTGGCATATGATTCAGTGAGAAGAAAAACAGCCGATGCGATTCTCCAACTTCATGAAAAAGGCGGAGGCCAGAATTCAATAGAGATTACTCGTTCAGATCTGGCTAGTTTTTTGGGAATTGCCAAAGAAACCTTAACAAGAACCTTGACTGACTTCAAGGATGAGAAATTAATTAGTACACATAAAAATGAAATTCAGGTTATTGATCGAAAAAAAATGGAAAGAATTCAGTGATTCTGACGAAAATCAATAAGGGCGATGATCAAGGTCAGTGCTAAAAATTCAGGATTGTTTTAGTTTTATTTAAATTTAAACGACCTGTCATGAAAAAGATTCTTTTACCTACCGATTTTTCAGAGATTTCTGTCAATGCAA
Organism: uncultured Flavobacteriaceae bacterium; assembly: GCA_964595535.1. Taxonomy (GTDB): domain Bacteria; phylum Bacteroidota; class Bacteroidia; order Flavobacteriales; family Flavobacteriaceae; genus Lutimonas. The sequence goes on along the minus strand of CAZQRD010000023.1, from coordinate 22,214 downwards.
TTGAATATGCCACTCATCTTTTTAAAGATATTCCCTGTAAGTTCTTTATATTGAATGTATACAGGATTCCCTATTTGGCCAATGAAGAACTGATGGACCAAAATATTTCTCAATTATCGACCATGGAGGATGAAATGCACCAGGCTTCCAAGGAAGGAATGGAGAAAATCCTGACCCAACTCCCTGAAAACAAGAATCATGTTTTTGAAACCATAAGTGACTATAATCTTTTTAGTCTGGCTGTGCATCAGGAAGTGGAAGAAAAGGATATAGACCTAATTATTATGGGAACCAAAGGTGCAACAGGGGCCAGGGAAATTTTTATGGGTAGTAACACAGCTGATGTGATTATGAGAAATGCCTGTCATGTTATGGCAGTGCCAGAAAATCATAGTTTCAGGCCTCCAAAAGAGATTCTTTTTCCCACTGATTTCCGAATCTCACATGATCTTACTGATTTATCTCCTTTGATCAATTTAGCTGAGATGAATGATTCTGTAATCAGAATAGTTCATTTTAGCGATTCGGATGATCTGGATGAGACACAAGAACATAACAAAAAAAATCTGGATTCTTATTTAGATAAAATAGCCCATGACTATTATACCCTATCAGTTTCTGATTTTGAAGAAGGCCTTAATTGTTTTACTCAAAGCAGAGGCAACATAGATATGATTGTGATTATTGGACGACATTATGGCTTTTTAGAAAGATTGTTTTTTAAACCAAAAATCAAAGCACTGAGCTTTCATTCCAGAATACCCCTATTCGTCATTCATCACTTAAATGAATAAATTATGGATATATCGATATTTTTAGCCAAATTTTGGGGTTGGTACTTTATCTTGTTTTTTTTTCTTTTTCTCCTGTACCCTAAAAGAATTAAACAAATGTTTTCTTTTACGGAGGATGATAAATTTATGATCATTTTATCGATTTTTGGGATACTTATAGGACTGCTACATATATTGGCTCATAATCTTTGGGTGAAGGATTGGAGGCTTATCATCACGTTATTTGGATGGTTTAGCTTGTTAAAAGGAATTAGTCAATTTGCGTTTCCTGGTTTTGCGACCAAATGGATTAAGGATATAGATTTTAAATGGTTTCAATTTCTCCTGTTCTTCTTGTTTATTGTAGGTTTGATTTTGTTAAATCAAGCATATCAATTGGTTCAATATTAAGAATGGACCCGATTATTGATTAGCATCAATGCATTCATTGATGCTAATCATTGTTTTGCTAAATATAGTCGCGTAGCTTTGACCTATTAAATGAAAGAACCATGTGTTCTCACATTTAATAGATCAAATTCTATGAAACAATGAGAGGCGGTTCAAGCGAGAGTTTGAAGGGCTTTGGAATCAGAGATTAGTTTTATAGGTTAACAAATACCTGACTGATGATAAAGATCTGATAAGGAATTTAATGTAAGGTATTTCTAAAATATAAAAGTTATTTTTGATTCAAGGGAACAGGAAATTTTTAATTTCCTGTTCTTTTTTTGCCTTATTGTCGTTTTAAAAATACCCTTCTTTCTTTTTAACCTATGTTCTTGATAAAGATCATCGATTCTCGTGAGCCTCGTCATTGTCAGATCGAAGCGCTTGAAGTAATTTTATTCTTAGCAATGAGTAACAGTATTAATTAAAACCAAAAGTATCATGAAAAAATTATTGTTAGGTTTATTAGCACTAGGGTTAACCACCCAATTCTATGCGCAGGTTATTAACGATGGCATGTTACCGGAAGTTGTGGTTCGTGCAACAAATTATAAATACCTGAACAGCGTAGACAATAGCGACGCTAACGTATCGGTCAAGCTTCTTGAGGATATGGTGGCTAAGTATGACGTCAAAAGTTTCGAATTGTATGAAGATGGAAGTGATTTTTACAGGATATATTTTTATATCCCAGATGCCATGATTGTAGCAGCCTATGACAGAGATGGTAAGATTCTTTATACTATAGAAAAATTCAAAGACATAGCGCTTCCAAATTCTGTAGCTTCTTCTGTTGCAAAAAAATATCCAAATTGGAGTATCGCAAAGGATGTGTATAAGGTCAGTTACACCGCCGATAGGGGCGCTAGAAAAAGCTATAAGATCGTACTCAAAAACGGCAAAAAAACTATTCGAATCAAGGTTGACGAAAATGGAGTAATCCTTTAAAGAGGAAAATTTTGAATAGCGCAAAAGTTGCCCGTAAGGGCAACTTTTTTGATGAGTATCACTGATGTGCTTGACCAAGGTCATTGCATAAATCAGGTCTTTAATATAGCTTTGGTTTGTTGTTAATATAAAATGTATTGTCATGACACTTGTAAAATTTAAAAAACCCAGATTACCTTGGTATGACACCATGTTTACAGACCTTTTAGGTTCAGACAGAATGCTTACCAATGACTTCTTTTTGGAAAACAAATGGGTACCTGCAATGAATATCAAAGAAACTGACGATCTCTTTGACATTGATATTGCGGCTCCTGGTTTTAACAAAAAAGATTTTGAAATATCCATTGAAAATGGATTGTTGAAAATTTCAGCTGAGAACAGCGTAGAAAGTAAGAAAGAAGAAGATGATTTTACTCGTCGCGAGTATAATTATAATTCCTTCTTTAGATCATTTACATTGCCAGAAAATGTAAATGAAGAAGAAATGATCGATGCTACCTACAAACGTGGTATCTTGAAATTGGTTTTGAATAAACTTCATGTGGATGAAACTACTCCAAAACGAGTGATTGAGGTTCATTGATCATTGAAATAGGGAGTCTCGGCTCCCTATTTTTTTTAAAATACACTACAAACGTTTAAAATAAACAGTATGGAAAGCGACCTTAACACTTTATATAAGCTTCATGATAATTCAATAACCTGGATTAGCGAACTCGAATTTATGAAGGACGAACAGGTTTTTCTGGAACATTTATTGAGCACACATTTTCTTGATTTGAGTACAGAAAAATTATATGAACCAACCCGCAAACTGATTCGAAAACTAAAGGAAGTTGAACTTTTAGGAGTCGAGCTTACCGAAAAGGTCGATTCTCACAATGAGAAAATTGCATTAGTGATTGAAAAGAAAAAGCAAAACTTTGACACAGACCTTGTCAATGATCAAGGTACAATCCAAAAAGATTTTTATACCTATACCCTAAAATTCAGATATGTCAAAAAGAAAATATTTGGTGTCATAAAGGAAATCATGATCCATCATAAACAAAAACTTTTGATCAATAAAACCTGAAAGACTTTTGAACCTTTAGATGTCCCCTCATTTTTTCATAAATAGGCTGTTTTAATTAAGCAGCCTATTTATTTTTTATGCAGTTTGAAAATGTTCGAATCCAAAGGGTCCAGGCTAATTTTCAATTTGCCGATGCCATCTGTTACCCGGAGCTGATTTTGCATCGATTCATGAAGTTGATCCACAACTTCATATTCCCCTTGTTCCAATTGCCAGATTTTGATGATATCTTCAGGAATGATCAACTCCAAATCATAGTTTTTTACGGTATCAAAATTAGAAACTATAATCAATTGTTCCTTGTCGGTCCATCTTACAAATGAATAAATTCTGTGATCATAAGCTGGGTTTTGATCTTTGTTGAAGTAGTGAATATCTCGATATGCTCCCATCAGGGCATCACTTTCAATGCTAAAAGCCAGAAGTTTTTTATAAAAACTTCTCAGCTCCTTTTCTTCAGAGGAAAGACCACCACCATCAAATTTTTTGTGATTTGTCCAGCGTTGAAAATGAGGAACACCAATATAATCGAATATAGAAGTTCTTGTAGGAGATCCAAATCCTGCAGCTTCGGCTCCTGGTTCGCCCACTTCCTGACCAAAGTAAAGCAGTGTAGGTGAGGTACTGATCGTTGTAGAAACTACCATTGCAGGTTTACCTTTTTCGGCTGATCCGGCAAAATCAGGACTTGCAATACGTTGTTCATCATGATTTTCTAGAAAGTGTAGCATATGATGTTCTATGTCAGAAATATCTTCCTGTACTTTGGGGATATGATCGGTCCAGCCATGGCCCTGGACCATGTGTTTGATGCTGTCGTAAAAGCCTACTTTATCATAGAGGTAGTCCATTTTTCCCAAGTGGATATAATCTCTATAGAGACCTGGATTATAAACCTCAGCCAGTAATAGAGCTTTGGGAAATTTTATTTTGATCGACGAATTCATATAACTCCAGAATTCAACCGGAACCATTTCAGCCATGTCATATCGTAGCCCGTCAACTCCTTTTTCAAGCCAAAAGAATGCAATGTCCCTGAATTTGATCCATGAGTCGGGAACCGTTTTCGCTTTCCAGAATTCGAAATGCGCTTTGTGATCCTTATTTGCAAAACCCTCAGGAAGTTCTTCAAAATCTTTGGTACCATCCGGTCTAAGCCCATAATTGATTTTTACCGTTTCGTACCAGTCGTTCTCATGAGGTTGTGATAATCTTGAGCCATTCCCGGTCCATTTGGCAGGGACCTCAACAAATTCTCCATTCGCTAAGGGGTGGGCTTCACCTCCAAGGGGCTTATAGTTATTCTGCCAATTGGGTACTTTGAATGATTCTCCTGTGATATAATAGAAATTGTTGTCTCTTTTATATTCATAACTCGTATCGTCATTAGCCCCAAAATTTGATATTCCTTCAGGATTATTCAGTCCTTCATATTTTCGAGCCACATGATTAGGAACAATATCAATAATAACCTTCATGTCATTTTGATGAGTTCGGTTGATCAAAGCTTCAAATTCTTCCATTCTTTTTACGGGATCTACAGCCAGATCAGGATCAACACTGTAATAGTCTTTGACCGCATAGGGAGAACCCGCTCTTCCCTTTACAACATCAGGATCATCATTTGAAATGCCGTATTTGCTATAATCGCTTACCATGGCATGGTGCAAAACGCCAGTATACCAAATATGTGTTACTCCAAGTTCACGGATCTCTGACAAGGCTTTATCTGTAAAATCATTAAATTTTCCAACGCCATTTTCCTCAAGTGTTCCCCAGGGTTTATTCGTAGTATTATCATTGCCAAACAGGCGTGTAAAAACCTGGTAGATTACTTTTTTATGCTCTTTCTGCTTCATTTCAGATAGTTTAGGTTGGCCTTGATGTTCACAGCCGAAAAATAAGCCGAATATTGCAAATAATAAAAGGATGAGACTATTTTTCATTTGAAATTAATTATAAACCTATTTTTTCCAATAAAACTATTGAGAAAGGGGTTTCGATATTAACAGCGCCATTTTTGACAACAGCAGTTGTACCTGAATAAGCATCTTTTAGCTTTACACCGTCTTTAAAAATGTTTCCCACAGAAACTGATTTAAGACCTTTTTCCAGATCAAGGCCAATGACAATGGCATCCTTGAAGGCTCCCCTAGAGAAAGTTCTTTGGAATACATAAGGAGCCTCACTGATCATCTGATGCTTACCGGCTCCAATGGATGGATGATTGCTTCTGAATACACCCAGTTTTTGCCAATGGGTCAATATGGCTTTCGTCTCTTCATCGGTCTCGATATCATCCCAATTCATAAAAGATCTTAAGGTGGCATCACCTTGAGTTCCTTCAACGATCAAACCTCTTGCTGATTCATCCCCGTAATAGATTTGGGCCGAACCAGCCGATAATAATAATTTTGTGGCCGTTTCATAAGGTTTTTCCCTTTCTTTATCGAAAGGGTTGCTGTCATCATGAGAGGTGAGGTAGTTTAAAACCTGGAACCCTGAGCTTACATTATTAAGTGTATCACTATAAGTGGAAAATATTGTTTCATAACTCTCCACAGCGCTTTTCTTGAATTCAAAATTGATCATACTGTTAAAGCCATGATCGTAATAATTGACTTTTACATCCCCAAAATCAAAACTTTTACCGGAAGAAATGATATCGTAGTCATATACTTCTCCAACCATGTAGAAATCATTATCGTCTAAAACAAGATCAGCATTTTTTTGCTTCCAATCTTTAAAGGCAGCTTGACATTCATTTTTGAATTCGGCCCATACTCCTTCTTCAATATGCCGCACAGTATCTGCTCTATAACCATCAATACCAAAGTCTCTAACATAATCTGACAACCACTTGATGATATAAAATCTCGGAGCTCTCGGGTATCCGGTTCTTTCAAAAAACGCATCGAGTTCAGCCATTTCCTGTTCGTAGCGGCCTTCTTTTTTCCATTTATCAATGAGTTCTTTCGGAAGTTCAACACTTTCATTTGACTCGGTTAATATATCCGGAAGGTTTTCAACCAAGGTGCAGTGAACAGCCGTTTCATAGGAGTCGAATTCGCATTTAGGACTGGTTCTTACCCAATCGTTTGGCCATACTTTGTCTTGATCCGTGACAGGACCTGTATGGTTAATAACAGCGTCCATTACGATTCTGATATTATTTTTATGGGCAACTGACACTAATTCTGCAAGATCTTCCATGGTTCCGAAATTCGGATCCAAGGAGGTCCAGTCTTTGGCCCAGTATCCATGAAAGGCATAGGTATAGCCAGTGCCTTCGTCAGTTCCTCCGTGAATTTGTTCTACTACGGGAGTAAACCAGATAGCATTGATTCCAAGATCATTGAAATAACCCTCTTTGATTTTTTCCGTAATTCCTTTGATATCACCACCTTGAAATCCACGCATAGGAGCAGCGGTTAAAGTTCGCTCGAAATTGAGGTCATTGGCAGGATCAGCATTGTTAAATCTGTCTGTCAATAAAAAATAGAGATTTGCATTTTCCCAAAAAAAAGGAATTTCAGGGCTTAAATCCTTAACATCTCCAGCCGTATCTTTATTCATTTGTTTGCAGCCGGTAAAGAGTAATCCTAAAATGGCCCCTATAAGTACTAGATTCTTGTACATGGTAATCGTTGTTTTTATATTTTATTTATCACTTTCGAACAACCACTTTATGGCTGCTTCGAATTGTTCTCTCCAAAGTTGTTCATTATGTTCTCCTTCTTTGACTACTTCAGATTTAATATTTTTCTCTGGGAAACCTGAACTTGTCATTATTAGAATCATGTTACCCATTTCGTCGACCATATGTCCGCTTTCACGGTCTCCAGCCATAAAATAGATCTTGGTGGAGCTTATATTGCTATGATCCCTGGCAAAATCTGAACTCATTTTTACAATTTCAAAAGAGGGAGAAAATACACCCGCTTTTCCAAAGGTCTCGGGATATTGTAAAGCCGCGTAATAAGAGATCAGGCCTCCAAGGGAGCTTCCCATGATGCCCGTATTATTTCTGTTATTCAAGGTTCTGTAGTTTTTGTCGACAAATGGTTTTAGGGTTTTGACGATAAATTGAACATAGGCATCTCCTTGAAGTTTTGAGGGATAATCGGTGATTTCCCAAGGGCTATATTCATCGATTCTTTCTGCGTCCCCATGGTCTATCCCTACAATGATAAGTTCAAGCTCCTTGTTATCGCCTAACTTGTCAAGGGTTTCATCAACTTCCCATTCTCCGCTGTAAGATAAAATTTGATCAAACAGATTTTGTCCATCTTGCATATAAACAACAGGATATTTTTTAGCCGAAGTATGATAACTTTTAGGAAGATAGATCCAAACCCTTCTTTTTTTATCTAATGGTGACATATCAAACGCTTCAGCGAGCAAGTGTACATTTGCTGAAGCTGTACTTATTTTAGAGCTATAGTCGGCCCATTTTGCTATTGCAACTCTAACTGTATCATTTTCGTTAGAAAGGGTTAAGCTTCTGTTATCAAGCTCCTGACTATCATTATCAAGCTCAACCGAATCCCAGCTACCTTTTGTAAATTTAAAATGTATAGTTTCCTCAGACTTTGTGAATGTTATAGCATAGTTTTCTCCTACTTGTTCCAAGCGATAGGCATCCTGACCTCCTGTCCAACCTTCAAAATCTCCCGAGATATAAATTTCATCATTGGGAGGCGTATTATCTGGAATCCCTTCTACAATCAACGTAGTTTGCGCCGTTAATGTGATGCATGACAGAAACCAGGATAAAAGAAAAACAGGAATATTTAAAAGCTTAGAATTGAACATTTTATTACTTTGTCATTAAAAGAATAGCGCCTTTTTCACTTAAGGTTAATTGATCTTTCCAAATAACGCTTTCGCCGGTAAAAAGACTAGTCAGTTCTTTCTCTTCCAGAGTCATTTCTTTAAACCTTCTCAGATCCAATGTAACGGCCTCAGAGTTTTTGTTGAGAATCAAAACAACGACTTCTTCATTTAAGACTCTAAACAAAACATAGACGCCATTTTGAGGAGAGAAATGAATGGTTTTTCCTTCGTGAATGGCCTTACTTTTTTTTCTGAATTGTAGTAAGGTTTTCACGTATTGTTGCATTTCTTTTTGTTCTTCGCTTAGCCCTTCTCCTGTAAATGCATTGACTTGGTCTCCTTCCCATCCTCCGGGAAAATCTGTTCGAATAAGGCCGTGATCGCCAGGTTTAGCTGTATTTTCCATTAGAATTTCAGTTCCGTAGTACAGCTGAGGAATTCTTGGAAGCGTTAGGAGATAGGCCATCGCCATTTTCGTCAAAACAGGGTCTTCGTTCAACTGAGTATGGATGCGATCCATATCGTGATTGTCAGGGAATATCATGATATCTTTTGGGCTGGGATAATGAAAATCATTAGCCAAACCTTCATAGATTTTGACAAAACCTTTGTCCCATTTCTCCTCTTCTTTGAGGGCCTCAACAATATTTTTTTGCATGGGAAAGTCCATGGTTGATTTTAGATTCGAATCATAGCCATCCTTGTTTATAGCGCCATCCTGCCAATAACCTACTAACAGTGGATTATGACTCCATTCTTCACCCACAATGCTAAAATTGGGATATTCTTTCATGATGGCTCCTGCCCAATTTGACATAAAGATTTTGTCGGGATAGGGGTAGGTATCTTGACGAATTCCACCCAGCTGAGCAGTTTCAATCCACCAAATACTATTTTGTATTAGGTATTTAGCCATATAAGGGTTGTCCTGATTCAAATCGGGCATAGTTTCGACAAACCAACCCTCTGTCATTTCTTTGGAGTCAATTTTGGCGGCATAAATGTCTTGATTGGTGGTTCTCTTATGATTTGAAAACACCGGTTTTTCACCAGCTTCAAATCTCGACTGATAATTTACCCAATCTTCAAATGGAAGGTCTTTCATCCACCAATGCTCACTTCCACAATGGTTTGCTACCTGATCCATGATCAGTTTAATCCCTTTTTCACTTGCTTTTGAAGAAAGGTCTATATAGTCTTCCAAAGTCCCAAACCTCGGGTCAATTTCATACAGATCTGTAATGGCATAACCGTGGTACGAGGTTTTGGGCATATCATTGGTAAGCAGTGGGCAGGGCCATATGGCTGTAAACCCCATGTCTTCTATATAGGAGACATGATCAATAATACCTTTAATATCACCCCCATGTCGTGCATAATCGTTTTGTCTGTCTATTTTCAATTCTTTTAATCCTTTGACGATATCATTAGTTGGATTAGCATTAGCGAATCGATCAGGAGTAATCATATAGATTGCATCGGTGCTGTTGAAACCCACATATTCTTCGGAAGGTTTGGCTCTTGCTTTTAATTGATATTCGTGTTTGATCTTTTTCTTTCCCTTAGTATCAAAAACAATGGTGAAAGTACCCGGCTTTACCTGAGAAGTGATCTTCAGATCGAGAAACAGATAATTCGCACTCTTGGCCTTATGAATCTTCTCAATACTAACTCCTTCGTATTCCAACTGAGGTGTGTAAAGAGAAATGTTCTCTCCTTTAACCAGTAATTGTAAGCTACTATCTTTAAAACCCACCCACCAGTTTGGTGGTTCAACTCGATCTATTTGCCCTGTAACAGTTGCACTGCATAGGACAAGAAATAATAAAATAACGTTTTTCATGGACTTAGATTTTACTTAAAGTATGATTAGATCTTTATTGAATATGGTCACCTCCTTACCTGATACAGTAATGGTAACAGGAGTATCAGATTCATTGTAGAACTTACATCCTTCATGGTTCTTAAAAACTTTTATCGTGTGATCTCTGTATTTGATCTTAAAGGAATAGGATTTCCAGTTTTTTGGAATTTTCGGATCAAAAGACAGGCTGTCATCGAAATTCCGCATCCCACCAAACCCTTGTACAATTGACAACCATGTTCCCGCCATACTGGTAATATGCAACCCTTCATGAACTTCGTGATTATAATCGTCAAGATCAAGTCTTGATGTTCTCAAATACATTTCATAGGCCTTTTCTATTCTATCTATTTTGGCTGCTAATATTGAATGCACACAAGGTGAAAGGGATGATTCATGCACCGTCAATGGCTCATAGAAATCAAAATGGGTTTTTAAGGATTCCTCATCGAATACATTCTCAAAGAAATAAAATCCCTGTAATACATCGGCTTGTTTGATATAGGGCGATCTTAAGATTCTGTCCCAGGACCATTTTTGATTTATAGGTCTCTCAGATTTGGCAAGTTGCGCGACAGGAATCAATTCTTTATCAAGAAAACCATCCTGCTGCAGAAATACATTGTACTTTTCGCTATATGGAAAATACATTTGATCTGCCGTCGAACTCCAGGTATCTATTTCTGTTTCATCCAGTGTCACTTTTTCAGCAATACGAACATAATCTTCCGGGTAATTTTCCTTGAGTAATTCAATATTTTCAATGGCGTATTCCATGCACCATTTAGCAAGATAATTTGTATACCAGTTGTTGTTTACATTGTTTTCATATTCATTTGGTCCGGTAACGCCAAGAATAACGTACTGTTCTTTGTCTTTAGAAAAAGTAGCCCTTTGACTCCAGAATCTGGCAATTGCAATGATGACTTCCATTCCGTGAGAAGCGATATAACCAACATCACCTGTGTAATTAACATAATTGTAAATGGCGTATACCATGGCTCCATTTCTATGGATTTCTTCAAAAGTAATCTCCCATTCATTGTGGCATTCTTCCCCGTTCATGGTAACCATGGGGTAGAGGGCAGCCCCTTTGCTAAACCCTAATTTTTGAGCATTTTCAATGGCCTTGTCCAATTGATTGTAACGATAAATCAAAAGATTTTTGGCTACATGATTATCCTTTGTACTCATATAAAAAGGAATGCAATAGGCTTCGGTATCCCAATAGGTACTTCCTCCATATTTTTCTCCTGTAAATCCTTTTGGGCCTATATTTAGCCGTGAATCTTCTCCTGAATACGTTTGATTGAGTTGAAATATATTAAACCTGATAGCTTGTTGAGCTTTAATATCACCAGAGATCATGATGTCTGCGGTATCCCATATTTTTCCCCATGCCATTTCCTGTTTTTCCAATAGGGATTCGAAACCAAGTTCTGCAGCATTGTTCAATTGCTTTTGAGAAACATTAGAGAGTTCAGCATCAGGATGATTCATCGATTGGGTATATCCTCCGTATTTTACAATGGAAAAAGTATCCCCGCTATTAACCATAGTTTTATAGGTGTACATGATACTTTTATCTGAAGAGCTCACCTCTTTTTCTATTTCAATAATATAATCATTGAGGATGAGTTCATTCTTCATACCAGTACAAACAAGAAAACCTGTTTTCAATGTTTTCGACATGATATAGGCTTCATCACCTGTTTCTTTTTGGTCTACTATTTCCCAGAAAAATTCATCGTAATTAGAATCTTCATTCATAATTCCGGCGTCCAGATAAGGAGAAAATGCGATCTCCCCTTGAAAATTGATAGGCGTCACACTGTATTTAATGGCACCAACTTCAATCAGGCTCATGCTAAGAAACCTTGTAGACAAGACTTTGACCATGTCTCCATCATCAAACTCGGCAATAAAGGAACGGGTTAAAACACCGTTTCTCAGGTCTAATTCTCTTCTAAAATCGATTACCTTGCATGCATTGAGATCAAGAGACTTCCCGTTGATTGTTACTTCAATTCCAATCCAGTTTGGGGCATTGAGTACTTTGGCAAAATATTCTGGATAGCCATTTTTCCACCATCCAACTCTTGTTTTATCGGGATAGTAAATGCCTCCAATATAACTTCCCTGGAAGCTTTCACCGGTATAACGTTCTTCAAAATTCGCACGTTGTCCCATAGCTCCGTTTCCCAGACTAAAAATACTTTCAGATGCTGTTAGGTTTTCTTTGTCAAAGCCCTCTTCAATTATTTTCCACTCGTGTGGTTTTATATAATTTAAATTCATAGTTTTTTGATTTAAGAGATCAAATTCTGTATGAAATCGATAGTTAATTCACTTGTGTTTTTTAATATAAAATCTGCTTCAGCCAATACTTTTTCATCTCCAATTCCAATACTCGTCATTTCGGCTGAATTTGCCGCTTCGATACCTGCCTTAGCATCTTCAACAACAATGCAATCTTCGGGTTGTACTCCTAATTTTTCGGCCGCTTTAAGAAAAACTTCTGGATCTGGTTTTGCCGTACTTACGTCGTTGCCATCAACTATAGCGTCAAATAGATCCATAAGATTAAGCGTCTCGAGAATCAGTCGAGCGTTTTTACTGGCAGAGCCCAATGAAAATGGGATCTTGTTAAATTTTAGGTAGTGCAACAGATCATCAATACCCGGTAATATTTCGGTATGATCCATTTTGGCGATATACTGGAGGTATTGTTTGTTCTTTTCGTGAAGTAATTTTAACTTTACATCATCTCCAAGATGTTTATTCCCAATGTCTAGGAGAATCTCTAAAGAACGCACACGACTCACTCCTTTTAGTTGTTCATTTTGTTCTTCGGTAAAATCAAATCCCAATTGAACAGCTAGTTCTCTCCAGGCTAAATAGTGATATTTAGCTGTATCTACTATCACGCCGTCTAAGTCAAATATGATCGCTTTTTTGCTCATGTTTTATTATTCTGTTTTGAGAATTACTTCGTCATCAACATCTTTTACCTTGAAAACTAATGCGGCCGCTATCAAAAATGATACGCCGCTCATAACCAAAGCATAAATTGGGTTACCATCATATACATATTTAACAATCGGACCTCCAATTAGTGCATTGACAATTTGCGGAAGTACAATGAAAAAGTTAAATATTCCCATATAGACACCCATTTTTCTTGGTGGAATTGACCCTGCTAGAATGGCATATGGCATGGTCAAAATACTTGCCCATGCTATTCCAATACCCACCATTGAAAGTAGGAGCCAATACTGGTCTGGAGCGAAATAAATTGAAATAAATCCTATTCCACCGACAATTAGTGACATAGCATGCGTTTTTTTTCTCCCTAATTTTTTAGCTATGGCAGGCAAAAAGAAGGCATAAATAGCTGATATAAGGTTATAAACTCCAAATAACACTCCTACCCAATCCCCTGCATTTTGATAAGTTGTACTGTGGGTATCCTCTAATGGCAATCCATAAACATGATGTGCGATGGCCGGTGTTGAGAATACCCACATACCGAATAGTCCGAACCACGAAAAGAACTGCACCCAGCTTAATTGCCTCATAGTGTTAGGCATATTCTTAAAATCGGTAAAAATATTGAGCAAACTTGATTCTTCTACTTTTTCCTCTTCTTCGACCCCATTGATCAAGGCCATTTCTTCAGGAGAATACTCTTTCGTAGTAAATACTGTGACCAAGATACTGACGATGAGCACTGCTGCTCCGATTAAAAACGAGAGTATTAAGCTTAATGGAACTGTTCCAGGTTCTGCTGTATTTGAGATTCCAATCCAATTCGTGAGAACGTATGGCAACCATGAGCCTATAACTGCTCCAATTCCGATAAGAACGGTTTGCACGCTGAATCCTAAGGTACGTTGATCACTTGGCAAGACGTCAGCCACTAATGCCCTAAAAGGCTCCATGGCTATATTAAATGAAGCATCCATGATCATAAGCATTCCTGCTCCTACCCAAAGTGCAGGCATAAATGCTGTGAACATATCTGCATTTGGCATCAAAATTAAGCCAAAAGAGGCAAGGATGGCTCCTGTTAGAAAGAAGGGTCTTCTTCTTCCGAGTCGTGTCCATGTTTTATCACTGTAATAACCAATAATGGGTTGAACGATCAATCCTGTTAAGGGAGCTACAAGCCAAAACCATCCTAGTTCGTGAATATCAGCACCAAAAATTTGCAATACCCGGGAGGCATTTGCGTTTTGAAGGGCAAAGCCCATTTGAATACCCAGAAACCCAAAGCTTAGGTTCCAGATTTCCCAAAAACTGAGACGTCTTTTTTCCATAATTAAATAGTATTTGATTAGCTGAATTCAATTGACAAAACATCTAAGAAAAGCAACAAAAGGCTTAAAGCCTGAAATTTACGTTTTGGTTAAAATCAATAAATTCAAAATAAGGAAAGACTATCCGCCCAACCTTGTAAGTGAAGTATTAAATAATTAGCAAGTTGTGAAATATGTACTAATAGTCAACAAATATATAAAATTTATTGATTAATTCTGAAACTGAATTTTTTTAGTTGAATTACGAATTTTCAGATCGGTTTGAATCAAATTGGTTCTATATTGATAATGAGCATCTTGTGAATCAATTTCATCGAGTAATAATTCTAATGCTTTATGTCCCATAGATCTTCCGTGTTGGGCAACGGTTGTTAAGGAAGGAGTTGCGAATTCGGAGATCAAACCATCAGTAAATCCAATGACTTCAATGTCTTCGGGAACATTATAGCCATAATTTCTGGCTACTTGCATAACAGTAGCGGCGTAAATTTCATTGACCGCGAAAATACCATCAGGCACATTATTCCCTTGAAACACTACAGCCAACTGTTCTTCAATGTTAACTTTATCATTTATTTGAATAATAAGATCTTGACTAACAGGAATATTATTATCGTGTAAAGCTTTGATATAACCTTCTTTTCTTTCGTGCCCAACCGTTACATAATCAGGTGTTGTCAATAAAGCAATCTTTGAGCAACCGTTTTTGATTAATTGTTCAGTGGCAAGAAAAGCACCTCCTTTGTCATCTGCAATTACTTTGTTACAGTCAATTTGATTGACCACCCGGTCAAACATAACCAAAGGGATTCCGTTGCTGATCAGTTCGTTAAAATGTCTGTAATCATCCCTTTCTTCAGTCTCTTTGGAGACCGATATTATAATACCATCCACTACACCATTGGCAAGCATTTCAAGGTTCAATACTTCCTTTTCATAAGACTCATTTGATAAACAAATCATTACATTATACCCTTTATCATTGGCAAGCTTTTCAATTCCGGTGATCACCTTAGTAAAAAAATGATGCACAATCTCAGGTATAATAACTCCAATGGTTTTGGTTTTTTGATTTCTTAAGTTGAGCGCTAAACTATTCGGCTTGTAATGGTAATATTTGGCAAAGGCCTGTATTCTTTCCTTGACTTCTGAACTGATCTCATGGCTATCTTTCAGAGCCTTGGAAACGGTCGAAATCGACACTCCAAATTCTTTGGCTATTTTCTTAAGAGTAATTTTTTCTTTCATATTATTCAAAAGATAACTTCCCCCTTTTTTGGCGAAAATTCAGATATTACTTCATTAAATCGTGATTATCGAAAGGTTTAAGAACTATGAATACTTTGGGGGTTAATTGCGTTTATAAAAATAGGAAAATTTTATGGGTGAAAAAAATCTTTTAAAGTTCATGATGCCAATTACATATTTTAAGGAAGCTATTTTGTCAAATTTGCAAAATAGTAAGCTGATTTTTAGAATTTCTCAACGTTCTTGGGGCTTGCCGAAATTTCACTCTAACGTTTGCGTAATTAAAGTTATCAACACGAAAACGTTTGCGTAATTTTTTATGCGCTTGATTTTGGTGTTAAATTCATGTTAAAAAATTAAATTCGTTGGGTGAAATATTAAATAAACAGCAAGTTTAATTACAAATCAAAATGCTTAATAACTAAATTCATTATAGATGAAAAAAATTAGACAATTAGTCTTTGCGATTTTATTTTTATTACCACTGATGATGTCCGCACAGGATCTCATTAATGGTAATGTAAAAGATGACCAAGGAATTGACCTTCCTGGTGTATCCGTCTTGGTACAGGGTACAACTTTGGGAACTGCAACTGACTTCGATGGGAATTTTGAACTCGAAGTTGATGCAAACGCGATTTTAGTTTTCTCTTATGTTGGCTATTCCAACGTAGAGCTTCCGGTTTCTGCGAATATGCAGGTTATGATGCTAGAATCAGCAGAGAGCCTAGACGAAGTAGTACTTATTGGTTATGGACAAACAACCAAAAAGGATGCGACAGGAGCTGTTGAAAAGGTAAGTGAAAAAGAGTTCAATGTGGGGGCTATTCAATCGCCAGAACAATTGATTACTGGTAAAACAGCGGGTGTGAATGTTACACCTCCTAGTGGTAGACCTGGTGAATCAGGAACTGTAAAAATCAGGGGTGGTATTTCATCTTTGGGCTCAAACAATCCTCTTTATGTGATCGATGGAGTTCCTATTGATCAAAAAGGGCCGGCTTTGAATTCGATCAACCCAAATGACATTGAAAGTTTCAACATTTTAAAAGATGCTTCTGCAACTGCCATTTATGGATCAAGAGCAACAAATGGGGTAATCATTATCACCACAAAATCAGGAAGAATGAATTCTGGTTTCAAAGTTGAGATCGATAGTAAGTTTTCAGTTGGTGTTAAATCTAATACAGTGGACGTTCTAAACCCTATTCAATTTAGAGATGCTGTTAAAGCGCTTGGGAATGCAGATGCGGAAAATCTAATAACACCAGGGAGCACAATCTGGCAAGACGAAATTTATCAAACAGCTTTTGGTACAGATAACAATATTATTCTTTCAGAAGGATTCGATAACAGTTCTTATAGGGTTGCTTTCGGATATACCTATCAGGAAGGTATTATGAAAACGAATGATTTTACGAGACCGAGTATCGCATTGAATTTTAGACAGAACTTGTTTGATAATTCATTAAAGATGAATTTCAACTTACGTGGTTCTTGGGTTCAAGATAGTTTTGGCGATGATGGAGCTATAGGAAGCTCTGTGAGTTTCGACCCTACTAAACCAATATACAGCGGACAGCCTGAATATGGAGGTTATTGGGAATGGTTAAATGATGATGGTAGCGTAAATACATTGGCTCCAAGAAACCCGGTTGGTCAATTGAATCAAAACACAAATGATGCGAATACACAAAGATATCTTGGAAATGCTAAATTTGATTATAAATTTGGTTTTCTGAAAGGTTTGAATTTGGTTGTGAATCTTGGTTTTGACTATTCAGAAGTAAGAGGTCAATTTGTAGTTCCCGGAGAATCAGCCAGTGGATTTAATGATAATGGATCTGTAAGAGATTACACAGAGATGAAACGAAATACCTTGGCGGATATTTATTTGAATTACGTGAACACCTTTAACGACAAACATAAAATAGATGTTATGGTGGGTCACTCGTTCCAGGATTTCTATCGTGAGAATTCTAATATTACGCAGGATGGTTTAGGCAGCCCTGCAACGGGTAATCCTCGATTGGTATCTTTAAATGCACTGGAGTCTATATTTTCTCGTGTGAATTATACTTTTGATGAGCGCTATTTAGTTACGGCTACATATCGTAGAGATGGATCTTCAAGATTTGCACCTGAAAACAGATGGGCAAATTTCTTTTCTGGAGCTTTAGCATGGAATATATCAGAAGAAGCTTTCCTAAGAGATTCTGAAACTCTTTCAACATTAAAACTTCGTTTAGGTTTTGGACAAACAGGCCAACAGGAGATTGATAAAGATTTTGGTTACTTACCAATTTATACACCTGGTGATGCCGGTGTAAGATATCCTTTCGGATCTGATTATCATTATACGTTAAGACCAGAAGGTTATGACAAGAATATCAAATGGGAGGAATCTGATACGTATAATATTGGTATAGATTATGGTTTTTTGAATGACATACTTACCGGTTCTATTGAATATTTTAAAAGAGAATCTTCTGATGTCTTGAGTACAATAGCGCCTCCTGCAGGATCTAATTTAACCAATAATTTATACACGAATATTGGAGACCTTTCCAGTCAAGGTGTTGAATTTACTTTGAATGCTGATATTTTTCAAAAAGAGAATTTTAGCTGGAATGTGAATTTTAATGCTACCTGGTTAGAAAATGAGATCAAAAAACTGAATAATGTTGAAGATCCTCTTTCTCCTGGAATTGCACAAGGAGGAATCAGTGGTGGGGTTGGTAATACAATTCAAACGCATAAAGTGGGATATCCACAATTTTCGTATTTGGTTTATCAACAAGTATATGACGATTCTGGAGCACCACTTGAGGGTGTTTATGTAGATCAAAATGAAGATGGTGTCATCAATGATACTGACAAGAGAATCTATAAAAATCCTAATCCGGATTATTTGTTTGGATTTTCATCTTATATGAATTTCTCTAATTTTGACTTTTCATTTACATTAAGAGCTGCTCTTGGAAACTATGCTTACAACAATGTGGCATCATCAAAAGGTTTTAATGGCACACTTTATGAATTAGGATCACTAAGAAATGCTCACGTGTCGCTCTTGGAAACAAATTTCAATACCCAACAGTTTTGGTCAGATTATTATATTCAGGATGCATCATTCTTGAAAATGGATAATATTTCATTAGGCTATACTTTTGATAACCTAAAAAATGGAGATGTTGGCTTTAGATTATACACCACTGTTCAGAATGTATTTACTATTACTAATTATGACGGATTGGATCCTGAAATAAGTGGAGGTATCGATAATAATTTTTATCCAAGACCAAGAACTTTCTTACTTGGATTTAATATTAACTTTTAAAAGCATTGATGATGAAAATATTTAATAATATAAAATTTAAAGTAGGTATTGTCGCTTTCGTGCTTGCACTTGGATTCGTTTCCTGTGAAAGTGAGTTAGACAAACAACCTGTTACTGAACTTACCGAAAGTCAGGCTTTTGCCGACCCTGAGGCTTATTCAGAATTCTTAGCCAGAGTGTATGCAGGTATTGCAGTAAGTGGCCAGGAAGGACCAGCTGGTAAACCAGATATTCAGGGAATTGATGAAGGATTCTCTAATTATTTACGTCAGTATTGGAAACATCAGGAATTGAATACTGATGAAGCGATTATCGCCTGGAATGATGGAACGATTCACGATCTTCACAATCATGTATGGACTTCTTCTAATGAATTTATCAGAGCGATGTACGACCGTATCTATTTTCAGATCGGTATCGCCAATCAATTCTTAAGAGAAACCACCGATGAAAAATTAGACTCTAGAGGTGTTGAAGGAAATTTAAGAGCTGAAATACAGATTTTTAAAGCTGAGGCCCGATTTATGAGAGCCTTGAGTTATACACATGCGATTGATTTTTACGGAGATATTCCTTGGGTGACAGAAAATGATCCTGTTGGAAATTTCTTTCCTGAACAGATTAGTAGAGCGGAAGTATTTAACTGGATTGTTGGTGAATTAAAAGAGATCGAACCGACTTTGATTGGAGCGAGGCAAAATGAATATGGAAGAGCCGACCAGGCAACAGCTTGGATGCTTTTGGCAAAGTTATATCTAAACGCAGAAGTGTATACAAGAATAGATGGTAACAAAGGTTCTGGAACTCGTATGTACCCAGAGGCAATGGAATACATTGAGAAAGTGATTGGTGCCGGATATACCTTAACCGATAACTATACAGATTTGTTCCTAGCTGATAATGATATCAATGGTTCTGAGAATGAGGTTATCTTCCCAATTCGATTTGACGGATTAAATACCACCGGATTTGGAGGAACTACTTTTTTGACTCATGCGCCTGTTGGAGGTAGTATGGTTGCTGCTGATTATGGAATCAACGGAGGTTGGGGTGGTATCAGAACCACTAAGAATTTCGTATTTCAATTTGATTCAGCTGTTGATGTTAATGCTTTAAATGCAGCAATAGGACCCGCTTCAAAATGGGGACTTGTTGGAAGCTCAACAACAAATGGTTGGGATGGTCCTGATATGATTATGTACGAATCAGGTACAGATCAATATGGTATTTATGCCGAATTAGTTGCTGGTGAGATGAAGTTTCGTTTTGACAATGACTGGGGTGTTAATTTAGGTGACGACGGTGCTGATGGTTCTCTTGAAGATGGAGGAGCAAACATTCCTGTTGCCGAAGATGGAACCTACTATATTACGTTAAACATGGCAAATTCAACCTATTCGATAAGTTCGGCAGGAGACTCAAGATCCAATTTCTTTACTGAAGACCAGACACTTGAAATTGAAGACCCATTTAATTTTTCAAATGGTTATGCTGTTGAGAAGTTCAAAAATATCGACGTAAACGGAAATCAGGGGTCTGACGGCTCAGGTGACTTTGTTGATATTGATTTTCCAATGTTCCGTTTGGCAGATGCTTACTTGATGTATGCCGAAGCCTTTTTAAGAGGTGGAGGCGGAAGTGCCGCCACAGCTGCAGACTATGTTAACATGTTAAGGGAAAGAGCTTTTGGCAGCCCGGCTGGTAATATAACTGCAACGGATCTTACTTTAGATTTTATTCTTGATGAAAGATCGAGGGAATTGCATTGGGAAGGTCACAGAAGAACTGATTTGATTCGTTTTGAAACATTTTCAGATGCAGGTGTATGGCCTTGGAAAGGTGGGATCATGGAAGGTAAAACTTCAGAACCTTGGAGAGATCTCTATCCTATTCCTTCCTCAGATATTATAGCGAACCCAACGTTGACACAAAACGAAGGTTATTAATTTAAAAACACAGATATATCATGAAAAAATATATAAATAAAATATTGTTCTTATTGACCTTCACAGCTTTGTTTGTAGGTTGTAATGAAGATGACGTTGTTGTGATCAATGAGGACTTTAACACAACTGTAAGCCTTTCTGACGATAATATTGTTCTTGAGGAGGCCAATGAAGGCCAAGAGGTACTGAAAGTTACTTGGACCCAACCAGAATTTGGTTACAATGCTGCAGCTGAGTATAATATTCTTTTTGATCTTGATTCTGGAGATTTTTCATCTCCTGAGTCTGTATCTGCTGGTTCAGCATTGGAAAAGGTATTTAATACTGAAGATTTGAATAAAATTCTTTTGAATCTGGGAGCAGAACCTGGAACTGTAACACAGTTACAGATGAAAGTTGACATTATTATGTCAAAGCAATACAGCAAGCCTTCTGAAGTTTCAAGTTTGACAGCTACACCATATTCTGGAGCGCTTGACCTAACTACTCCTTGGGGGATAGTAGGAGATGCTACACCAAATGGATGGCCTGATGGTAATACGCTTGATGCGGCATTCTATCAAACAGCCGAGCCCGGTATTCATGTGGCCTATATCAACCTGATAGTTGGTGAATGGAAGATTAGGCAAGACAATGCCTGGGATGTTAATTATGGTTCAGATAATAATGATGGGACCTTACAAGCAGGTGGAGGAAACATACCTGTTGAGGAAGCTGGATCTTACAAGGTAACATTTGATGAGAACAACTTAACCTATACTGTTGAAAAATATAGTTGGGGCTTAGTGGGTGATGCGACAGAATTTGGTTGGGACCCACCAGATGTGCCACTAGTGTATGACCCTTGCTCTGACACATGGAGAGCTCCTCAAGTCGAACTCAAAGACGGGAAGTTGAAAATTCGTCAGAATGAGGATTGGGCGGTAAACTTTGGATCAGATGCCGCTGATGGAACTTTACAACAGGGTGGTGCAGATATTGAGGTTACAGCTGGTTTATACGAGGTAATTATCGATTTCAATAACTTGACATATAGCATTGAAAAACCTGACGTATGGGGCTTAGTGGGTGATGCGACAGAATTTGGTTGGGACCCACCAGATGTGCCATTTACACCTGACTATTGTAACGAAGGAATTTTTTATGCCAATAATGTGCCCCTAACAGAGGGATTGATCAAGTTCAGATTGAACAATGATTGGGGTGTTAACTATGGCGACGATGGTGAAGACGGAATTTTAGAAGCAGGGGGTGCTGATATCCCTATTTCTGAAGCTGGTGTCTATGATATTAAGCTTGACTTTACAAACCCTAGTGTACCTACGTATACTATGACGAAGAAATAAATTTGATTGTTAGTATTAAGAAGGGCTGTTTATAACAGCCCTTTTTTTCCTTTATTAAAAACTTAA